>NC_008268.1:2766000-3070000 GCF_000014565.1 Rhodococcus jostii RHA1 | reverse complement strand
CGATGTCGATCGCCGACAACCTGGCACTGGCCCTCGGTTACGAAAGGCGCGCCGCCACCATCGACTGGCGCCGCCAGCGCGCGACCTCGATCGCCGACCTGGCCGCGGTCGGACTCGACGACCTCGACCCCCGCACCCTGGTCGGTGCGCTCGGGCCCGTCCAGCAAACCCTCGTCGCGATGGCCCGCGCCCTGCGAGGGTTGCAACCGGGGAAGGGTGTGCTCGTCCTGGACGAGCCCACGGCACGACTGCCCAACGCGCAGGTCGACGAACTACTCAGCCGCTGCCGGTTGCTGCGCGATCAGGGCATCGCCCTGATCTACGTCTCACACCGCCTCGACGAGGTGTTCGCGATGGCCGACCGGGTCTCGGTGCTGCGCGATGGCCGACTCGTCTTCGACGACGTCATCGCCGCCACCGACGACCAGCATCTGACGCAGATCATCACCGGCGGGGCCGCCGCGAGCGAGACCGCCGACATCCCGGCACCTGCCCGACGGGCCGTCGAACCGGGAACGGCGCCGAAACTGTCGTTGCGAGGGGTGTGCGGAACGTTCGTGCAGGATGTCGATCTCGACCTGCGGCCGGGGGAGGTGCTGGCGGTCACGGGTCTGGTCGGTTCCGGCCGCAGCGAACTCGGCCGACTGATCTTCGGGTCCCAGGCCGTCACCGCCGGCGAGGTCCGGTTGCACGGAAGGCAGCTGCACCGGATCTCGCCGAAGCTCAGCATCGAACGCGGCATCGGATACGTCCCCCAGGACCGCAAGCAGAGCGCGATCCCGTCCTTCACATTGGCGGACAACCTCTGCCTGGCGAGCCTTGACAAGCACATGAGCGGCGGCCGGTTGTCGAGCAGCAGCGAGCGGACGGTAACCGCGAGCGCGATCGAGCGCCTGGACGTACGCCCGGCCGACCCCGAACGTCTGCTCGGTGAGCTGTCCGGCGGAAACCAGCAGAAGATCGTCCTCGGCAAGTGGCTCGAACTCGACCTCGATGTCCTCATCCTGGACGAACCGACCTACGGCGTCGATGTCGGCGCCCGCAAGACGATCCTCGAGGCCGTCCTCGAACAGGTTGCCCGGCGTGAATTGTCGGTGCTGCTGCTGGACTCGGACATCGACTTGGTCGCCCGCTACGCCGACCGGGTGCTCGTGATGCGTCGTGGGCGTATCGCGACCGAGCTCGTCGGCGCACAGATCACCACCGAACGAATCGCCGCGGCGAGCTACGCGGTTCAGGACCTTTCCACGGCCTAGCGGCCATCATCGAATCTTGGAGTACACCATGACCGTTCAACGAGCGCCTGGTCGCCCGGCGGGAGCGTTCAAAAGGATTTTCACCGACTACGGAATCGTGATCGCCCTGATCGCGATCATCGGATTCTTCTCGGTGATGCGTCCCGATACCTTCCCGACCATCGCGAACTTCGGCTCGATCCTGCAGGCCAATGCGTCGATCATGTTCATCGCATTCGGGCTGATGCTCCCGCTGATCGTCGGTCACTTCGACCTGTCGGTCGCCGCCATGGCCGGGTTCGGTGGCGTCCTGGCCACCGGGCTGATGTCCAACGGCACCGTCTCACAGTGGCCACTGGCGGTGCTGATCGTCGTCGTCGTGGCCGTCGTCGTCGGGCTGATCAACGGATTCCTCGTCGCCTACCTGAACTTGAACGCACTTGTCGTCACCCTCGGCACGCAGTCCGTCCTCTTCGGTGCGATCCTGTGGTACTCGAAGGGCGCGGTCATCTACAGCGGTATCCCGCAGGCGTTCAAGGATCTGGGGCAGGGCCGCCCCCTGGGTATCCCGCTGCCGTTCATCTTCGCCGTCGCCGTCGGCATCGTGCTCTGGTACGTGCTGTACTTCCGTCCGGTGGGCCGACGGCTCTACGCCATCGGCGGCAGCCGGGACGCCGCACGGTTGACCGGCATCAAGGTCGACCAGCTCACCGTCGGCGCGTTCGTCGGCGGCGCGGTCCTCGCGGCAATCGGAGGTGTACTGCAGGTCGCCCAGGTCGGTTCGGCAGCACCGACGAGCGGCTCGGAATTCCTGCTCCCCGCCATCGCCGCCTGCTTCCTCGGTGAGACGTCGATCCGCCGCGGCTACTACAACGTCTGGGGAACCATGACCGCCGTCGTGCTCGTCGCTGCCGGCACCACCGGACTGTTCATGCTCGGCGCTCAAACCTGGGTGCAGCCGGTCTTCAACGGTGTCGTCCTGATCGGCGCGATCCTCGCGGCCAAGGTCGGCGTCCTCAAGACCCGGGCACGCAAAGCCCGCCCGCGCACCCCCACAGCCCCGCCCACGCCCACCGTGGCCACGGTGGGCGTGCACTAGAAACCGAGAAGGGAAACACCATGCGCGGATTGAACGGGAAAGTCGTGGCAGTGACCGGATCGGCCGGCGGCATCGGCGAGGCCGTGTGCGCCCGGTTGATCGACGAAGGCGCGAGCGTGTATGCGCTGGACCGAACGGCTTCACCGCTCGGCGAATCGACGATCGTCGACATCACCGATCCGTACGCGATGGCGCAAGTCGCCACCCGCATCGCCGAACGTGAAGGCCGCATCGACGGACTGGTCGCCGCCGCCGGCGTCGTCGAAGACGACATCGCCGCCGAGGAGATGACCCTCGACGAGTGGGATCGCACCCTCGGGGTGAACCTGCGGGGACTGTTCATCACGAACCAGGCCTTCGGTCGACGGATGCTGGAGCAGAAGTCCGGCGCCATCGTCAACATCTCCTCGATGAGCGGCAATCACGTGGTCAACGTCCCCCAGAAACAGTGCGCCTACAACGCCTCGAAGGCGGCGGTCACCGCGCTGACCAAGTCGTTGGCCTCCGAATGGGCCGACCGCGGCGTCCGCGTCAACGCCGTCTCCCCGGGCTACGTCGCCACACCGCTGCTCGCCCGGAAGGCGCACCAGTTCCGGCAATGGCTCGATGCCACCCCCCAGCAGCGGATGGCCGAACCCTCGGAGATCGCGGCCGCGGTGGCGTTCCTGCTCAGCGACGAGTCGGGCTACTTCTGCGGCAGCGAACTCGTCGCCGACGGCGGCTACAGCCTCCGCTGACCAACTACGGCACTCGCACTTCCACCACAATAGAAACGAAACGGATCTCGACACCATGAACCTCATCGATCAGCACGCAGCGGTCCTGCCCGCCGACGCGGCGAATGCCACCCTCGTCGGCCGGGTCCACGACGACGCCATCGGCGGCCCGTGCATCGTCACCCTGCGCTCGGGTGCGGTGGTCGACATCACCGACGCCTTCCCGACCATGACCGATCTCCTCGAATCACCGGACCCGGTCAAGGCCGTCCGCAGCGCGGTCGGCACCCGCTCCTGGCCCATCGCCGACGTCCTCGCCAGCTCCCTCGCCGCCCGCACCAGCGCCCCTTATCTGCTCGCACCGGTCGACCTGTCGGTGCTCAAGGCCGCCGGGGTGACGTTCGCGACGTCGCTGCTCGAACGGCTCATCGAGGAGCGCGCCGGCGGCGACCCCGAACAGGCCGACGCCATCCGCGGCGACTTCGAGCGGCTCATCGGCACGACCCTGTCCTCCATCGAACCCGGCAGCGAGGACGCGGCCCGGCTCAAGGAAGACCTCAAGGCTCGCGGCCAGTGGTCCCAGTACCTCGAGGTGGGGTTGGGACCGGACCCGGAGGTCTTCACCAAGGCGCCGGTCCTCTCGGCGGTCGGGTGCGGCTCCGAAATCGGTGTCGCGCAGGTCTCGTCGTGGAACAACCCGGAACCGGAGGTCGCCCTCGCGGTCACCTCCACCGGACGCATCGTGGGTGCGATGCTCGGCAACGACGTCAACCTCCGCGACGTCGAGGGCCGCTCGGCGCTGCTGCTGCCCAAGGCGAAGGACAACAACGCCTCGGCCTCGCTCGGACCGTTCATCAGGTTGCTCGACGAATCGTTCACCCTCGACGACGTCCGCGCCGCCGAGGTGCGCCTGCAGGTACTGGGGGAGGACGACGGCTTCGTTCTCGACGACGTGAGCTACATGCGCGAGATCTCCCGCGACATCAGCACCCTCGCCGAATACACCGTGGGCGACGCCCACCAGTACCCCGACGGGATCGTCCTCTACACCGGCACCCTGTTCTCTCCGACGCACGACCGCGGCGGCGAGGGCATGGGATTCACCCACCACATCGGCGACGTGGTGCGGATCTCGAGCCCGAAACTCGGCACTCTCGTCAACCGCGTCAACCACTCCGAGAAGGCGCAGCGCTGGGAGTTCGGGCTGCGGTCGTTCATCGCCAACCTGCACGGGCGCGGACTGGTCGGGAAGGTCGGTGCCTGAGATGCGGATGGTGATCACCGACCACAACTTCGCCGGCGAGGATTTCGAACGCGCCGCCGCGAAAGAACTCGACGCCGACTTCGCCACCTTCGCCGCCACCACCGAGACCGAGGCGATCGAGGCAGTCCGCGGCGCCGACGTAGCACTGGTCAACTTCGCCCCCATGACCGCCGCTGCGCTCGCCGCCATGAACCCGAACGGGGTCGTCGTCCGCTACGGAATCGGCTTCGACAACGTCGACCTCGACGCCGCCACCCGGCTGGGGGTGCGGGTGTGCAATGTGCCGGACTACGGCGCCGACACCGTCGCCGATCATGCCGTCACCCTCACGCTCATGCTCCTGCGCAAAGTTGCCCAGTTCGACCGCGCACTGGCCGCCGGCGGCTGGCCGTCCGCGACCGAACTCGCCCCGATCCGCTCGACCAGTGAGACGACGGTAGGTTTGCTCGGCACCGGACGTATCGCGCTTGCCGTCGCAAAAAGACTGCAGCCCTTCGGGTTCGATCTGATCGCCCACGACCCGTACGCGAACCCCGACGTCGCGGCCGACCACGGCATCACCCTCGTCGATCTCGACGAGCTGTTCCGACGGTCCCACGCGCTCTCGCTGCACGCCCCCGCCACCGCGGACACCCGCGGAATCGTCAACGCCGACAATCTCGCCAAGATGCCGTTCGGGTCGTTCCTGGTCAACACCTCACGTGGTGCCCTGGTCGAGCAGGACGCCGTGCTCGACGCACTCGATTCCGGCGCGCTGGCCGGGGTCGGACTCGACGTCTTCCATCCGGAACCTCTGGCCCCCGACCACCGGCTGCGCGCGCACCCGAACGCCGTCCTCACCCCGCACGCAGCGTTCTACTCCGAACAGTCGCTGCGCGATCTCCAGCGCCTCGCCGCCGAGGAGGCGTCCCGGGCGATCCGGGGCGAGCCGCTGCGATGCCCGCTGAACTGATCACCCCCGAGCGAAAGGCGCATGCCATGACGATCACCACACTGCACAACTACATCGACGGCGGGTGGGTCCCGAGCGAGACGACCTTCAAGGCGCTCAACCCGGCCGACGAGAAGGTCATCGCCGAGGTCCCCGCCTCGACCGCCACCGACGTCGACGCCGCCGTCACCGCGGCCCGCCGCGCCTTCGCCGACTGGCGACACGTCAACCCGACCGTGCGAGCCCGCTACCTTCACACCATCGGCGACATCGTCAAGACCCGCGAACGCGAACTCGCCGAAGCGATCACAACCGAGATGGGCAAGACCATCGGTGAGGCGACCGGCGAGGTCGACAAACTCGCCAAGGCGTTCCACTTCTACGCCGAGGAGGCCACACGGATCCACGGGGAAGTGATCCCCAACGACGTCGACGGCTTCGCCAGCATGGTCGTCCAGGAACCGATCGGCGTCATCGGGGCGATCACCCCGTGGAACTACCCGCTCGAACTGGTCGGGTGGAAGCTCTGCGCCGCACTCGCGGCCGGCTGCACGATCGTGATCAAGCCGTCGCAGTACGCCTCGCTGTCACCGGCACTGCTGTTCGCCTGCATCGACGAAGCAGGACTGCCGGCCGGCGTGGCGAACCTGGTCCTCGGTGGCGGCGAGACGGGCCCGGCCGTGGCCGGCCATCCCGGATTCGACAAGTTGGCGTTCACCGGATCGACGGCGACAGGCGGCAAGATCGCCCGCGGCGTGCCCGCCGCGAAACCCCTGACGATGGAATTGGGCGGCTCGTGCCCGATGATCGTCACCGACCGGGCGGACATCGACGCCGCCGTCGCCGGCGCCGCGCGCCGCGGGTTCCGCAACGCCGGACAGATCTGCATCGCCATCAACCGCATCTACGTGCACGAAACGGTGTACTCCGAGTTCGTCGACCGACTCACCGCGAAGGTGTCCGAGCTGACCGTCGGCAACGGCATGGACCCCACGGTCGACGTCGGACCGATGGCGACTCGCGCCGGCCTCGACGTCGTCGACCAGCACGTGCGCGACGCCATCGCCCGCGGTGCCACCGTCACCACCGGCGGCACGCGGATCGAGACGCTCGCGCCCGGGAACTTCTATCAGCCGACGGTCATCGCCGGCTGCAACCCGGACATGCTCGTGATGCACGAGGAGACATTCGGTCCCGTCGTCGGCGTCATGCCCTTCAGCGACCTGAGGAACGCGGTGGACCTCGCCAACGGCACCGAGGCGGGTCTCGCGGCCTACGTCTACACCGGTGATCTCGCGCAGGCCCACGACCTCGGCCGGCTCCTCGATTTCGGCAATGTCGCCGTCAACAATGTCGACGCCGGAATCATGAACGCCCCCTACGGCGGCCGCAAGGGCAGCGGCTTCGGCGTCGAGCACGGCAAGGCCGGGTTGGAGGGGTATCTGCAGTACAAGCACCTCCGCATCCAGTACGGGACACGGTAATGACCACCGCCGCGCGAGTGCACCTCGGCGTCGACATCGGGACCTCGTCCTGCAAGGTCGTCGCCGTGGACCACACCGGGGCGGTGATGACCACCGCCGTGCGTGAGTACCCGCTGTTCTCCGACCGTCACGGCTGGTCCGAACAGGACCCGCACGACTGGTGGGCGGCCACCGATGCCTGCATTCGAGAGGTCACCGCACAGCTGCCCCGCCGCGGTGACGAGATCGTCGCCATCGGATTGAGCGGGCAGATGCACGGCCTGGTAGCCCTCGACGACACCGGCACGGTCATCCGGCGCGCCATCCTCTGGAACGACCAGCGGTGCGAAGCCGAATGCGTCGCGATCACCGACACCGTGGGTGGCCCCCACGCGGTCCTCGACGCCACCGCCAACCGGCTCATCACCGGATTCACCGCAGGCAAGGTTGCCTGGCTACGCGACCACGAACCCGAGTCCTTCGCGCGGACCCACCGGATCCTCAACCCGAAGGACTACCTGCGCTGGCGGATGAACGGACAGTTCGTCACCGAGGTGTCCGAGGCATCCGGAACAGGTCTGTTCGACGTCGCCAACCGCACGTGGTCCCCGGCGATGCTCGCGGCGGTCGGGGTGTGCGAGTCGATGCTCCCCGAGGTCGTCGAGTCCCCCGAACCCACCGGCACCCTGCTCCCGGACATCGCCCACGCCTGGAACCTGCGAGAGGACGTCCAGGTCTACGGCGGAGGCGGGGACGCGGTCGTCCAAACGGCCTCGATGGGCATCGCCCGGCCCGGCGACATCGGAGTCACCCTCGGCACAGCCGGCATCGTCGCCGCGGTCTCCCAATCGTGCCCGGACAACGTCACCGGCGCCGTGCAGGTGTCCTGCTACAACCAGCCCGGCTACTGGCACATCATGGGAGTGTCCCTGTCCGCCGCCGGGGGACTGCAATGGCTCGCCGACGTTGTCCACCAACTACCGGGAGCACAGGACGTCAGCTTCACCGAACTCATCGACCTGGCCAAAAAGGTGCCCGTCGGCGCCGACGGCCTGCTGTTCCTGCCGTATCTGGCCGGCGAGCGATCCCCGCACTACGCCCCCTCCGCGAGCGGGGCCATGGTCGGGCTGACCCGCATGCACGGGCTCGGGCATCTCGTGCGTGCCGTGATCGAGGGCGCGCTGCTCAACATGCGTCAGATCCTCGAATCATTCACCGAGCTGGGGATACCGTGCGACCGGATCATCGCCTCCGGCGGCGCCACCCGCGACGGCTTCTGGCTGCAGACGATGGCCGACGTGTTCGACACCGAGGTCGTTACCATGACCGGCAGCAGCGAAGGCGGCGCGTACGGTGCCGCGATCGTCGCCGGGGTCGGGGCAGGCACCTGGGAATCCTTCGACGACGCCTACGGGCACCTGGAGGTGTCCTCGCGACATCTCCCCGGTCCCACCGAAGCCACCCGCTACACCCGGATCTTCGAGGGTTACCGAAACCTGTTCGGGCACTTCACCGACGTGTTCTCCGACATCGACATCGCAAGGAAGACATGAGCACCACGCAGACGAAATTCACGGCAGTCGTCTTCGATCTCGACGGCACCCTGGTCGACAGCAGCGAGGACATCGCCGCGGCCATGAACGAGGCACTGTCCTCTCACGGTGATCACCGGGTCACCGTCCGGCAGGTCGCCGACGCACTCGGCGGCGGCCCCCGCGCACTCGTCGAACAGTGCCTGCGGGTCGCCGGACTGCCCGTCACCGCACCGATCGTCGACGACGTCCTGGCGACCTACTCCGAGCGCTACCGCGCGAACCCGGCGAGAAAGACCCGCCTGATCGACACCGCCGCCGCAGTGCTCTCCGAGCTGGACGCCCGGGGCATCCAGCTCGGAATATGCACAAACAAGCGGACACCGATCGCCCACGCGGTCCTCGATGCACTGGGGCTCGGGAAGATCATCGGGGCGGTCATAGGTTCCGACGCCACCGACGGGCCCAAGCCCGATCCCCGGCATCTCACCGACACCATCGCCGCCCTCGGCGCCCCCTCGACAGTGCTCTACGTCGGTGACACCGACATCGACCGCGACACCGCGGCGGCCGCAGGCATCCGCTATGCCCATGTGAGCTGGGGACACCCCGATATCGAGGCCGACTTCCGGCTCGACTCGTTCGACGACCTGCTCGCCCTCATCTGACCCACCCGAAAGGAACTCCTCCACATGTACACGACCGAAACCCCCCAGGACGCGGCGAAATACGCCGTCGGCCGGGCCGCGGTGGAGCGCTACGCGCACGACGGCGCCCAACTCGGACTCGGCTCCGGAACGACGTCCGCGTGGTTCGTGCGCGCCCTCGGCGAGAAGGTCGCCGACGGCCTCGACGTCGTCGGTGTCCCCACCTCCACCGCAACCCGCGACCTGGCCCTGTCGGTCGGTATCACCCTCGTCGATCTCAACGACCTCGACCGCCCACTCGATGTGACGCTGGACGGACCCGACGAGGTCGACCACGACGGCGACATGATCAAGGGTGGCGGCGCCTGCCTGCTGTGGGAGCGCATGGTCGCCGAGGCCTCGTCGAAGATGGTGTGCATCGCAGACGACACCAAACTGGTCGAGCAACTCGGCTCCTTCCCACTTCCGATCGAGGTCATCCCGTTCGGGTGGAAGGCGACTCGGCGATCGATCTCCGCGCTGCTGACCGACCTCGGTTACACCGATGTCAAGATCATTCAGCGACACCGGAACGGGCAGCCTGTCGTCACCGACAGCGGCAACTTCATCCTCGACGCCCACATGGTCGCGATCACCGACAAAGCCCTGCTCGACACGAACCTCAACTGGATCGCCGGCGTCGTGGAGAACGGGCTGTTCACCGGAATCGCCCACGAAATCCTCATCGCTTCCCCGGACGGGGCGGCGAAACTCATCGAACTGCCGCACCGGAATGCCGCCAGGATCCCGGAGTGGCGCAAATGAGAGGAACCGATACAGACATGGACCTGGACAACGTGCTGGGACAGGCGGCAGCCGCCACGGCCGAGTTTGCCCGTCAGACCCCACAGCAGCGGTACGCGCAACTGGTAGAAATCGCGGACCGTCTCGACGCCGCAGCCGACGAGCTGGTACCGGTCGCGATGGAAGAAACGCACCTCCCGGAGCCCCGCCTGCGGGGAGAGCTCGCCCGGACCACGATGCAATTGCGCCTGTTCGCCGAACAAGCACAGACCGGCGAGTTCCTCGACGCCCGCATCGACGACCCCGATCCGGACTTCGGTTCCGGACCCAGGCCGAACCTCCGCCGCATGCGGATCCCGATCGGCGTCGTCCTCAACTTCGCCGCGAGCAACTTCCCATTCGCCTTCTCGGTTGCGGGAGGCGATACCGCGTCGGCGCTGGCCGCCGGGTGCCCGGTGGTCGTGAAAGCCCACGAAGGGCACCCGAAACTCAGTGAGCTCACCGGAAGACTCGTCTCCGCAGCACTCGACGCCGCCGGAGCCCCGGCCGGAGCCTTCCACGTCATCGAGGGCCGTGACGCCGGCATCGACGCGCTCCGCGACGAACGCGTCGACGCGGCAACCTTCACCGGATCGGTGCGCGGAGGATTGTTCCTGGCCGGCATCGCGGCCGACCGACCGCGACCCATCCCGTTCTACGGAGAACTGGGAAGCATCAACCCGGTGTTCGTCAGCCAGGCCGCAATCGACGAGCGTGGACACGCGATCGCCGAGGGCTTCGTGGACTCCTTCACCCTCGGCAACGGCCAGTTCTGCACCAAGCCGGGCATCGTATTCCTGCCCGCAGACCACGGCCTGGAGGATATCCTCACCGAGCGGATCGGCGGAAAACGCACCGGCGCACTACTTACCGACTCCATCACCTCCGGCTTTGCCGACCGGCTCCAGGAGATCGGCGACCAGATCGGCGGACGGATGCTCGTCGAACCGACAACGGTCGACGGCTGCCATCAGCCTGCACTCCTGTCCATCGACTACCCCACCTTCGTCGAGCACGCGGACAACGTACTCACCGAGGCCTTCGGCCCGTTCTCGATAATCGTCGAGTACACCGACGTCAAGCAGCTCACCGACGCCGCCAGTCGCCTGCACGGCTCGCTCACCATCACCCTGCACGCAGAAGAAGCCGACGCGGACACACTCGCCGACCTCCTCCGCCTGGCCGAAACACGAACCGGGCGAATCCTCCTCAACGAGTGGCCGACCGGAGTATCGGTCACACCCGCACAGCACCACGGCGGACCCTTCCCCTCGACGACATCACCATTGCACACCGCGGTCGGAACCGCAGCCGTCGAGCGATTCCTCCGGCCCGTCGCCTTCCAGAACTACTTCGACTCCTGGCTCCCCGAGCCACTGCAGGACGCCAACCCCTGGAGCATTCCCCAAAAACGTTCGCCGGCCGGGCAATCGCAGCTCTGGGGGCGGAGCTGACCCTCTGAAATAGCCGCACGAAAAGTGCGCTGCGGGTACTTTCACCCGTGTCGCACCACGCCCGCAACGGTGCACTGCGGACGGAGCCAAGAAGCCAGGGCACGCGGTGTTGTAGCGCTACAACGCAGTATCGCTACAACACCGCGCTCGGCCACGGACCGCCCTCCTGCCACCACCACACCCACGGAGAACGCATGCCAGCGAACGACCCCATCACCCGCCCGACGTCACTGTCGATGACCGTGCTGATGACCCCGGACATGGCCAACTTCTCCGGCAACGTCCACGGCGGCAGCCTGCTCAAACTGCTCGACCAGGTCGCCTACAGCTGCGCGAGTCGCTACGCCGGCACCTACGTCGTCACCCTGTCCGTCGACCGCGTCCACTTCCGCGACACCATCCATGTCGGAGAACTGGTCACCTTCTCCGCATCGGTGAACTACACCGGACGCACCTCGATGGAAATCGGTATCCGGGTCGACACCGAGAACATCCAGGAAGGAACCAGCCGCCACACCAACAGCTCATACTTCACCATGGTCGCCGTCGACTCCGACGGCAAACCCGTGACCATTGCACCCCGCCCTCTACACACCGACCTCGACACACAGCGATTCGAGTCAGCTCGGCAGCGGCGCCGAGCCCAACGCGACGCCTTCGCCAGCCCCCACGGCATCGCACCGTCCGTCACGACGTGAGTAAGACGTCGAAAGCAGCAACATTTCCCACGCCGGTCACCGTGCTTTCTCCCGGAGGGCGAGCAATTTTCTTCAGTCAGGTTGAGGAAGAATGATCTGGCCATCCCTGCGATTGACATCGCACCCCACACGGTCTGCATCAAATCTAATTGGATCTCGCGTCCGGCGACCTCTTTTCCGTCGGTCGGTCTCCGATCGGGCGGACCAGGTTCCTCTACTGGATGTCGTCGCAGATCGTTGGTCGTCCGCCCTACGTGCTTTCGCGGTTCTTCACGGTCATACAGGCGAACACCAGTGCATGGGCGACAACGTCACGGAGTGTCCGAACCTTCGTCAACTCGATGACCTGTGCGCGTCGCCCTGTTTACATCGCGAGTAGGACGGTCCGCGCTCCGAATTCGGTGACCACCTGTAGACCGGGATCGCTCAGTCACACCTGAAGGGAATGCGGATCGTCCGGGTCGAATACGGAACCCCGTCGTACGCCACTGGCCCATCGAAGCGAAGGTTGCGGTTCTGTGCGGATCCCGCATCTGCCGCGTCACCCCTTACCGGCATGCAGATCGACCGTCGAAGGTAGATCTGTCGTCTCAGGTAGACCCAACGACGGCCCTTGCACGCTTACCGAAGTTTCACCAAACGAAGAGTCCGTTACCTCGAATCGGCTATCTGATGCAATTCCGAACAGTTACTGGTGAGCCTGTGTATTCGACTCGTGCAAATTCGTCGAGGCAAGTGGGATGGGAAGGGGCACGGCAACTACATCGGTCGAGGGGTCATTCAACCGGTGACGATGGTGCGCCCATCGAGTCGTCGAGCACGGGTCGGCTCCATGTCTGTTGCGGACCTTCGCCTTTCGCGACGAGGCTCAGCTCGCGCAGCTTGGCGACCGTCATCATGGTGTTGAACATGGGGTTCGGGTTCGCACCCGAGACGCCGAGCGCCTGGGAGCGTGCAATGAAGGCGGCGACGAACGCCGGAAGGTCGTCGATGCCACCGCTGAGCAGTGCCTGTGCGGCGCCGTCGAGCGCCGAGGCCTGATCGAGCAGCGTCGACAGACGCTCGGCTGCGGTCGGGCGATCGAACACCTCGAACGCATGGCCTTCGGTGACGATGTCGACAGCATCGGTCTCGACCAGCGTCAGTGCCTGGGCGAGCGCGGCGAAGATATTCATCTGGTTGGCGTCGTGCATCGCGCCGCACGGGCCGTTCGGTTCGTCGGACAGGTGCAGCAACCGCGCTTCGGGAAGGTGGACGACGACCTGGCCGGCGCAGTGGCCGTGGGTGCGGATGACCTGAACGGCACCGTCGTCGAACGACCAACCCGACATGTGTTGAGAGCCGATGACGAGGTGCTCGAGCGGGAGTTCCTCGTAGGTTCGGGTGATGTTGGTGATGGGAACGTAGGGCCGGTACATGGCGAGGAGACGGCGAGCTGCCGCAGCCGGATCCTCGAAACCTGGTACCAGGCCGGACACGCGTTCAAGGCTCGTTGTCCAGTAGGGGAGCCCGTGATCGTGGTACTGGCTCGCGTCGTGCGCGCTGACGAAATGGTGCACGTTCGAGGGGTCGAGCCCGTCGCCGAGGTCTGTGATGATGTCGTTGTTCCCGACATGGTCGGGGTGACCGTGGGTGGTGAGCAGCAGGATCTTCGACCACGGAGCGAGGTCGTCGGCAGCGGATCGGATCGCGTCCCGGACCACGGTTGTCACCCCGCTGTCGACGAGCACCAGGAGATCTCCGGCTCGGTGAACGATCACGTTGCCCACGTCTGGCTGGTGAGCGGCCATATCTAGCTCTTGACCCACAATCATGCGTGTCCGAACATCGATCTCGATCTGTTCGCCGAGTGCCACTCGTTCGTTCTAACACGCCACTCGACTTGTGTGCGGCAGTTCCCGACATCTGCATCCGATGAAATGCGGGTCTATCGGTAGCCCTGCATATTCACACTGGCCGCGTTGGTACTCGGTCTATAGGGGAGCGGGCCGGCGGTGCGGGCCGAATCGTCAGGCCGCACTCCCGCCCAACGCGGCTGTAGTTCCCCTGCGTGTAGTCGCCGTCACAGAAGTTGAGGGTTCAGCGCTCAGATCGGCGGGTCATCCGCGTGCCTCGGCCAAGTTCAGTATCTTGAGCTACGTCACTATATGTACACGAAGGGACAGGCCCATATGACCCGCACCATCGCAGTGGTCAACCATAAAGGTGGCTCCACCAAAACCACGAGCGCGGTCAACCTCGCCCAAGCCCTCGTCGAAGCCGGTTACACCGTCCGCGTCGTCGACCTCGATCCGCAATGCAACGCCACCACCTGGCTCGGCGCCACGCCCGAAGCCGTCGACAACGATGTCCTGTCGGTGCTCATGATGGTGGCGAGCATCGAAGATGCCACCACCATCACCGCGTCCGGGATCCACCTCGTTCCTGCCACCAAGGAACTCGATTCCGTCGGGCCCTATTTCCTCAAGAAGCCCGGTGCGCACGGCGTCCTGCGCAAAGCCCTCGCGGGCGCCCCCGACGTCGATTTCAACCTCCTCGACTGCCCCGGAGACTTCGACCACCTGACCATCAGCGCACTCGTCGCCTGCACCGAAGTGCTCGCCGCTGTCATGACGGGAGCCATGGAACTCGAAGCGCTCATGCGGATCGAGAACTACATCACCGAGCAGGTCGAGTTGCTCAATCCCAGTGCGCGGCTCAATCACATTCTGTGCGGCCGCGTCGAACTCGGCCAGGTCATCGACCAGCAGGTCCTCGCCGCGCTCCGCGAGACCTACCCCGACCAGACGATGCGCACCATCATCCCGAAGTCCGTCCGCGTCAGCGAAAGCTACAGCGCCGAAGAACCCGTCGTCAGGTGGGCACCGTCCTCCGCCGCAGCGCGCGCCTACCGCGACGCCGCCCAAGAACTCGTCGAAAGGGACATCCGATGAGCGTGACACGTAAGCCCGGACTCGCCAACAACCCGCTCGAACGCCGCCCCCAGCCCCGCACTGGCGCGCACCAGGACGGGACGCACGCGAGCACTCGTCGCACGGACCTCCTGACGAGCGTGACACGTAAGCCCGGACTCGCGAACAACCCCCTCGAACGCCGCAAGCCACGACTGCCGAACCTCGTCGAACAGGGCGTGGACGTCGCAGGGCTCGCCAACAACCCCTTCGAACGCCGCAAGAGACGACTGCCGAATCTCGTCGAACAGGGCGTGGACGTCGCACAAGAAGCAGCCACCATCGCCGAACCGGTGGCCCTCGGCGAGGAGAAGAAGACCACCAGACGGGTCCCCGCAGACAAGAAGCAGGAATCCGTCTACATCAACCGCGCCAAGGCCGAAAACGGCAAGAATGCCGTCGCCGCCATCGGCCATATCGCCGGCGCCCCCAACAGTTGGTCCACCCTCGTCGACGAAGCCCTCGCCCACTACCTCGCCGTTCTCGAACGCACATACAACAACGGCGAACCTTTCCCGCCGCGCAAGGCCGAACGCGCCCGGGGGCCACGCATCAACTAGTCCGTCCAGGAGCAGCCACAATGACAGTGAGCACGACCGACTCGTCGGGGACAGCCACATTTTGAAGCGGAGTTTCCGGATTGCTCCCGTCCCATTCCCGAGCGGAGCCGGATCTGCGCGACGGCGCTCACCGAGTACACCATCGAGATCGTGGCACCGAAGGAATCGACGAACACGGCTGTCCGCGCGGAATGGTCATCGAACCGTCGACGGTGACGAAGTCTGCCGGTGACGTCTTCCCGGCCCGGGGTGCCGGCCGGAGACTGTCAGGCGCCCTGCGGCCGGACGGGTTGTGCGCCCACCCGCGGCGCCGTCCGCCTTCACCGATCCGGGCCTGCCGGCGTCACCGTACCGGCGCTCGGACTCCGTGGTACCACCCCAGATCCCGAACGGCTCGCGCACCGTCTGCGCGTGAGTGCGGCATTGCTCGAGGACCGGGCAGGTCTGGCAGATCCGGGTGGCGAAGTCTACCCGGTATCGCCGGGCCTCCCGTGTCTCACCTTCGGGGGAGAAGAACAGATCGGTTCCCATGCTCCGGCACGTGGCGTTCATCTGCCAATCCCACAGTTCGGTCGAGGGCGCGTAGAGGTGTGTGGTCAGGGCGGTGGACTTCATGACTACTCCGATCTTGTCCAGAGGGTGTGAGCGGCAGCAATATCGACGGTGGGTTCCCCTCCCGTGTGGACGACGCCGGCAGAGGACTGCGGCGCCCGCCCTGTGCAGAGAACAGGGCGGGCGCCACGTTTCGCACGACGGTCGACGCCGGGCAGGACGAACCTCGGGATGAACTATCGACCGTGGTTGTGCATGACGTGCTTGGTGCGTGAGTAGTCGTCGAGGGCATAGATCGACAGGTCGCGTCCGTAGCCGGATCCCTTGAACCCACCCCACGGAACTTCGTTGGCCAGCACGAGGTGGGAGTTGACCCACACCGTTCCGGCGTCGATCCGCGCGGCAACTTCGTGGCTGCGGCGGGCGTTCTCGGTCCAGACCGATGCCGAGAGGCCGAACGGAACATCGTTCGCGCGGCGGGTCGCCTCGTCCTCGTCGGTGAACGTCTCGACGGTGACCACCGGGCCGAAGATCTCCTCGCGAGCGCATTCGGCGCCGTCGGGTACGCCGACGAGCACGGTCGGTGCGACGAAGTACCCCGGTCCGTCCAGTGCAGATCCACCGATTGCGGCGGTGATTCCCTGTTGCGCCGCACGTTCCAGATATGCGGTGACCCGCTCGAAGTGCGCCTTCGACACCAGAGGGCCGATTTCCACGGTGTCACCTGCTCCTGGCTCGCCGACCACGAACGTGCTCACCTGTTCGACCAGCTTCCGGGTGAACTCCTCGGCGACGGACTCGTGCACGAGAATCCGGCATGCTGCGCCACATTCCTGGCCCGAGTTCCAGTAGCTCGCCGCACGCAATGACACCGCGGCGTCGTCGAGATCGGCGTCGGCGAAGATCACCACTGGTGCTTTGCCGCCCAGTTCGAGATGGACGCGCTTGAGCGTGTCTGCGGCCCCACGTGCGACGGCTTTGCCGCTGCCCACGGATCCGGTCAGGGCGAGCATGTCGACGTCGGGATGCTCGGTCAGCCGCGCTCCCACGGTCGGCCCGAGTCCGGACACCACATTGAACACGCCCACCGGAAGCAGGTCACCGACGAGTTCGGCGAATTTCAGTGTCGTCAAGGGGGTCTGCTCGGACGGCTTGATCACCACCGTGTTTCCGGCTGCGAGGATCGGCGCGATCTTCCACGCCGCCATCAGCAGCGGATAGTTCCACGGGGTGACGACGCCGACCACACCGAGCGGCTCACGCAGGATGACCGACAGGTGGTTCTCGGCGTAGTCTCCGGCGGCCATCGACGTGGTCGCACGCAGTGCGCCCGCCATGAACCGGAAGGTGTCCACAGTGCCTGCGACGTCGTCGTTCGAGACTTCGAAAGGTTTTCCGGTGTTGGCGGATTCGAGCCGCGCCAGTACCTCGGAGTTCTGTTCGATTCTGTCCGCGATGCGGTGAAGCAGAAGGGAGCGTTCCTTCGGAACGAGTCTGGCCCAGTCGTTCTTGGCCGCGACCGCGGCTGCGACCGCTCGGTCGACATCGGCCGCGGTCCCCTGGGGTACCGCGGCGATGACCTGTTCGGTACTCGGGTCGACGACGTCGGTGCGGGGACCGGAGTTGTCGACGGCGTCGAACGCTCCTGCGATGTAGTGCTGGGTCGGAGGCAGGTCGTCCCGGACGTTCAAGGAACCTCCGGGTGCTCGGCTGACGGCGACATGTCCGGTGAGGGTGGTGTTGGGCATCTGGAAGAACCTCCAAGATCGACTGGGATGATGTGGGCCGGCGCGAGAAGCGCCGGCCCGCAACGGGTTGCGCTGGATGATCCGCTATGGCGTGACGGACAGTTGCGGCAAACTCCTCACCGGGAGACGCTGTGTCCGGTGACGGTGTTCGCTTCCCAGAACTCGGCTCCGTCGATGCCGAGCGCTGTGGGATCGAACGCGGGGTCGAGTCCACGCTTCTTCTGTTGCTCGTAATCGCGGTACACCCGGTAGACGAGCGGGAAGAGCAGTACCAGGCACATCAGGTTGACCCAGGCGATGAGCCCGAGCCCGATATCGCCGATCGCCCAGACGAGTCCTGCGTTCACGACGGAGCCGACGAATACGATCGCGAGCGTGCCGAGTTTGAGGACCAGCTTGGATACCGGCCCCTTCCGCCCGTTGAGCAGGAACAACAGGTTCGAGTTGGCCACGTAGAAGTACACGATGAGGCAGGTGAAGCCGAACAGGAACACGGCTACTGCGATGAACGCCGCGCCCCACCCGGGAACCAACGTGTCGATGGCCTTCTGGACCCAGTTCGGACCGGCCTCCACACCCGGAAGGTTCTGGACAAGGTAACCACCCGAACCATCGGAGACGTTGTACTGTCCGGAGACCACCATCATCAGCCCTGTTGCCATGCAGATCAGCAGCACGTCGATGTAGATGCTGAACGTCTGGACGAGACCCTGCTTGCCGGGGTGGGACGTCCGTGCCGCCGCCGCGGCGAACGTCGCCTCACCGATTCCGTTCGCCGACGCGAAGACTGCCCGGCGCACTCCCCATGCAACTGCAGCGCCCGCGATGCCGCCCAGCACAGGGTCGATACCGAACGCCGAGTTCACGATGAGCGTGATCGCTTCCGGGACATTTTCGATGTTCGCCGCGATCACCGCCAGCGCCAACGTCAGGTATCCGATTGCGAGAATCGGTACGAGAGTCTGCGTGACCTTGACGATTCGAGTAGTGCCACCGAAGATCACCAGAGCGATCAGCACGGTGATGAGCACTGCCGGCACCCAGGTCGGTGTTCCGAATGCCATCTCCGCACTCGAGGCAATGGTGCTGACCTGGAATCCGGGGAACATGAATCCGTAGCCGACCAGCCCGAGGAACGCGACGAGGCCCGCGACCTTGGGAAGCTTCAGTCCGTACTTGATGTAGTACGGCATGCCGCCGATATCCTCGTTGGCCTTCTTCCGGTCCTCGTCCTCGACCTGACGTTTGAACACCTGCGCGAGGGTTGCCTCGGCGTACCCGACGGTGCAGCCGACCAGTCCTGTCACGGCCATCCACAGCAGGGCACCCGGTCCACCACCGCCGACTGCTGTTGCGACACCGGCGATGCTCCCGACACCCACACGGCTGGCGAGCGCAAGGACAAGCGCCTGGAAGGAGGACAGTCCTCCTTCGCCTTCGCTGGATTCCTTCAGCTGTCGGATCATGTCCGGGATGCGTCGGAACTGAATGCCTCTGGTGGCGACGGTGTACGCCACCCCGAGGCCGAGGACCACGTAGGCCATCGGTCCCCAGATGGCGTCCGCCACGGTCGTGAGCATCTCGGCCCAGTCCAGGCCTGCCATGATTTACGCAGTCCCCTCTGCGAGCCGCTTCAGTGCCTGTCCGATCTTTTCGACCTGCTCTGCGGGGAGTTCTGCGGTGGGCCGGCGGGGCGCTCCTACCGGTTCTCCCTGCAGAGCGAGACCGGCTTTGACGGCGGAGATGAAGGGAACGGAGATCATCGCGTCGATCACCGGGTACAGGTTCTTCCATTTGGCGAGCGCGCCGTGCAGGTCGCCCTCGCCGATGAGCCGGTTCACGGCGACGATCTCGTCCGGAACGACGTTTGCGGCACCTGCCATGACCCCGGCAGCGCCCTCGACCAGCGCGCTGTAGATGTAGGAGTCCCAGCCGATGAAGGTGCCGATCACGTCGCTGTGGTGGTGGATCAGCTGCAGTGCCTGTTCCCAGTTCGCGCTCGAGTCCTTGATGTACCGAATGTTGTCGACCTCTTCGGCCAGGGAGCGAACAGTGCTCGGGTCGAGGTTCACACCCGTGACCGCGGGGATGTTGTAGAGCATGACCGGCAGCTCCACGGCGGAAGCGACATCCTTGATGTATGCCACCGTCTCTTCGGTCGAGAGCGGCTCGTAGAACGGTGTGATCAGCATGAGCACGTCGGCGCCCGACTTTTCGGCGGCGCGGGAGAGCTGGATGGCCTCTGCGGTCGTCGTGGCACCGGTCTGGGCGATGACGGGAACCCGGCCGTCGGTGTGCTCGATGACCGTGTCGACGAGACGCAGGCGCTCGTCCGACGACAGCGCCCCGACCTCACCGGTCGATCCTGCCGCGACGACACCGTCGACGCCTGCCTTGATCGAGCGGTCCACCACGAGCTTCAGCTTGTCCGTGTCGATGAGTTCGTCGGCGTCGAACGGGGTGGTCAATGCTGTGAGGACACCGCTGAGTTGCTTGGACATGAAATGACTCCTAGATCGTTGACGAGTGTTTGGTGTGGGGAAGGTCAGGCGCTGGCGGGCTGAACGGTGAGCATCTTCGGTTGACGAGTCTGGCGATGGGTGGCGAGCACGCTGGCGACCTCTTGAGCAGCGGAGAACCCCGAGGTGATCGACGTTTCCGTGTAGAGCGTTCCGAGATAGTCGCCGGCCAGGAAGACTCGGCCGGCACCGCGCGTCAAGGTGGGCTGAAGCTTTGCGCGACCGGGGAAGCTGTAGGGCGACGCGTTCTTCCACCGTGCGGCCTTGGCTTCCACGACGGTGTCGGAGAATCCGGGCCCCAGGATCTGCTCGAGGTCGGCGAGGTGAGTGTTCACCACTTCGTCGTCGCTCTTGTCGAGCAGTGCGCTACCCAACGCCGCAGGCGAGAACGTCATGAAGCTGCCGCCGGGCTGCCGGACGGACTCGGTGCCGCGGACGATGCTTGCCTGGTTGAGCGCGATGGCGAACGAACGCTTGGGGGCGGCGATGGCGTAGATGTCGTCCCACGGCCGCGCCGTCGTTTCGTCGGTGAGAAACGCCGAGCTGACGTGGGGGCCGTACTTGATCTGAGAGAGCGCGTCGCGCAGGTCCTGCGGCAGGTCGACCCCGACCCGGTGGGACACGTCCGCGGTGGTGGCCAGCACGACCGTTCGCGCCTCGACTTCGTGGTCGCGTCCGTCCTGGCGGTAGCGAACGATCACCGAGTCCTTCTTGTGCACGACCTCCTGCACGGCGGCACCCAGCTGAACGCGGTCGCCCAGCGACGCGGCGAGGGCTTCGGTGAGTGTGGACGGCCCGCCGACGATGCCGCGGCTGAGGCCCTGCCCGAACCCGAGCACCAGGCTGAAGTATCCGATGCCTGCGCCCGCCGAGATCTGGTCCATGTTTCCGGCGGACCGGGTGACGGTGGTCTTGAACAGCGCGGCCGCGTCCTCCGGCAAGTCCCCGACGAAGTCGAGGAAGGATTCGTCGTTCGCGAAGTCGTAGATCCGCTGCTGGCGCATCGCTCCGGACTCACCGGCGCGCTTGCGTACCACTCCGGTGTACTTTCCGACGCCCGCAACGATCTTCATGCCGGCGCGCATGGTTGCCACCCGAGCCGAGAGCGACATCGGGATCCGGAACGGATAGGTGGCGATGTGCCCCTTGCGGAGGAACTTCCCGTTCATCGAGAGGGCCTGCAGCGACCCGGGGATGTCGACCGACATCACCCCGGCCTCGTTGAGCAGGGCTTCCGTGGACGATCCGGGGCCGGCGAAGACGTGGCCACCCCAGTTCAGCCAATACGACCCGCGACGTTCGGAACGGATGCGTCCACCGACGCGCTCCTCGGACTCCAAGACAAGTGTGTCCCAGTGACGCAACCGCCAGCCCGCTGACAGACCGGCGAGGCCGGCACCGACTACAACTACATCTCGCACTTCGATATCTCCTTCACTGGGGCCATGTCGCTCGCCGGGGAGTGGTGGCGTGTTCGTGGCAAGTTGTGATTCGGGACGCGCGCACCTGCCGTGCAGTGGTTGCGTGCGATGCACGCAGTCCGGACGCGTCGTTCTCTGGGATAAAACAGTGATGCCGGTCATACCCGCTCCATTGAGGATAAAGTGTGATCACAGATCACACAAGCGGATGATGTGATCGGCGGCGCATCGTGCGCGAAGGCCCGACAGCGATGGTTCGGGCTACGTCGAGATCAGGGCGAAGGGCGAGGGCCATATGACTGCGACGGAACCGGTGACTCGTGAGGGCGAACGGTCTGCGAGCCGTGCGACCAAACGCCCGGGAGAGTCCTGCTCAGGCCCCGCTGGGATCGCCCCGGTGACCGTTCCGCAGAAAGTCGAGCCGACTCTCCTGACGGATCAGGTGTACTCGATGATCCATCAATCGATCATGAATGGCGATATGCCTGCCGGGACGAGATTGCGCATCCGCGACCTCGCGGCCCAGGTCGGCACGAGTGTCATGCCGGTTCGAGAGGCAATTCGCCGACTAGAGGAGGCAGGTCTCGCGGAGCGGGTCCCGCACCGGGGTGCTGTCGTGAAGGGACTGAGCTTCGCAGAGTTGGTCCATGTCTACGACGTCCGACTGTTGTTGGAGGTCGAGGCTGCCCGGCTCGGTGCCACTCGAATCACCCGCGCCGACGCCGAGCGAATGAAGACCGAATTCGAGGCGATGAGGGTCGCGATCGTCGAGGGCCGGGTCGTGGAACTGTTGGAACACGACGAGGAACTGCTGTCGATTCTCTACCGTGCGAGTGATAACCCGTTGCTCGTCAACATGATTCGCAATCTGTGGCACCACTGCAGGGCCTACAAGATCGTCGGTGCCCGGGGCACGCTGGACTCGGGAGACGTCGAGTCGTTGGTGGTCTTTCAAGAGCGTCTCGTCGAGGCTGCGCTTCGAGGCGACGACGTCGCGGCAGCGAGCGTCAATCACGATTCGCTCGTCGATGCGACCGATCGAATCCGGGCTCTCCTCGAAGCGCAGCACCGAGATCAGGCGTAGATGTTACGACCGGGACGCTCGTGCGGGCGATACCGGTGAGCTGGCGATCCCGAGCGAGGCGCTCTCGGTCAAGGACAGTCCTCGGGTTTCCGGTGCCCAGAAGTGGGACAGAACCGCTCCGAGCAACGTGATCACCGCTGCGATGAGCATCGTCGCTCCGATCCCGAGGCCGCTGAGGGACAGTGGTACGAGGAATGTTCCGATTGCTGCACCGATGCGGCTCAGAGAGGAGGCCATGCCTACTGCGGTGCCACGAATCTCGGTGGGGAAGAGCTCGTTCGGGTAGACCCACTGCAGGATCTGCGTGCCGCCGATCAGTACGGCGTATGCGGCGAAGAGAACCATGATGATCGTGGTAGGTGCCTCGGGAAACGCTCCCATCAGCAGCAGTGCCAGACCGGCCCACAGGAAGCTGTGAATGAGGAGGGGGCGGCGTCCCATGCGGTTGACGAGGAACAGGGCGATGATGCATCCGACCAGGAACAGGATCGTGATGACAGCGGAACCGATATGTGCCGCATCCTCTTCCAGTTTGAGGGCGCCGAGAATGGCAGGCGCAAACGCGTAGACGGCAAACAGGGGGACGATCGAGCAGGTCCAGAACAGGGTGATGAACGCCATCCGCTTTCCGTATCCGGAACGGAGGAGCTCCTTGACGCTGACGCTGTTCTCGTCCTCCGCGGGGAGGTCGGCGACGGAGACGCCGGGGCCGAACACCTTACGCAGCACCTTGTTGGCTTCGTCGATCCTGCCCTTGCCCACCAACCAACGCGGCGACTCGGGAGTGCCGACGCGGGCTACGACGATCAGCACCGCAGGCACCGTGGCGCTGGCGAGCATCCAGCGCCAGGCGTTGTCGTTTCCTGTTTCGGCAAGTACCTGGCCCACTACGTACGCCGCTGCAGCGCCGACGAACCACATGGCGACGAATGCGCCGAGGAACGGCCCGCGGTACTTGCGAGGGGTGAACTCCGTCAGTAGCGACGTGGCGATCGGGTAGTCGGCGCCGACCGCCATGCCGATGAGCAGGCGGAGCACGATCAGCCAGATCACGTCCTGGACGAAGAACTGTGCGACCGAAAATGCGGCGATCGCGATCAAATCGACCGTGAACAAGACTTCTCGCCCGAAACGATCGGTCAACCAACCGCCGGCGAATGCACCGAGGAGAATACCGATCAGCGACGATGCGCCGACCAGTCCCTGCTCCACGGACGACAGGCCCCACTGATCCGCGATCTGGATCATCGCGACACCGATGATGGACAAGACGAATCCGTCCAGGAACGGTCCTCCCGACGAGAACACGGCAAGCTTCTTGTGAAACCTGGACAGCGGCGCGTCGTCCAGCGGATTGGTGACCATATCGAGCTCCTCGTTGACGTTTCTGGTCTGGCTTGACGTGGACCCCTGTAAGACGTGTTCGGGGTGCCTGTCGTGGTCGGTGTGAAAAGAGATGAGTCGAGCCTCGAGCGCGACGGTCCTGCACTGGCGCTCTGGTGAATCCCGATGCACTGAAGGGCAGCGGTATCTGCACCGTGAGACGCGATGAAGATCGATCACCGTCCGAGCCGGCGATCGTGGTTCGAACCTTCACGTCGATGTGATGTGCGTCTCGTCACACAGAATAGGATGAGATCACAGATCACACAACCCTGAATGTGATTTCTCGTGCCCGGGACGCGGGTCGATACGACGGCCCCGGTATCGCCTCCCCAACCCCACTACCTTGCATGATGCTGATAGCCATGTAGTGTTGTACTGATATATCAACACTCTGAGGAGATGAAATGCGCCAGACCTGCACGCTCACGCGCAGTTGTCCGGAGCGTTCGGGCATCGTGCATGCCGTCGGCTCGTTCTCTCCCGACGGCAGCGATCTCCCCGTGCGGTAGACGATTTTCGGGAAGGTCGCGGACAAGTTCACGACCTCATTTTTCGGTGGGACGCGCGCATCCTCGGGGACGACTTTGTCACCGTGTCCAACCGCGAGCACTTGCGGCCGATGGTCGGGGCGCGACTGTTCGTGAGTGTCGACGTGCGACGCCGATCCGGCCGTTCGCGCCGGCTACACGCGTGTCCTGTCAGATGACGCCTACCGCCGGCTACGCGGACGTGCCAACAACATTCAGCACTCTGTCCTGCCCGGATTCAGTGTTCACCCGGCGCTCGAGCGCCGAAATCTGTGCGAGTTCAATCGGTCTGAACGTCCCGTGCCCCGACAGTGGTGTGTCTCACGCATCAACCGACTTGTCGCATATGTGATCACAGATTACATTCGTATTACCGCAATGTAAGCGGCGGTGTCATCGACTGTCGGTCTGCAGCCGAGACCCTCGGCTGCAGTGGTAGTCATCTCCCTGCGCGACAGGGCACGAAACTCGTTGCATTCCGGTCGAATCGGTACGAGCGACGGTGTCACCGAGAGTTCACGAGCACGGTAAAGGAGGAGTGTTGTTGTGAGAGCGACCAAGTCGAGCGGAAGTGCCACCGCGGCGGGGCTGTTGGCGATTGTGTTGTGGAGTTCGATGGTCGGAATGATCCGTCTGGTCACCGATAGCCTGGGGGCGATCGGCGGCGCCGCGATGATCTACTCGTGCTGCGCGATTCTGTTGTCGGTGACTGTCGGATGGCCCAAGCTCAGAGACTTCAGTCGGACGTATCTCGTCACCGGTGCCGTGATGTTTGCCGCGTACGAGGTGTGCTTTGCCCTCGCAATCGGACTGGCGGACACTCCGAGGCAGGCAATCGAAGTCGGAATCGTGAATTATCTGTGGCCGAGCCTGACGGTGGTGTTCGCGATCGTGTTCGCCGGACAGAAGGCTTCGCGCCTGATACTGCCCGGCATCGTGCTGTCGGTAGTCGGCATTGCCGTCGTTCTCGGCGGTGACGCCGGACTGGACGTCGCAGGCACTGTCGACAACGTGCGCTCGAATCCTCTGAGCTATGGGCTCGCGTTCGCCGGCGCAATGATCTGGTCGGGCTACTGCACCGTCACCAAGATGTTCGCAAACGGGAACAACGGCATCACCCCGTTCTTCGTGCTGACGGCCGTCTCGTTCTGGTGCATGTACCTGTTGTCCGGTCGCGAGCCGATGCACCTGAGCTTCACCGCGGTCGCGGCGACGGTGGTGGCGGCCTGCGCGATCGGCTTCGGCTACGCCTTGTGGAATGTCGGAATCCTGCGCGGAAACATGACCTTGCTCGCCGCTGCCTCGTACTTCACGCCCGTACTGTCCGCCGCATTCTCGTCGTTGATGTTGGCCACGGCACTCGGCCTCACGTTCTGGGTGGGAACTGCCGTGGTGTGCCTCGGGGCAATCCTGTGCTGGTTGGCGACGCGCGGACCGAAGGCACCCGTCGAAGTTTCCGAAGAGGTCGGGTCGCTCGACGAGCAGAGCATCGAGGAGCAGTCGCTCGACGAGCAGAGCATCGAAGAGCCCACCGTCGTTCGTTCACTTCTCGGTACGCGAGTGGAATGCGTGGTAACCATCGCCAGTGATCACCGTTCGGCGCCTCGTGTGCCGATCGACGTCGGGCCGGGAAGCTAGCGATGCTGCGGATATTGATACTGTTCCAACCGATTTCACCGGGACTGTCGGTTCCTCCGTCGATGATCGGTCGGCTCGACGTACACGGTGCGGGCAGAGCGGCACCTCAGACTCGCGAGCGAGCGTTCGACTCTGCGCGATCGTAAGTAGTGCCCCCACGCGGCCCGTTCGCCCATCGTGGTGTCGACATAGTCGACGCACCGAGGAGCACGCACGTGAGCAGTTCAACGATCGAGGCCGAGGCAGTAACCGACAGCGAACTCGAAGACCGGTTCCATCCGATCTTCGACCGGATCGCCGAGGGGGCGCTGGGCCGGGAACGGGATCGCCGGTTGCCGTTCGACGAGGTGGGTCTGCTTCGCGACGCGCGGTTCGGTGCCCTGCGCGTCCCCGTCGAGTTCGGCGGGTTCGGTGCGTCGGTCCGGCAACTGTTCGGTCTGCTGATCGACCTGGCCGCCGCGGAATCCAATCTGCCCCAGGCGCTTCGGGTGCACTGGAGCTTCGTCGAGGACCAGCGCCTCGCCGCGCCCACCGACAACCGTGAGCAGTGGCTGCGCGCGGCGGCGGAGGGAACACTGGTCGGCAACGCCATCACCGAACCCGGGGTGGGAGCCGCAGACCGGTACCAGACGACGCTGCGCCGCGGCGACGACGGCACCTGGGTTCTGGACGGCGTGAAGTACTACAGCACGGGCAGTCTCTACGCCGATCACATCCTCGTCGCGGCCGACCGCGACGGCGAGCGGGTGTCGGTGCTGGTGGACGCCGACGCTCCGGGCGTGACCCAGACCGACGACTGGGACGGTTTCGGACAGCGGCTCACCACAAGCGGCACGACCACGTTCTCGGGTGTCGTCGTGCCCGAGGAGCGAATCCTCGGGCCCGGATACGGCGCGCCCGGCCGCACCTACGCGACGTCCTACCTGCAACTCGTGCAATTGGCCGTCCTTGCCGGGATCGCCCGCCGCGCGGAGACGGACACGGCGGAATGGGTTCGTGCCCGTACCCGCACGTTCACCCACGCCGCCGCCGACCTGCCCCGGCACGACCCGCTCGTGCAGCAGGTGATCGGCAAGCTGTCCGCCGCCGCGTACGGCGCCCGCGCGACCGTGCTCGCCGTCGCCGACGAACTCGACCGCCTGCTCGACGCCGGTGGTGAGGACCCTGAACTCCTGGACGGCGCCGAGGCCGCCGCAGCCCGCGCGCAATCCGTGGTGATCGGCCTCGTCCTCGACGCGACCGCGCAGTTGTTCGAGGTGGGTGGCGCGTCGATCACCTCCTCGGAACTCGGGCTCGACCGGCACTGGCGAAACGCACGCACCATTTCGGCCCACAACCCCCTGATCTACAAGCAGCAGTCGGTGGGGGCGTACGTCCTGAACGGTGACCCGCTGCCGTACGCCTGGAGCGCCGGGCAGCGGCAGAGCGTGCGCGATGCGGACGCGTCGGCATGACCCGGCAGATCCGTTTCAACGCCTTCGACATGAACTGCGTCGCCCACCAGTCGCCGGGGCTGTGGCGGCACCCGGACGACCAGTCGCACCGCTACACCGACCTCGGCTACTGGACCGACCTCGCCCGGCTCCTCGAACGCGGGCTGTTCGACGGCCTGTTCATCGCCGATGTGCTCGGCACCTACGACGTCTACGGCGGAACGGACGAGGCCGCGCTGCGGCAGGGCGCCCAGATCCCGGTCGCGGACCCGTTGCTGCTCGTCTCGGCCATGGCAGCGGTCACCGAACACCTCGGTTTCGGCATCACCACGGGGACGGGATTCGAGCACCCGTATCCGTTCGCGCGCCGACTCTCCACCCTCGACCATCTCACCGGGGGTCGGATCGGGTGGAACGTCGTGACGGGTTACCTGCCGTCCGCGGCCCGGAACTTCGGTGACGCCGATCAACTCGACCACGACACCCGGTACGACCACGCCGACGAGTACCTCGAGGTGCTCTACAAGCTGTGGGAAGGCTCGTGGGAGGACGACGCCGTCGTGCGCGACACCGAGCGCGGCGTATACGTCGATCCGGAGAAGGTGCACCACATCGGCCACCGCGGAACGCATTTCACGGTCCCGGGCATCCACCTGTCGGAACCGTCGCCGCAGCGGTCGCCGGTGATCTACCAGGCGGGGGCGTCGCCGCGCGGTGTCCGGTTCGCCGCCGAGAACGCCGAGGCGATCTTCGTGGGGCCGCCGTCGAAGCGGGTGCTGAAGGACACCGTCGCACGGATCCGCCAGGCCCTCGTCGACGCCGGCCGCGACCCCTATTCGGCGCGGATCTACGCGCTGTCCACCGTCATCACGGGCAGCACCGACGAGGCCGCGGCCGCGAAGCAGGAGGAGTACCGGCGATACGCGGACCTCGAGGGCGCACTGGTCTTCACGTCCGGCTGGATGGGGATCGACCTGTCGCGGTACGACCTCGACGACCCGATCGGGAACGTCGAGAGCAACGCGATCCAGTCGGCCGTCGCCGCATTCCAGGAGGCTTCCGACGACGGTCGCGAGTGGACGGTGCGCGATATCGCGGAGTGGGCGAGCATCGGCGGTCTCGGGCCGCGGTTCGTCGGTTCCGGCGAGACCGTCGCGACGCAGCTGCAGGAGTGGGTGGCCGACACCGACGTCGACGGGTTCAACCTGGCGTACGCGATCACGCCGGGTTCGTTCGAGGACGTCGTCACCCACGTCGTGCCGGCGCTGCAGGCCCGGGGTGCCTACCCGACGGGCTACACCGACGGGACCCTGCGCCACAAGCTGTTCGACAAGGGCGACCGGCTTCCCGCCGACCACCGGGGCGCGCGGTACCGCCTCGGCGGCGACCTCTCGACGCGGACCGACCGCTACCGCGCGTACACGAACAACTGAACGACCACCACAACCACCGGGAGGACCCATGAGTACACCCCGCACCGCCGCCGTCGTCGGAGCCGGACTGGCCGGCACCACCGCCGCGCTCGGTCTCGTCGACGCCGGTTTCACCGTCACCCTCTACAGTGACCGCGACCGCGACGCCTTGCGCAACGACGTCCCGGCCACCGGCACCGCCGTCTACTTCGGTAAGTCCCGTGAGGCCGACGCCCGCATCATCGAGGACCTCTACGCCGACGGTCCGCACTCGACCGGGATGAGTACCCGCCTGCACACGGGGGAGGGCGACACCCGGGCCGACGTCCTCGAGTTCGACCCCGACTTCCGGTACGTCGCGCAGGGCGTCGACGTGCGGTTGCGGGCCGACGACCGGCTCGGCCGGTTCCTGGACCGCGGCGGCCGCTTCGAGGTCCGGGCGGTGAATCCCGACGACCTCGACGCGATCGCCGCCGACCACGACCTGACGCTCGTGGCGACCGGAAAGGGCGGGCTGTCCACGCTGTTCCCGGTGGACACCGAACGGACCGTGTACAGCGAACCGCAGCGCCGACTGCTGCTGGTGACGTTGCAGGGCCTCGGACACGGCGCCGACACCTTCGGCTACCGGTCCGCGGCGGGCGGCGCGCACAATCTCTTCAACCTGCACACCGACTTCGGTGAGGCCTGGCTCGGCCCGTACCTGCACAAGGACGCCGGCGCGACGTGGAGTTTCCTCGGCTTCGCGAAGCCGGGCAGCCCCTGGGAGGACCGGTTCGAAGCGGTCACCGACGTGCACTCCGCGCGGCAGACCGTCGTCGACTTCTACCGCGACTACTTCCCGCACGACGCCCCCGAGATCGAGCGGTTGCAGGTGATCGAGTCCGACCCGCACTCGTGGCTGAAAGGGGCGGTCACCCCGACGGTGCGCCGCGCGGTCGGGACGACCAGTAACGGCCACGTGGTCGCGGCGATCGGTGACACCGCGATCGCGTTCGATCCCCTCGCCGGACAGGGGGCCCAGAACACCGCCGTGCAGGTGGCCGCGCTCGTCGACGCGGCACGTGCGCACGACGGCGAGTTCACCGCCGACTGGTTGTCCGAGCAGTTCGAGAAGCACTGGCACACAAGGGGTCACGCTGCTGCCGAGGTCACCCGGTTGTTCCTCGGCGATCCGAAGTACGCGGTCCACGCCGAATTGCTGTTCCCGGCGGCGACCGTGAGCGAACCCGTTGCCGCGGCCCTGTTCGGGTTCCTCTCCGAACCCGACACGTTGATCGGTCTCGACACCCGGGAGGACGTTCTCGCGTTCATCGCCGCCGCGGCCGGGGAACCGGCCGAGGACGTGCTGGCACGGTTCGCGCCGAGCGCCGGATTCACCGCGTCACCGGCGACGGCCCGAGCCTAGGCAACTCCTCGCTGTCCCGCACGATGATCGGGCGCCGGTGGTGGCAGTCAGCTGCTGACCGCCACCACCGGTCGGCCGAACGACCAGGTCAGCCAATGGACCCTTCGCCGGATCGTCATCGACTCCTCACCCGGCGTCTGTGGGGCCCGAACCGGGGCGATCCTGCTGTTCGCGACGGCGTCGGGCGCGAAAGTTCGCCACGTTGACACGGTTTCCGCACACCTGGGGCATGCAGAACCGGCGCCGCCCAGCCCGGCTGGTGTCGACGAAAATGCCGTTGCACGAGGGGGATTCGCACGACCGGAACCGGTTCGGTCCCAGCGAAGCCACTGTTGCGAGCAGGCCCGTTCCGATGACGACGGCCAGGTCGTCGGCGAGCGTCGACTCGGGTGCGGTCTCGAGGTGCCACATCCATGTGCCGTCGTGGCGCCCGAGGAAGGGGACGGTGTGGGCGACGCGTAGGAGTTGGTTGGCCCCGTCGACGATCGCCTCCTCGTTCGGCGCGGCCACGACGTCGCGCACCCGTGTCCGCAGCGCACGGACCTCGTCCAGATCGGTGCCGGTTGCGGGCCGGTCTCCGCGGGCGATGCCGTGCTCGGTGAGGAAAGCGTGCAGCGACTCGCCGTCGGTGAGGGCGTCACCGGTCGCGACGAGCACCTCCGGGGCAGTGAGGACGAGCGCCGTCGCTACCGATGCCCCGAAGGTGTAATCGGTGAAAGTCAGTTGCATCACTTACAGCCTCCGCCTAGCGTAATGGTTACCAAGTCAGTTTAACCGTTACGTCTCGGGAGGATGATCATGACTCGACAGCAGATCTCCAGCACGGCCGACACCGACCGGTGGCACCTGCCCGACCGCCTGACGGTGGACGGCGCCACCATCGCGGCCGGAGTCTTCGGCGACGGACCACCCGTCGTTCTCGTGCACGGCACGCCCTCGTCGTCGTATCTGTGGCGCGCGGTGATTCCCCGGCTCGCCGAGCAGAACACGGTGTACGTCTGGGATCTCCCCGGCTACGGTGACTCCCCATCGGTTCCCGGCGAGCCGGTGGCGATCCGCACGCATGCTCGCGTGCTGGCCCGGCTGGTCGAACACTGGGGGCTCGACCGGCCTGTGCTGGTCGGCCACGACATCGGTGCGGCGACGGTGCTCCGCGCACACCTCGTCGAGGGAGTCCCGGTCCGGCGCATCGCACTCCTCGACGCGGCGGTGCTCTCTCCGTGGGTGACGCCGGTAGCGCAGCACATGCAACGCCACCTCGACGTGTACCGCACGATGCCGACGCACATCTTCCAGCGGATCACCGAGGCACACCTCGACACCGCGACCCGTCGTCGGCTGCCGGCGTCCGTCGCGGAGGCCTACCTCGGTCCTTTCGCGGGCGCGAGCGGGCAGCAGCGTTACCTCGACCAGGTCCAATATTTCGACGAACGCGACACCGCCGACGTCGTCGAGAAACTCGGCACCGTGAAGGTGCTGGTGCAGATCGTGTGGGGTGCGGACGACGAATGGCTGGACCGGTCGTTCGCCGACGATCTCGCGCGCCGCATCCCCGGGGCGCGAGCGACACTCGTTCCCGGCGCCGGGCACTTCCTCACCGAGGACGAGCCCGCCCTCGTGGCGCAGGCTCTCGCTGACTTCCTCGCGCAGAGTTAGCTATTCGTCTGACTGGATACCGGGGTAATTCTCCGTGGATGATCGACCGACCCGATTCCGAATCCTTCCCTCCTCCATCGTCGTTTTAGAGGCGACCCATCACCGGCGTCCATTCGAGAATTCGATGTTCTGGTACGAGTCCGTGGATGACGAAGGGATCGTGCGTGAAGAGCAGTGCCACCGTGTCGGTCGTATCGGACTCGACGAGGATGAAGGCACCTCCGTCATCGGCGTACGGACCGCAGGCGATGACGATCTGGCGGTCGACCAGTTCGGAGAGCCATGCTCGGTGTTCGGATCGGTGCGAGTCACGGCCTGCGGCGGTCTCGGCTGAGTAGGTGTAGTCGACGACGAAGAGCGGCATGGGTTCTGATTCCTCGTGGGTTGCGTCAGGGGGTGGATGCAGCAGTCGAGCGGCACACTGCGGTGTGCAGTGTGCCGCCCAGTGTCGGTGTCAGCCGAGCAGTTCATAGATCAGCAGGCCGGACAGGGACAGGATCGAGAGGAATCCGAGGGCGCCGATGATGTTCTTCCACCAGGTGTTGCGGAGGTTGCCCATCAGCTGACGGTTGTTGCTCATCACGAAGAGCAGTAGTCCGAGGAACGGTGCGATCAGCACGGTCAGTGCCTGGGCGAAGATGATCAGCTGGACAGGGGATTTCGTGAACAGGATCGTGATCAGGAGTCCGAAGCCGAGGATCACGGCGCTGGTGCGTTTGGCTGTCGGTGTGCTGGGGGACGGTCCTTTGCCGAGCGCGTCGGAGAGCATGGTGCCTCCGGCGGTGGCGTTGGCGACCATCGCGGAGAACGCGGCCCCGGACAGCCCGAGCGCGAAGATCGTCGATCCGATCGGGCCGGCGATGGGTTCGAAGATCTTCGCCAGGCCTGCGAGGGTGGTTGCTTCGGTGTTCTGGCGGCCGAGGACGGCGGCGGCGACGATGATCACGAGCGAGGTCATGATGCCGGGTGCGACGATGCCCGGGATGGTGTCGGCGATGGTGGTCTGCCGGTATTCGGCTGCGGTGCGCTTACGTTCGTGGGTGCCGTAGGACGTGAAGAAAGCGGCGTTGAGGGAGAAGTTGGTGCCTACGAGGGCGACGACGAGCAGTTGTCCACCCGGCGGGATGCTCGGGACGAGTCCGTGCACGGCCTGGAACCAGTCGGGCTGGGCGATGACGGCGCTGAAGACGAAGGTGGCCGCGAGGAGGGCGACGATCACCAGCAGGACGCGTTCGACGGTTCGATAGACGTTGCGGAACAACAGGATCAGTCCGACGAAGACTGTGCAGACAGCGGACCACACTATCGGGGACCCGCCGAAGACCATCGACAGTCCCAGGCCGGATCCGACGGCGTTGCCCACGGAGAAGCACAGGGTGATGATGAAGACTCCGACGCCGGCGGAGACGCCCACGCGTCGGCCCAAAATGTCCTTGACCGAGCTGATCATGGACGCGGGGGTGCGGATGCCGAGGCGGACGCTCATGTCGGCGTAGACGAGCATGAAGATGGTCGAGACGGCGATCACCCAGATCAGCGAGTAGCTGTACTCGCTGCCGGCCTGGACGGCACTGGCAAGGTTGCCGGGCCCGAACTGCCACGCTCCGGCGATGAACGCAGGACCGGCCATGGCCAGGGTCCGAACCCAGTACCGGCGCTGGGGCCGGACGCGACCTCCGGGCGGCGGAGGGGTGTCTGCGACCACTGAACCGCCTCCGACGGGATCGGCTGATGTACTCATCGATGAGCCTACTTTCTGGTGTTCGAACCGCAGACGAGGAGTGTGGCGCAACTGACGATGGGGCATCCGACGCTGCCGGCTCGGAAGGGGCGACGAACCTGCGGCCGGGAGTGGGCCGGGTCTGCTGCGGGCAGTGCCGGCCGGCCCGGGGTGTCCGGGCCGGGCGGCAGAACCGGCACGCGGCGCGGTGGCACCGCGTGCGGCGGATTCGGTGAATCCGAGGTGATATATCGAGCGGGGTCAGGCGTGGGCGGCGACCGAGGTCAGCTCGGCCGACTGCAGCGCGGCGGCGATTTCGGCACCAGCGCCCTCGGCGAGCGGCAACAACGGTGAGCGCACGGTGGCGTGTTCGAGGATTCCGCGGGCGACGAGGCCTTCCTTGAGGGCGACGGTGCCTTCCATGTGCGAGCCGCGGTGATAGACGTTCGCCGTCACCGGCAGGAGGCGGTCGTGGATGGCCCGGGCCGCGGGATAGTCCTTGGCCTTGCCTGCCGCGATGAGTTCGACCAGCGGCTCGGGCGCGAGTCCGCCGTAGCCGACCAGCAGGCCGTCGACGTCGAAGATGGTGTGCAGAAGGTACTCGTCGTGGCAGCTCAGGATCTGCAGGTCGGGGTTCTCGCGGCGCAGGACCGGGATCTCACGGTCCCAGCGGCGCATGTTCCGCACACCGTTCTTGGTGGCGAACACACCGGGCTGGGCGGCGATCTCGAGCTGGGTGTCCAGGTTATACGTGGCCTTGGTGGCGTCGGGGTACTGGAACAGGATCAGCGGCAGCCCGGACCCTTCGTGAATCGCCTTGTACCGATCCTGCGGGGCGCCGTCCTGGTAACCGAACCGCAGCCATCCGTGGGAGGGGTACACGAGGCCGGCCGAGGCGCCCGCGTCGACCGCGCGGCGGGCCTCCTCCACGGAGACGGCGGTGCCTTCGCCGGTGATGCCGGCGATGATCGGCAGCCGGCCGTCGACGGAGTCCTTGAAAGCGGCGATGACGCGAACCTGCTCGTCCTGGGTGAGGAAGGTGCCCTCGCCGGCGTGGCCGAGAACGACGAGGCCCTTGACGCCGTCGACACTGCCGAGCCACGAGCCGAGGCGCTGGATGGCGTCGTAGTCGACGTCGCCGTCACGGGTGAAGGGCGTCACCGGCGCCGGGGTGAGGCCGCGGAGGTCGAGTGTGCTCATGATCGCTCTTTTCCATCGAAGGAGACTTTTGCAAACGTTCCCGGGAACGTTCCCGTGAACGATTTCATCGTGCGATACGATCGTGTCTGTGTCAAGGGTCACGTTCCGAATCGGATGTGATCAGGCCTTACCTCACGCGCGGAGGGCCGGGCCGAGGCGGTAGAGAGGAAGACCATGGAAGCCAATGGGAGCGCGCCCCAGCGGGCGCGGGACGGTAAGCACGTCGTGACGCTGCGTGAAGTGGCGGATGCAGCGGGTGTGAGTACCTCGACCGTCAGCCGAGTGCTCGACGATCGCGTGCCGCCGTCCCGCTCCGCGACCGCCGAACGAGTGCGGGCGGTGGCCGATCAGCTGGGCTATCGGCGCAACACCTTCGCGTCGAGCCTGCGCCGCGGGCAGACCGCGACGATCGGCGTCCTCGTCCCACGGTTGAGCGACACCGTCATGGCCTTGATGTACGAGGCGATCAGCCGGGCCGCGACCCGCCTCGGCTACTTCACGGTCGTCGCGACGACGGGGGACAACCCCGCCGACGAGTCCGACGCGGCGAGGACGCTGCTCGCCCGGAACGTGGACGGCCTGATCGTCGCCTCGAGCCGGCGCGACGACCCCCTGCCGCGCGAGCTCCGGGAGCGCGGCGTGCCGCACGCGCTGGTGCTCAGGACCGACGGGATCAGTCCGTCCTCGGTCGGCGACGACGAGGCGGGCGGCTATCTCGCCACCCGCCATCTGATCGACCTCGGGCACACCGACATCGCCGTCCTGTCGGGCCCGTTGTTCGCGTCCACCGCCGTCGGTCGTCTGGCCGGGGCACGAAAGGCGCTGCGGGAAGCGGGAATCGCGGAAGTGCCCGAGTGGATCGTCGAAACGACGTTCGGCATCGAGGACGGCGAGGAGGCCGGGAACCGGCTCTTCCGCTCCGCGTCCCGTCCGACCGCCGTCTTCGCCGCCAACGACAACCTCGCGCTCGGAGTCATGGCCGCCGCGCACCGAAGCTCGTTGACCGTCGGCGACGACGTCGCCCTGGTCGGCTACAACGACATCCCACTGTCGCAACGTCTTCCGGTCCCGCTCACCTCGGTGCGCACCCCGTTCGACCAGATCGCAGCCACCGCACTCGATCTGATGCTCGCCACCACCCCCGTCGACGATCCGATCCGGCGCGCGATGCCCACCCTGATCCCGCGGCGCTCGTCCGGATCGCACCGGGCCACGACCGCGCCGGGCCCGGCGCCGACCGCGGCCGGTGCCACGAGAAGTGAAGGACGCTCGTAGAGGTCGGAGCTAGGCCGTACGGACGCGGGCCGATGGCAAGCCCCGACCGGTACATCCGAACGAACGCGAGACACCGCGGGACGCGCGACCGCCTGCGAGTGTCCGGTACGACAAACGTCCCTGAGTCACTTCCCCCCGACGATGCCGCTGTCGAGGAGTTTGGCGATGTCGGAGTCGGAGCTCCCGAGGAGGTCCCGGAGCACGCTGCCGGTGTCGTCGCCGACTGCGGAGGCGGGTGCGACGGTGGCGTAGTGGCCGTCGAACGACGCGGGGTGCCCGGAGGCGAGGTAGGTGCCGATGCGCGGCTGGTCGAGGGGGGCGAACATCGGGTTCTTCTCGAGTTCACCGGACTTCACGACTTCCTCGAAGGTGCGATAGCGCTTGGCGAGCACGGACGTCTTCGAGAGTGCCTCGGCCACTTCGGTTGCGGTGTGTTCGCGGAACCAGCGGGCGAACAGGGCGGTGAGGACGTCGCGGTGGGTGAAGCGATCGGTGTCGCGCGCGAAGTCGACGTCGAGTGCGGTTGCGAGTGCCTCCACGGCGGCGGTGGTTCCGGTGACCGCGACCAAGTCACGGAAGTGGCGGGGGGTGAGGGCGACGATCATGAACCGTTCGCCGTCGCTGGTGGTGAAATCCGTTCCGTACGTGCCGTAGACGGAGTTTCCGGTCGCCGGCCTGCCGGTGCCGTTGATCTGGACTTCGGTGAGGTAACCGAGCGTGCCGGCGGTGGCGAGCGCGACGTCCTCGAGCGGCAGGCGGATGTGGGTGCCCTCGCCGGTGGCGTCGCGGTGCCGGACGGCGGCCGCGACGGCCAGCGCGGCATACAGCCCACACACCACGTCCCACGCGGGCAGGACGTGGTTGACGACGCCGGCATGATCGGTGGGACCGGTGATGGACGGGAAACCGAGCCCCGCATTGACGGTGTAGTCGACGGCGGGGGAACCGTCGGTGCCACCGAGGACTTCGAGGGTGATGATGTCGGAGCGCAGGGCCCTGAGCGCGTCGTGGGCGAGCCAGTCACGACCACCGGAGTTGGTGACGAGAATTCCGCCACCCGCACCGGGGGCCGCGACCAGTTGCTGGACGAGCTGCTGCCCCTCGGGGCTGCGCATGTCGACGGCCACGGACCGCTTGCCGCGGTTGAGACCGGTCCAGTAGATGCTCTCACCGTCACTCGTGACCGGCCAGCGCTTGTAGCAGGCGGAGCCGCCGATGGGGTCGACCCGGATCACCTCGGCCCCCAGTTGAGACAGCGTCAGCCCGCACAGGGGCGACGCGATGAAGCTGGAGACCTCGACGATCCGAAGTCCGGCAAGGGGAGTGTGGGCAGTCACGAGAGAAGCTCCTTGATGGTGGAGGTCAGGCCATGAGGGCGGTGAAACGCCAGTCGAGGACGGGAACGTCGGACGCTGAGGCGTTGTGCGCGAACACGAGTGAACGCAGATGCAGAACTCCGCCACCGCCGGGCAACGCCTCGGCGCTCTCGATTTCGAGTTCGCTGGTGAGGGTGTCGCCCTCGTGGACGGGACCGGTGTGGTCGCAGGACTTCCAGCCCAGGACCGTGACGAGGTTGGGCAGCGCGCGCGTGGCCTGCCCGAGCGCGATGCCGATGGTGTGCCCGCCATAGACGAGCCGCCCGTCCGCGCCGACCCGTTCGTCGTGATGGGTGGCCGCGATGTTGAGGGTGAGGCGCGCCAGTTCGGGGGCGCTCGAGACCACGTCGCCGCTGCTCCGCAAGACGGTGCCGGCGAGGTCGGTCGAGAAGTGCTGTCCGGGAACCTTGTCGCGGTAGCGGTCGAGGTCCCAGCCCTCGGGTGCGGCGAAGGACTGCTCCGTCTGCGGACCGATCGCGGACAGGTCGTCGGACTTGCGGACGCGGTCCTCGTCGGGGTTCTCGCTCAGCGGGAGCATGGCGCAGCGGTAGAAGTCGAGGACGGTGCGGCCGTCCTGGTCGGTGGACGTCATCCGGAGTGCCGCCAGCCCGGTGGGTTTGCGTCCGGGCTTCGCCGAATTCTCGCGCAGGCCCACTACTTCGGTGCGGGTGTACAGGGTGTCGCCGAGGTGCGGGAAGTGGTGGAAGCGGAGGCCGCGGTAGAACAGGTTGGCCTTCACGTGGTGCGTGGCGAGCGTGGACTGTCCGATGGCGACGTCGCAGACGAGGCCGGGATTCGCCACGGCGTCCCCGGATCCGGTGACGGCCCGGGACAGGTGCGCGTCGAGGGGCAGCCGCAGGCGGTCGCCGAGGATGGCCTGATGCGCGGCGGCGAGGCCGCTGGTCAGGGTGACGGCGGGGGCGGTGTCGAACACCTGCCCCACCTCGAGTTCGTCGAAGTACGGTCCACCGACGTACGTCTGCGTGATCGTCACTGCGCACCTACCTGGGCGAGGACCCGTCGTGCGGCCACCGCGACGGCCTCGTCGAGCATCTGCCCGTCGAGTTGCGCGGCCCCGCTGCCCGCGGCCTCGGCGGCGGCGAGTGCGTCGATCACGCGGCGCGCGTCCTCGACTGCGGTGTCGGTGGGGGTGAAGGCCGACGCGGCCGATTCGACCTGGGCGGGGTGGATGACCCATTTCCCGTCGAACCCGAGCGCGCTGGTCCATGCGGCCGAGTGGCGGAAGGCGTCGTCGTCGGCGATACCGAGGAACGGTCCGTCGATCGCCTGGATGCCGGCTGCGCGGGCGGCGACGAGGACGCCGTCCTGGATCGCGAGCCAGTGTTCGGGGAGGGCGGAGCGGGAACGGCCGAGGGCCGCCCCGAGATCGGCGTAGCCGATGATGACGGATTCGAGCCGGGCCACGGACCGGGTGATGTCGCCGATGTTCTGCACCCCGACCGGAGTTTCGACGAGAGCCTGCAACCCGATGTCGGTACCGGAGAGAGCCTGATCGGCGTGGGCCAGATCCTGTGCCGTCTCCGCCTTGGGAACCACGATGCTCGTGAGGGCGGCGCCGAGGGAAGCACACAGGGCGAGGTCGTCCTCGGCCCACGGTGTGGTCAGCGCGTTGATGCGGACCGAGACGGCGCGGGAACCGGCGGACTCGCGCACGAGACGGCGGACGAGGTCGCGGGCGTCGGCCTTCCTGGCCGGGGCGACGGCGTCTTCGAGGTCGAGGACCACCTCGTCGGCGGTCGACGCGAGCGCCTTGACGGCCTTGCGTTCGTCGGATCCGGGGGCCACCAGAACGGCGCGCCTGCGGGTGAGGTTCTGCACGATGCTTCATTCCTAGGGTCCGGGAGCCCGGTTCGGGCTGGATATGTACGGCCAGCCCGGTAGGGCTGCGCTGCTGATGCTGGCAGCGGCGTAGCCGTCATGTCAAGACCGATCGTTGACATTAAACAGACATTGTCGGATTATGGCCGTACAAATGTTGTGCGAGTGCGAGGTGGAGTGATGGGCAAGCTGAACGAGGAAGAGGCGTACCTGGTCGAGACGGTGCGCGCCTTCGTCGACCGCGACGTGAAGCCGACGGTGCAGGCGGTGGAGCACGCCAACGAGTACCCCGAGAAGTGGATCGAGCAGATGAAGCAGATCGGGATCTACGGTCTGGCGGTCCCGGAGGAGTACGGCGGATCTCCGGTGTCGATGCCCTGTTACGCGCAGGTGACCCAGGAACTGGCCCGCGGGTGGATGAGCCTGGCCGGGGCGATGGGTGGGCACACCGTCGTGGCGAAGCTGCTGTCGCTGTACGGCACCGAGGAGCAGAAGCGGCAGTATCTGCCGAAGTTGGCGACCGGCGAGATCCGGGCCACGATGGCGCTGACCGAGCCCGGCGGCGGGTCGGATCTGCAGGCGATGTCCACCAACGCCAAGACCGACGGCGACGATCTGGTGATCTCCGGGTCGAAGACGTGGATCTCCAACGCCCGCCGGTCCGGGCTGATCGCGCTGCTGTGCAAGACCGATCCGGCCGCGTCCCCCAAGCACAAGGGGATTTCGATCGTCCTGGTCGAGCACGGTCCCGGCCTGACGGTGTCGCGGGATCTGCCCAAGCTCGGCTACAAGGGCGTCGAGACGTGTGAGCTGTCGTTCGACAACTACCGGATCTCGTCGGACGCGGTCCTGGGTGGCACCGCGGGCAAGGGGTTCGCGCAGATGATGAAGGGCCTCGAGACCGGCCGCATCCAGGTGGCCTGCCGGGCCCTGGGTGTGGCGACGGCGGCGCTCGAGGACTCTTTGGCGTATGCGCAGCAGCGGGAGAGCTTCGGCAAGCCGATCTGGAAGCATCAGTCGATCGGCAACTACCTGGCGGACATGGCGACCAAGCTGACCGCGGCCCGGCAGTTGACCTGGCATGCGGCCGAGCAGTACGACAGCGGTGACCGGTGCGACATGGAGGCCGGGATGGCGAAGCTGTACGCGTCCGAGGTGGCGATGGACATCGCCCTGAACGCGGTGCGCATCCACGGCGGCTACGGCTATTCCACCGAGTACGACGTCGAGCGGTACTTCCGGGACGCCCCGTTGATGATCGTCGGCGAGGGCACCAACGAGATCCAACGCAACGTCATCGTCTCGCAACTCGTGTCGCGGGGCGGTCTGTAGTCCGGCAACCTGCACGTAGGATCGGTGCGCGATGAACGGTAGGGAACGAGAACGAGAGACGGAGCCGGCGTACCAGCTGGTGTCGAAGCAGCTCCGTGAGCACATAGCCGCGGGCAAGTACCGCGGCGGCCTCAAGCTCCCTACCGAATTCGAGCTCGCGGAACAGCACGGCGTGAGCCGGCAGACCGTGCGACGCGCCTTCCAGGACCTGGTAGCCGAGGGCATCGTCTACCGGGTCCCGGGGCGCGGGACGTTCGCCGCGGAATCCGACGGCCGATACCTGCGTCAGCTGGGGTCGATCGAGGATCTGATGAATCTGTCCACGGACACGACCATGGAGGTGGTCTCCCCGCTGCGCCGCCGGGTCGACATCGAGGCCGCGAGCAGGCTCCGCCTCGACACGGACCTCGTCCACACGGTCGTGTTCCGGCGACGCCACGACGACACCCCGTTCGTGCTGACCACCGTGTACCTTCCCGACGAGATCGCCCGGCTCGTCGTCGACGCGCCCGAGATGTCCGAGGGCGCCGTCAGCGCGTACACGATCATCGGTCTGCTGGAGCCGCACCTGCGCAGCCCCATCGTCGAGGCGGCTCAATCGATCACGGTCGCGCCCGCCCCCGCGGACGTGGCCCGCGAACTCGGCTGCCCCGAGGGCCATTCGATGCTGCGGGTCGACCGTCTCTACTCCGATTCGGAGGGGCGGACCGTCGAGTTGGCGGTCAGTTACTTCCTGCCCGAGCACTACACCTATCGCGTGACCCTGCGACGCGGCGGACGCTGACCGTCCGCGTCCTCGTCTGAATCCGGCTATGCCGGCAGATTCTCGCGCGCCCAGGCCGTCAGGGCGTTCAGGGACGGCAGGAGCGCTCGGCCCGCCGGCGTGAGTTCGTACGCGACCGAGACCGGTGGGCCCTCCTCCACCGAGCGCAGGACGAGTCCGGCCGCGGCCAATTCGGCGAGCCGGTCGGACAGCACCGAATCGCTGATACCGCCCACTCCGCGGCGTAACTCGGAGAACGTGGACGGTCCCTCCATCAGCACGCCGAGGATCACACCGTTCCAGCGCTTGCCGAGGAACGTGAAGGCGCGAGCGAGTGCCGCGTCGCAGGCACGGGGTTCGTGCGTCACTTCGCCGTCGTCAGCCACACCTCCACCCTATCAATGGTGCTAGCATCGGCCCTGCAACTAGTATTTTAGAAGTAACAAGCAGAAAGGGAGTAGATGAGCCACGCAATCTCTACAGGTAGAGGACTCGACGAGGCGGCACGGGCGCTGCTCTACACGGAGGCGCGCACCGCCAACAGCTTCGCTCCGACGCCGGTGAGCGACGAGGAACTCGCGCAGATCTGGGAACTCGCGCGCTGGGCGCCCACGGCGGCCAACACGCAGCCGCTCCGGGTCCTGTTCGTGCGCACCGACGAGGGCCGCGCTCGTCTGGTCGAGCACATGAACGAGGGCAACAGGGCGAAGACCGCCTCGGCGCCCGCCGTCGCCGTCCTCGCGGTCGACCCACGTTTCCACGACCACATCCCGGCACTGTTGCCGTTCCGTCCCGAACTCCGCGACGTGTTCGAGGCGAACGAACCGATGCGCAAGCAGACCGGGGACTTCAACGCCGCCCTCCAGGCCGGCTACTTCATCCTCGCCGTGCGCTCGCTGGGTCTGGCGGCAGGCCCGATGGCCGGATTCGACGCCGACGGTATCGACAAGGAATTCTTCCCCGACGGCCAGTGGCATTCGACCCTCGTGGTCAACATCGGCCACCCGGGCGAGAACCCCTGGTTCGACCGGCTGCCCAGGCTCGACCCGGAAGAATCCGTCTCCTGGGCCTGACGATCCACGTCTACGTGTCGTCGGGGGCGGTGCCGGATCCCCAGCTCCCGAACTGGCCCACCACGCCCCTTGTCGGCGGGCGGAGACCATAGGTGCAGTCGGCGGGCCGGGGGCCGGGCACGAACGCCCACAGGAGCGGTTCGCCCAGTGCCGCAGCCTGTTCGAGGCGCCGGGCGAGGCCGTTCCACTGATCGCCGGGCAGCGGAACGCCGTCGGCGCCGTAGTCGTGATACTGCGCGACGTCGACATACGGTGACGCCGAAACGAATTGGTACTCGTCGCCCCGGGTTCCGCACTGGCCGCCGCCGGTGAACCCCGCAGTCAGTGCGACGGTCGCGATCACCGCGGCGAGGGTCGTGATCCGCGGAACCCGTCCTGGATGAATAGTAGAGACCGGTCGGTACCAACAGCGGTCCGTCCCGGCACCTCGAGCGACCGTCCAGTCCCTCTGCCAGGGGATGACGCCTCGAACTTCACCCCCTCGACCCGATAGTGTGCACGGCGGGGGCAAGCGCACGTCATCACCGAGAATTCGCAGAGGTTTACATTGTCGAGTCCCGAAAACGACGCCGAGCTCGCAGGCCGCGTCCAGCGCCTGCTGCAGTTCCTGCGCGAGATCGTCAGGGCTCGCACGAAGCCGGTTCTCCGCGTCGACCAGCACGAACAGGTCGAATGGCTGCATCAGGAGGGTCGGACGATCCAACTCGATTCCGACGCCGCGCAGGGCGACATCGTTCTGCGCGTGCCCCTCATCGGCGTCGAGGATCCGCCGGAACTGCCCACGGTCCTGGCCGGCTGGGTGGACGCTGCGGCCCGCTCCGACAGCTCGCGTTCCGACCTCGAACTGAACGCGTCCGACGCCTACGCCGAGGACTCCGACGAGGAATACGACGTGCGCCGCGCGTACGACGTCCGGCAGGCGTTCGACGCGTACGTGCCGCGCTGGCAGACGTGGGCGAAGGCAGACCGTGAGCGTCGCCCGCACGCCGATCTGTACCAGTCGCTGCAGCGGATGCTGCAGGAGCTGAACGCCCGACCCGAGTCGATCGAACTCGTCGTCGCGTCCGGTCTGCTGACCCTGACGGGCGCAGGCCCGGACGGCGTCCAGACCCACCTGGTCACCCAGTCGGCGAGCATCCACCGCGATCCCCGGACCGGCGACCTGCTGGTGCGGCTGATCGCGGGCTCCCAGCCCCGGCTCGAAGACTCCCAGCTGTTCACCGGACTCGACGTCTACGACAGCGCGCACGCGATGCCGCTGCAGAAGCAACTGCAGGACACCGCCGCGTCGCCCCTGGGCGACGGCGTTCGCGCACTGCTCGCGGAGTGGGCGCCGAAGTCGCTGATGACGACGGTCACGACGCGCGAGACCGTCCGGCCGCCCGACGCCGACGCCGACGCCGACGCCGACGGCACCCTCACGCTGTCGCCCGCCCTGGTCCTGCGCAAACGCAGTGCCTTCGCGCTGGTCGAGTACTACGAGCATATGATCTCCCACCTCGAACGCGACGGCGCGACCGTTCCGCTCGGGCTCGCGCAGCTGGTCGAGGCGATCGAACCGGCAGACCGGCTGTCGTGGCTCGAGCGCACCGGCGCCGCCACCTCGTCGACGCTCGCCGAAGACCCGCTTTTCCCGCTCCCGGCCAACGCCGAGCAGTCGCAGATCATCGAGCGGCTCGGCGGGGACAGCGGAGTTGTGGTCGAAGGCCCGCCCGGCACGGGCAAGACTCACACGATCGCCAACCTGGTGTCGGCGCTGCTCGCGCGCGGCCAGCGGGTGCTCGTCACGAGCGAGAAGGCGCAGGCGCTCCGGGTGCTGAGGGACAAGCTTCCGCCCGAGATGCAGGAACTGTGCGTCTCCATCACCGACCTGTCCCGCGGCGGCTCCGACGAGCTCACCCGCAGTGTCGCGACGATCGCCGAACGGAAGTCGTCGTTCAACCCGCACAGCGAGGGCCAGAAGATCGCCGATCTCCGTGCCCAGCGGGACGAGGCCGTGCAGAAGCGGGCCGTCGTGCTCGAGCAGGTGAAGGCGCTGCGCGAGTCCGAGACCTACCTCCACGACGCTGTCGCGGACGGCTACGAGGGCACCGCCGCCACCATCGTCCGCAAGGTCATGGGCCTGCAGGACGCCTTCGAGTGGCTTCCCGGTCCGCTGCTGAGCGAGCAGCCGCCCCTCACCGGCACCGAGGTCGAGACACTGCGCCGGCTGTCGGTGACGGCGTCCCCCGAACGGGCGCAGCGGTCCCGTCAGACGCTTCCCGCGCTCGACTCGCTGCTGCCCAACCGGGCCGAACTCGAACGGCTTTGCTCGCGGGCCTCGACCAGTGTCCCCATCGACACCCCGCAGACGGCGCATCTGCTCGAGGTCCTCGGGGGCGTCGACCCCGGGACCGCGTACACGGTTCGCCGGCACTGCAAGGAACTGCAGGCGCGGGCATACGACGTCCTCGACCTCGACGGCCAGTTCCAGAGCCTCGCCGACACCGTCCTCTCCGGCCGGGTGACGCACCTGTGGGGTCGTCTGGACGCCCTGCCCGCGATCGTCGAGGCGGCTGCGGCCGCCGACCGCTACATCGGCGCGCACGACGTCCAGTGCGCCGTCATGACCCGACCCGCCCTGCAGGCGATCGGTGCACTCGCCGTCGCGATGGAGTCCGGCGCCGTCGAATGGAAGACGCGCTTCCGTCGCAGCGACGAGCAGAAGGCCGTCGAAGAACTCGGCCTCGACGCCACCGTCGACGGTGTATCCGCCACGACCGCCGCCACCGTGCGGCTCGTGACCGAGCACCTGCGCGCCCACGACGCCGCGCAGACCGCCGCCACCCTGCTGGCGGACCTTCGGATTCCGGTGGACATGAACGGCTCCCGTGCCGTCCAGGTCGACAGCCTCAACATGATCGTCGGCCGGGTGGCCCGCGTGCGCGCCCTCCTCGTCGCGCGTGACGCGCTGGCCCGCGAACTGTTCGCGCTGTCCCCGAACGCGCCGCGGATCCGCACTCTCTCGGACGCCGTCGCGGTGGCCGGGGCCGCAGAGGCGATCACCACCCGAGCCGACGTGGACAGTGCCCGTGCGGAACTCGACGCCATCGTCTCGGCCGTCTCCACGGAGGTCGACGCGGGACCGTCGCCGGAAGGCACCGCCCTGGTGGCGGCACTCGATCAGGCCGACAACGAGGCCCTGTCGGATGCCCTCAGCCGTTACGCGGTCGCCCGCGTCGAGCAGCAGGATCAGCGGCTGTTCGACGAACTGTCCGACAAACTCTCACCCGTCGCCCCGGCGCTGTACGAACTGGTGCGCAGGACGGCGGCGCTCACCGAGTGGGACGAGATGAGCTGGCAGATGTCGGAGGCCTGGGCGTGGCGCCGTGCCCGCCAATGGGTCACCGAGCAGCACCGTGCCGGTCGTGAACAGGAACTGGAAGCCGAACTCAACGCCGTCGACGCGGATCTCGCGCACCTGACGGCGCGGCTCGCGGCGGCCACCGCCTGGCGCGACTGCCTCGAATACCTGACGGCAGATCAGGTGCGGGCGCTGCAGACGTACCGCGAGCACATCTCCAGCATCGGTGCCGGCGCCGGTAAGTACGCCGAGAAGTACCGCAGCGCAGCACGATCCGCGATGGGTGAGGCGCAGGGCGCGGTGCCCGCGTGGGTGATGCCGCTGCAACAGGTCCTCGCGTCGATCCCGCCCGTGCCGGGCAGCTTCGACGTGGTCATCGTCGACGAGGCGAGCCAGGCCGACATCACCAACCTGTTCCTGCTGTGGCTGGCGCCGCGGGTGATCGTCGTCGGCGACGACAAGCAGTGCGCACCCGCCGACATCCCCACCACCGGCACCCTCGACGACGTGTTCACCCGGCTCGACGCCTACCTGCCGGACCTTCCGGAGTACGTCCAGGCCACGCTCACGCCGCGGTCGAGCCTGTTCTCGATCCTGCGCACCAGCTTCGGGCAGGTGGTCCGGCTCCGCGAGCACTTCCGCTCGATGCCCGAGATCATCAACTGGTCGAGCACCCAGTTCTACGGCGAACTGCCGCTGGTCCCGGTGCGGCAGTTCGGCGCGGACCGGCTTCCGCCGCTGAAACATACGTATGTATCCGACGCCACCGTGTCGGGCAAGGATGCGACGCTCACCAACCACGTCGAGGCCGCCGCTCTCGTCGACCAGCTCATCGAATGCCTCGTCGACCCCCGTTACGACGGCAAGACGTTCGGAATCGTCGTGCTGCAGGGGCAGTCCCAGGTCGATGCCATCCGGACCGAACTCGTCAAACGCATCGGCATCGAACAGTGGGAGCAGCGGCGACTGCGGGTCGGGACGCCGCCCGACTTCCAGGGCGACGAACGAAGCGTCGTCTTCCTGTCGATGGTCGTGGGACCCGAGCAGAACTTCGCACCGCTGACAGCGAACCAGTACAAGCGACGGTTCAACGTCGCGGCGTCACGCGCGCAGGACCAGCTGTGGCTGTTCCACTCCGTGACCGTCGACGAACTGAAGCGGGCCGACCTGCGGAACTCCCTGCTCAGCTACATGATGTCGACGTCGCCGGCGCCGGCCGACCCCATGCCGCAGGACGTCGACCGCGACGTCCGGATCCCGCCGTTCGACAATCTGCTCGAGCAGCGCGTGTTCAACGACATCGCCGAACGCGGCTACCACGTCAATTCGCAAGTCGAGGTGAACAATCGGCGCATCGATCTCGTCGTCACCGGTGGCACCATGAGACTCGCCGTCGAATGCGACGGCGACGCGTTCTCGACCACCCCGGAACAGCGGATCGCGGACCTCGAACGCGAGCAGGAACTCAAACGGTGCGGCTGGACATTCTGGCGCGTCCGCGAGTCGGAGTACTACCTCGACCCGAAGGCGGCCCTGTCGAGTCTGTGGGAGACGCTGGACAACCTGGGCATCGCGCCGCACGCGGTGGATCACGCGATCGCCATCGAGGCGGCCGCCGCCGAGCGGGCAGCGCGCGACGCCGCCGCGTCCGAGCGCGGAAAGCACGCGGCCCCCGTAAGCGCTGCGCACCCGTGAGTACTTGTTAACGTCCCGCGGTTAACAAGTACTCACGGGCGCGGCTGCGCACGACTGTCGCCGCGGAACTCGGCGATGACGTCGTCGCCGCGCCGGACGGTGACGTCGTAGATGCCGTTGCGCCCGTAGCGGGCCCGTTCCACGGCCTCGGCGACGAGCGTGTCGCCGAGGCGGGTGGAGGTGAGGAACCGGATGTCGGCGCGGGCGGCGACGGCGGGCGTGTCGTATCCGTTGCACGCCATCGCGAATGCGGTGTCGGCGAGGGTGAACACGAACCCGCCGTGAGTGATGCCGTGGCCGTTGACCATGGTCTCACCCACGACCATCGACGCGACTGCGTGGCCGGGGCTGAGCTCGAGGATCTCGATGCCGAGCGCCTGGGACGCATTGTCGGCTTCGAACATCTTCCGCGCGATGCGGCATTCCGCGGACGCGTCGACAGTCATGGTTCTCCTACTGGTTGTAGACGGATTCTTCTTCTTGGACGTACATGGTGACGCCGCCGGTGGCGAAGTTGGGGACGTCCTTGCCTGCCTGCTTCATCTCCTCGGACTGCAACCCGGACTTCATGGTGTCGGCGTCGGGGAAGACGAGGCTCGCGACCGCGTAGTACGGCGGCGTCCCGCCGTCGAGGGCACTGCACTTGCCCCACGTGAAGTCGGTCAGGCCGGGGATCTTGCGGGCCAGCGGCATGTGGGTGTCGCGGTAGTAGGCGTCGAACGCCTCGGGGTCATCGGGCTGGCCGTAACAGACGGCGACCTTGAAGCTCATGCGTTTTCTCCTTTGGCGACGAGGGTGAGTACGTCGTACGTTGCGACGGGATCGCCGTCCTGGTTGACGACGATTGCATCCCAACGGACTTCACCGTAGTCGGCGCTGCTGCGCGGCGTGATGAGCTTCGCGGTGAGCGTGACGGTGAGGCTGTCGTCGGCCTTGACGGGGGTGAGGAACCGGAGGTTGTCGACGCCGAAGTTGGCGAGGACGGGGCCGGGATTCGGTTCGACGAACAGACCGGCGGCGAGGGAGACGACGAGGTATCCGTGGGCGACGATGCCGCCGAACAGCGGGTTCGCGGCCGCCGCCTCGGGGTCGGTGTGGGCGTAGAACGTGTCGCCGGTGAACTCGGCGAAGTGGTCGATGTCGGCGAGGGTGACCTGGCGGGGGCCGCCGACGATGGTGTCGCCGATCCGCAACTGCGCAAGGTTCTTCCGGAACGGGTGGACGCCGTCGTCGTTGCGCTGCGAACCGGTGACCCACTTGTTTCCGACCGCGGTCAGGATGTCGGGGGTGGCCTGGACCGCGGTGCGCTGCATGTGGTGCAGGATGCCGCGGATACCGCCGAGTTCCTCGCCCCCGCCCGCGCGTCCGGGGCCGCCGTGCACGAGGACGGGCAGGGGTGAGCCGTGGCCGGTGGATTCCTTGGCGTCGTCGCGGTTGAGGACGAGGACGCGGCCGTGGAACGGGGCGAGGCCCAGCACGATGTCGCGGGCGAGTGCGGAATCACGGGTGACGAGGGAGGCGACGAGGCTGCCCTTGCCGCGGGCGGCGAGTTCGATGACCTCGTCGGTGCTGTCGTATCCGATGACGGTGCTGACGGGACCGAAGGCCTCGATGTCGTGGGGTTCGGTGGCGTCCTTGTCGTCGGAGCGCAGCAGGATCGGCGGCAGGAACGCGCCCGTCGCCTTGTCGGCGCCGACGACGTCGAAGTTCTCCGGGTCGCCGACCACGATCTGCGCCGACTTGGTCAGGCCGCGGAGCGATTTCAGGACCTCGTCGCGCTGTTCGAGGCTGGCGAGCGCACCCATCGTGACGCCTTCGGCGTCGGGGGCGCCGACCACGACGCGCGACAGCCGGGCCTCGGCAGCGGCGATGACGTCGTCCATCAACGCCGACGGCACGAAGGCGCGCCGGATGGCGGTGCACTTCTGGCCGGCCTTCACCGTCATCTCGGTGACGAGCTGCTTGACGTAGAGGTCGAATTCCTCGCTGCCCGGTTCGACGTCGGAGCCGAGGATCGACGCGTTGAGCGAATCGGCCTCGGCGTTGAAGTGGACGCCCTCACCGACGACGTTCGGGTGCGCTCGCAGGGTGGCCGCGGTGTCGGCGGATCCGGTGAACGCCACGGAGTCCTGCCCACCGAGGTGGTCGAGCAGCACGCGGGCGCTGCCCGACAGCAGCTGGACCGAACCCTCGGGCAGCAGCCCGGACTCGATGATGCGACGGAACACGAGTTCGGTGAGATAGGCCGACTGGCTCGCAGGCTTGACGATGGACGGGACGCCGGCGATGAACGCGGGGGCGAGCTTCTCGAGGAAGCCCCACACCGGGAAGTTGAACGCGTTGATCTGGACGGCCACGCCGCGGCGCGAGGTGTAGACGTGCTGGCCGAGGAACGTGCCCTTCTTGCCCAGCTGCTCGAACGCGCCGTCGAGGTAGACGGTGTCGTTGGGCAGTTCCCGCCTGGCCTTGCCGGCATAGCTGAGGAGGGTGCCGAAGCCGCCGTCGATGTCGACGCCGGAGTCGCGCTTGGTGGCGCCGGTCGAGGTGGAGAGGGCGTAGAACTCCTCCTTGCCCGCCATGAGGGTGAGGGCGAGCGCCTTGAGGACAGCGGCACGCTCGTGGAAGGTCAGCTTCCCGAGCGCCGCTCCGCCCACCTCGCGGGCGTAGGTCACCATCTCGCCCAGGTCGAGTCCGGTCGCGGAGATGCGCGCCACCTCGGAGCCGTCGACCGCGCTCAGCAGCGGCGTTCCCTCGTCCGGCGCGGTGTACCAGCGTCCGGCGGCGTAGCTTTCCAGTAACTTGCTCACGACAACTCCATTTCACCGTACGTTCGGTCGGTTAACAGAATCGTCGCTTCCGCCGCTGGTTGTCAAGGGAGGATCGCAACTTTTCGTGCGCTACCTCCCCTTGCGTACCGACCGAAGATTCGGTTATTAATAGACGGCACCCCCGTGAAGGAGAAGACTGTGGCCGAAGTGTTTCTGGTGGACGGAGCCCGTACCCCGCAGGGTCGATACGGCGGAGCGCTCGCGGGAGTGCGCCCCGACGACCTTGCCGGTCTCGTCGTGGCCGAGGCCGCCCGCCGGGCCGGAATCCCGGGCGACGCCGTCGACGAGGTGATCCTCGGGGCCGCCAACCAGGCCGGCGAGGACAACCGGGACGTCGCCCGCATGGCCGTGCTGCTCGCGGGCCTGCCCGACAGCGTTCCCGGCTACACGGTGAACCGCCTGTGCGCGAGCGGTCTGACCGCCGTCGCGTCCGCCGCGCACACCATCCGCAGCGGCGAGGCCGACATCGTGATCGCCGGCGGCGTCGAATCGATGACCCGCGCACCCTGGGTGATGGCCAAGCCCGGCACCCCGTGGGCACGTCCGGGGGAGGTGGCCGACACCTCGCTCGGCTGGCGGTTCACGAACCCGCGGTTCACCGCGGCAGACCGTGACGTTCCGGCCGGGGCCGGACCGGACGTCCGCAAGGTGACGCTGTCGATGGGCGAGACGGCCGAGGAGGTCGCCGCGCTCGAGGGCGTCACCCGCGCCGAGAGCGACGCCTTCGCGCTGCGCAGCCAGGAGCGGGCGATCGCGGCGGTGGACGCCGGCCGGTTCGAGCGCGAGATCGTGCCCGTGCCGGTGCGCGACGGTGAACTGGCCGCCGACGAAACCCCCAGGCGGGGAACCACTCTGGAGAAGCTGGGTTCGCTGAAACCGGTGTTCCGCACCGGCGGCATCGTGACCGCCGGCTCGTCGTCGTCCCTCTCGGACGGCGCCGCGGCCCTGGTCGTCGCGAGCGAGGCGGCGGTGGAGAAGTACGGCCTGACCGTCCGCGGCCGCATCGTCACCAGTGCGAGCGCGGGTATCGCCCCCAACGTCATGGGTCTGGGGCCGGTCCCGGCCACCCGCAAGGCCCTTGCCCGCGCCAACTGGTCGATCTCCGACCTCGGCGCCGCCGAACTCAACGAGGCCTTCGCGGCGCAGTCGCTCGGGGTGATCCGGCAGTTGAAGCTCGACGAGTCGATCGTCAACGCGGACGGCGGCGCCATCGCGCTCGGCCACCCGCTGGGCTGCTCGGGTGCGCGGATCCTGCTGACGCTGCTCGGCCGGATGGAACGCGAAGGCGCCCGCCGCGGACTGGCCACGCTGTGCGTGGGCGTCGGCCAGGGCGTCGCGATGTTGATCGAGGCGCCGTGAACACACTGAAGATCGAGGACCGCGACGACCGCATGGTGGTCACGCTGCATCGTCCCGCACAGCGCAACGCGATCAACGCGGAGATGATCGGCGAACTGCACCAGGTGTGCGCGTCGCTGGAGGCGACGCCGAAGCCGATGTTGCTGACCGGCGAGGGCGATCACTTCGCCGGCGGCGCAGACATCGCCGAACTGCGTGAGCGCGGCCGCGACGAGGCGTTCGCCGGCATCAACCGCAACTTGTTCGACCGCATCGCGAAGCTGCCGATGCCCACCGTCGCCGCGGTGAGCGGGTACGCGCTCGGCGGCGGCGCCGAACTGTCCTACGCCTGTGACATCCGCATCGCCACCGAGACCGCGGTCTTCGGGAACCCGGAGCCGGGGCTGGGCATCATGGCCGCGGCCGGGGCCAGTTACCGGTTGCCCGAATTGGTCGGCACGTCCGTCGCCAAGCAGGTTCTGCTCGGCGGCCGGAACCTCGACGCGCAGGACGCGCTGCGCAGCGGACTCGTGATGAGTGTCGTCGCACCCGGCGAGCACATCGATGCAGCGCACAAGGTCATCGACCGCATCACCCGATCGGCGCCGCTGGCGCTCAAGCTCACGAAGATGATCGTCGACGCACCGGGCTCGCACCCGTTCGCCGACGACATCGCGCAGGCGGTGCTGTTCGAGAGCCGCGACAAACACGACCGCATGACTGCCTTTCTGGAGAAGAAGAAATGACGAGCACAGCACCGAAGAACGTCGGAGTGGTCGGCGGCGGCCGGATGGGCGCGGGTATCGCACAGGTCTTCGCCACCCTCGGCTCCACCGTCATCATCGCCGAGAGCGGCGACCGGGAGGCGGCCGTGAAGCGGGTGTCCGACGGACTCGACCGCGCGCACGAACGCGGCAAGCTCGGCGACGTCGATCCCGCGACGATCCTCGGACGGGTCTCCACGGTGGCCGCCCCCGATGCGCTCCCGCCGGCCCTGGATCTGGTGGTCGAGGCGGTGCCCGAACTGGTCGACCTCAAGCTATCCGTGCTCTCGCTCGTCGAGAAGACGGTGTCGCCCACGACGGTAATCGCCAGCAACACCAGTTCGATCTCGATCGCCGAACTCGGCAGTGCCCTCGGCGACCCGGCCCGGCTGATCGGCATGCACTTCTTCAATCCGGTTCCGGCGTCGTCGCTCGTCGAGATCGTCCGCGCCCCGGCCACCGATGCCGGCGTCGTCGAGAAGGTCCGGGAGTGGGTCGCCCAGCTCGGCAAGACCGAGGTGCTGGTCAACGATTCTCCCGGCTTCGCGACCAGCCGTCTCGGCGTGTGCCTCGGGCTCGAGGCGATCCGGATGCTCGAGGAAGGCGTCGCCGACGCCGAGTCCATCGACCGGGCCATGGAACTCGGCTATCGCCACCCGATGGGACCGCTGCGGTCCACCGATCTGGTCGGACTGGACGTCCGGCTCGCGATCGCCGAGCACCTGGCGAAGACGCTCGGCGACCGGTTCGCGCCGCCCGCGCTGCTGCGCGAGAAGGTCGCCAAGGGCGAACTCGGCCGCAAGACCGGCCAGGGGTTCTTCACCTGGTCCTGACGGGCCACCCACACCACAACCAGCAGGAGGCACATTCTCATGAGCACTGACGACGTGGTCGGACTTTCCGTGGACGCGGGACTGGCCACCATCACCCTGCGCCGTGCGGGCGCGTCCAACGCCCTGGACCGCGCGGTGAAGGAACAGTTGCTGGCGGCGGTGGAAAAGGTCGCCGCCGACGACAGCGTGCGCGCCCTGCTGCTGCAGGCGGAGGGGAAGAACTTCTGTGTCGGCCAGGACCTGGCCGAGCACGTCGCCGGGCTGGAGGCGGACCCAGCGCACGCGATGGACACCGTCGCCGAGCACTACAATCCGCTGCTCCGGGCGCTGGCCGCGGTCCGCGTCCCGGTCGTCGTCGCGGTCGGCGGCGCCTGTGTCGGGGCGGGGCTGGGCATCGCCCTGGCCGCCGACATCCGGATCGCGGGGGAGGGAGCCAAGTTCGCCACGGCGTTCACGGGGATCGCGCTGGCCGGTGACTCCGGGCTGAGTCACACCCTGGTGCAGGCGCTCGGACCGAGCCGGGCGACCGGGCTGATGATGCTCGGCGACCGGTTCACGGCGGCGCAGGCGCTGGACTGGGGGCTGGTGCACCGGGTGGTGCCCGATGCCGAACTCGGGGACGCGGCCGCCGCGCTGGCGCGGAAGCTGGCCGACGGTCCCACGGCGGCGTATGCGCAGGTCAAGGCGCTGGTCTCGGCGGCGTCGACCGGGCTGTCGGAGGCGCTCGAGCGGGAGCGTGGGGCCGCGGAGCAACTCGGCCGGTCGAAGGATCACCGCAGCGCGGTCGACGCGTTCCTCGCGAAGCGCACGCCCGCCTTCGAAGGCCACTGACGTAATTCGGCTCCCGCCCTTGTGTGGGCGGGGGCTGACATGCATACTTGATACCAACCGATCATTCGGTAATAGAGGTAGGACATATGACCACGTCAAACGCTTCCGATGAGCTGCAAGAGCTCTTCGATGACACCATCGCGGCCGACCAGAGGGTCGAGCCGAGGGACTGGATGCCCGACGGCTACCGCAAGACGCTGATCCGGCAGATCGCGCAGCACGCGCACTCGGAGATCATCGGCATGCAACCGGAGGGCAACTGGCTCACCCGCGCGCCGTCGCTGCGCCGCAAGGCGATCCTCATGGCGAAGGTTCAGGACGAGGCCGGGCACGGCCTGTACCTGTACTCGGCCGCCGAGACGCTCGGAGCCGATCGCGCCGACCTCACCGAGAAGCTGATCGAAGGCAAGCAGAAGTACTCCTCGATCTTCAACTACCCGACGCTGACCTACGCCGACGTCGGCGTGATCGGCTGGCTCGTCGACGGCGCCGCGATCTGCAACCAGGTCCCGTTGTGCCGCAGCTCCTTCGGGCCGTACGCGCGGGCGATGATCCGGGTGTGCAAGGAGGAGTCGTTCCACCAGCGTCAGGGCTTCGAACTGCTGATGACGATGATGCGCGGCACCGACGCCCAGCGCGAGATGGTGCAGGAGTCGGTGAACCGCTGGTGGTGGCCGGCGCTGATGATGTTCGGTCCGCCGGACGATCAGTCGCCCAACTCCGAGCAGTCCATGAAGTGGCGCATCAAGCGGCACACCAACGACGAACTCCGTCAGCGGTTCGTCGACATGTCCATCCCGCAGGCCGAGGTGCTCGGCGTGACGTTCCCGGATCCGGACCTGAAGTGGAACGCCGAGCGCGGCGCTCACGACTTCGGTGAGCCCGACTGGAGCGAGTTCATGCAGGTGATCAAGGGCAACGGCGCATCGAGCGTCGAGCGCGTCGCCAACCGGCGGGCAGCACACGAGAACGGGGCGTGGGTGCGGGAGGCCGCGACGGCCTTCGCCCGCCGCGAGAGCAGCAAGGAGAACGCACGATGAGCACGGACGACAACGCAGTACGCGCGGACTGGCCCCTGTACGAGGTGTTCTTGCGCGGCAAGCGCGGACTCAACCACGTTCACGTCGGATCCCTGCACGCCGCCGACGACGAGATGGCCGTCCGGCACGCCCGGGACGTCTACACCCGCCGCAACGAGGGCGTGAGCATCTGGGTGGTGCGGTCCAGTTCGATCGTGGCCTCCAGCCCGTCGGAGAAGGATCCCTACTTCGCGCCCAGCGGCGACAAGGTGTACCGGCACCCCACGTTCTACGAGATCCCCGACAACGTTCCCCACATGTGAGGCTGACGATGACCGACCACGACAATGCTTACGAAGGCCTCGTCGACGAAGACAGCCACGGCCAGTGGGCGTTCGGCACCAGCTTCGACGACCCCCTCGCGGGTGTCGACACCACGGTTCCGGAGGACGTCGACCTCTCCGCGCTGGCCGGCTACTGCCTGATGCTCGGTGACGATGCACTGATCAGCTCACAGCGTCTCGCCGAGTGGAGCACGCGCGCACCGGAACTCGAGGAAGAGGTTGCGCTCGCGAACGTCGGGCTCGACCTGCTCGGTCAGGCGCGACTGCTGCTCGCCCGGGCGGCCGCGGCGGACGCGTCGGTGGTGCCGTACATCTCGGAGACGAGCCCCATTCCCGCCGAGGACGCGCTCGCGTTCTTCCGGGACGAGAATCGGTTCCGCAACACCCGGCTGGCCGAACTCGACAACGGCGACTTCGCTCAGTCGATCACGCGACTGCTGGTGTTCTCGACGTGGCGTCTCGCGCTGTTCGATCGTCTCCGCACGTCCCGGGACCCGGTCCTCGCGGCGGTCGCGGTGAAGGGCGTCAAGGAAGTCACCTACCACCGCGACTACGCGGCCCGCTGGGTTGTGACGCTCGGCTGCGGCACGGAGGAGTCGAAGACCAGGATGGAAGCGGCGCTCACCCACGTGTGGCCGTATGTCGAGGAATTGTTCGTCCCGACCACCGAGGAGCTCGCGCTCGCGGCGGTGGGGGTGGGCGTCGACCCGCGGGACGTGCGTGAGGAATTCGATTCCGTGCTCGAACAGGTGCTGCGCGCCGCCGAGCTCACCGCACCGACCGGCCGGACCGTCGGCACCGTCGGCGGCCGGGCAGGACGGCAGGGATTGCACACCGAGTCGCTCGGACTGCTGCTCGCCGAGATGCAGAGCGTGGCCCGGGCGCACCCCGAAGGAGTGTGGTGACATGACCACCGCCGTGCGCAGCGACGCCCGTCGCCTCGCCGAATCCGTGCTCGACCCCGAGATGCCGATGCTCACGCTCGCCGATCTCGGTGTGCTGCGCGACGTCGAGGAATACGCCGACGGGTCGGTGGTCGTGACCATCACCCCCACCTATTCCGGTTGCCCCGCGATGGCCACCATGCGGGACGACATCGAGCACACCCTGCAGGACGCCGGGTTCGGCAGCGTCGAGGTCAGGACCGTTCTGTCGCCGCCGTGGAGCACGGACTGGATCAGTGAGAACGGGCTGCGCAAGCTCCGCGAGAACGGCTACTCGACACCCGGTCCCGCGCCGCGACGCACATCGGGTCCGGTGCCGTTGACGCTCACCGTCAAGCCGCGACCCGTGGCATGCCCCAAGTGCCACTCGGCGAACACCCGGCTCGACTCGGAATTCGGGGCGACGCTGTGCAAGGCGCTCTACCGGTGCCTCGACTGCCTCGAGCCCTTCGATCACGTGAAGGAAATCTGACCATGACCACAGCGGTCTCCCCGAAACCCGGTGCGGCGTTGCGCAACAGGGCGTTTCACACCCTCACCGTCGCCGACGTCGAATCCCTGTGCGACGACGCGGTCGCGGTCACGTTCGACGTTCCGGCCGAGCTCGCCGACGAGTTCGCGTTCGGTCCCGGACAGTCGCTCACGCTGCGGCGGACGATCGACGGCGTCGAACACCGCCGCTCGTACTCCATCTGCGCGCCTTCCGGTTCCGCGCCGCGGGTCGGTGTGCGCGAGGTGTCCGACGGTCTGTTCTCGACGTGGCTCGTGCGCGACGTCCGCCCCGGCGATCGGATCGAGGTGCAGGGTCCGAGCGGAACGTTCGTCGCCGACCCGGCGGCCGGCGGTCGCCACGTACTGATCGCCGCCGGATCGGGCATTACGCCGATGCTGTCGATCGCCGCGTCGATGCTCGCCAACCCGGAGGCCGAAGTCGTTCTCCTGTACGGCAACCGGCGCACCCGCTCGGTGATGTTCGCCGAGGAGATCGCCGACCTCAAGGACACGTACGGGTCGCGCTTCGACATCATCCATGTCCTGTCCCGCGAGCCCCGCGAGGTCGAACTGTTCACCGGCCGTCTCGACGCCGACCGGCTCCGGGCCATCTTCGACGCCGTGGTCCCGGTGGCCGACATCGATCACTTCTGGCTCTGCGGCCCGTACGGCATGGTCACCGACGCCGAGACCGTTCTCGGCGACCTGCAGATCGACAAGAGCCGCGTGCATCACGAACTGTTCTTCGTCGACGACGTGCCCCCGCCCATGGAAACCCACCGCGAACCCGGCGTCACCGGGCCGAGCAGTGAGGTGACGCTCGTCCTGGACGGTCGCTCGACCACCGCGACGCTGCCGCGGGACGAGTCGATCCTCGACGCCGCCGAGAAGTACCGCTCGGACCTTCCGTTCGCCTGCAAGGGCGGCGTCTGCGGAACGTGCCGCGCCAAGATCACGTGCGGTGACGTGGACATGCGCCGCAACTACGCGCTCGAGGACTACGAGGTCGACTCCGGCTTCGTGCTGACGTGCCAGACCTTCCCGGTCAGCGACAACGTGACTGTCGATTTCGACGCCTGACCATACCCAGCCCGCACACCCCGGAGACTAGAATGACCAGTATCGCCACCCCCTCGCAGGACATCGAGTTCGCCACGCGCGACCGGATCTCGTCGCTGCAACTCGAACGTCTGCAGTGGTCACTTCTCCACGCGTACAACAACGTTCCGCATTACCGGAAGGCGTTCGACGACGCCGGTGTGCACCCGAGTGACCTGAAGGACCTGTCCGATCTGGCGAAGTTCCCGTTCACGGCGAAGGCGGACCTGCGGGCGAACTACCCGTTCAAGATGTTCGCGGTGCCGCAGGAGAAGGTTTCGCGCATCCACGCGTCGTCCGGGACCACCGGGCGCCCGACGGTCGTCGGGTACACCACGGGCGACCTGAACAACTGGGCCGATCTGGTCGCCCGGAGCCTGCGGGCGGGTGGCGTGAAGCCGACGGACAAGGTGCACGTCGCGTACGGGTACGGGCTGTTCACCGGTGGCCTCGGGGCGCACTACGGTGCCGAGCGGCTGGGCTGCACGGTGATCCCGATGTCCGGTGGCATGACGGACCGCCAGATCCAGCTGATCGAGGACTTCGAACCCGACGCGATCATGGTGACGCCGTCGTACATGCTCACGATCGTCGACGCGATGATCAAGAAGGGCATCGACCCGTCGAAGACGTCGCTGCGGACCGGTGTGTTCGGGGCGGAGCCGTGGACCGAGGAGATGCGCACCGAACTCGAGAAGCAGCTGAACATGGACGCCGTCGACATCTACGGACTGTCCGAGGTGATGGGCCCGGGCGTCGCGATGGAATGCGTCGACACCAAGGACGGCCTGCACATCTGGGAAGACCACTTCTACCCGGAGATCATCGACCCGGTCACCGGGGAGGTGCTGCCCGACGGTGAGGAGGGCGAACTCGTCTTCACGTCGCTGACCAAGGAGGCGATGCCGATCATCCGGTACCGCACCCGCGACCTCACCCGGCTGCTGCCGGGGACGGCGCGGTCGGTGCGGCGGATGCAGAAGGTCACCGGGCGCACCGACGACATGATCATCCTGCGCGGGGTGAACCTCTTCCCCACCCAGATCGAGGAGCTGATCCTGGCGGTGCCGGCGCTGGCCCCCCAGTTCCAGTGCATCCTCGACCGCCCGGGCCGCATGGACGAGCTGACCGTGCGGGTGGAATCGCGTCCGGACGCCGTGACCGACGACCACGCGCGGGCCGCGGGTGAACTGCAGAAGCTGGTGAAGAATAGGATCGGCGTGAGCGTGAAGGTCGACGTCGTCGCTCCCGGCGACCTCGAACGCTCACTCGGTAAGGCACGTCGACTGATCGACAACCGCTCCGCTCTGTGAGGTGATCGAAGGTGCGTCTCGGTGGTGGGCCCGCGCGTGACGACGGGCAGTTCGAGCACTGGCGTCAGGCCGTCTCCACGGCGTTCGTCCCGCTCGCCGTGGTGTCCACGGCGGAGGACGGACCGGGGCGCTTCACCGGGACCCTGCGCACCACCGCGCTCGGCGGGTTGCAGCTCAGCGAGGTCGGGGGACACGCGGTCGACGTCCGCCGGACCCGCACGTCGATCAAGCGGTCCGATCCAGGCCTGGTGAAGGTGGGCCTGCAACTGTCGGGCAGCGGCGTCATCGTCCAGGACGACCGCGAGGCCGTGCTCGGGCCCGGCGACTTCGCCGTCTACGACACCAGCAAGCCGTACGACCTGCACTTCGCGGGCGACTTCAGCATGTTCGTGCTGATGTTTCCCCGCGAACTGCTCCGCATCGCCTCGCGGGAACTGGGCACCGTCTCGGCGCGCCGCATCCGCGGCAGCACCGGGATGGGCGCGCTCGTCTCGCCTTTCCTGACGAACCTCCACCACTCCGTCGTGACCGGCACCATGCCGACAACCCCCCTCGTCGAGGACGCGGTGCTCGACCTGCTCGGTGCCGCGGTGCAATCGGAGGCGCCCGCCGACGCCACCGCTCCCGGCGCGTCGTTGCTGCTCGCTGTGAAGTCGTTCATCGACGCGCACCTGCACGACCCCACACTCGACACGGCCGCAGTGGCGGCCCACCACCACGTGTCGACGCGGCATCTGCAGAAGATGTTCGAGGCGGACGGACACACGGTGGCCGGATGGATCCGCCACCGCAGGCTCGAGAAGTGCCGCCGCGATCTCAAGGACATCCGATTCCGCGGCGACAGCATCGGAACCATCTGTGCCCGGTACGGTCTCGTCAACTCGTCGCACTTCTCGCGGCTGTTCAAGGAGACGTACGGGGTCTCGCCGCGAGCCTTCCGCGAACAGGAACTGCTGTCGACCACCGACGTGACGGCGGCAGAAATTCGGTCGCGCCGCACCGCCCCTCCAGGTCAGACTGAAACGGTCGTCGCGACCTGAGGAGTGGGACCGCTGGAACTGCACGAGTACACCAGGTTCGACGCCGTCGGCCTGAGTGAGCTGATCCGGGCCGGTGAGGTGACGGCGACGGAGGTCGAATCCGTTGCGCGCGAAGCGATCGCGCAGGCCGATGCCGACCTCGGGGCACTGACCCTGCCCATGTTCGATCCGGCCCTCGACCACCGGACCGACGGTCCACTGGCGGGGTGCCGTTCGTCATCAAGGACAGCGGCCCGTTCGCGAAGGGCGTGCCGTTCACACTCGGTAGCCGCAGCATCCGCGGTACGGGCCGACGCGCAATCCGTGGGCACTCGATCGGGGAACCGGCGGGTCGAGCGGAGGATCCGCCGCGCTCGTCGCCGCGGGGGCGGTTCCGCTGGCGCACGGCAACGACGGCGCCGGTTCGCCACGGGTGCCTGCCTCGTGCTGCGGGCTCATCGGCCTGAAACCGAGCCGCGGCCGAATCCCGTGCGGCCCACTGGTCGGCGAGGCCGGGTTCGGGCACATCTACGAGTTCGCCCTCACCCGAATCGTCCGCGACACGGCCCATCTGCTGGACGCCGTTGCCGCCCCGGCGGTCGGTGAAAAGTACACCGCCCCCACGCCGTCCGGTCTTTACGCCGACGCGGTGCGCGCCGATCCCGGCCGCCTGCGGGTGACACTGACAACCGAGCCGTGGGGTGTCGGTGCCGTCGACGCGCAGGTATCGGAGGCCACGGTCGTCGCCGGCACGATCCTCGAATGGATCGGCCACACCGTCACCGAGACGCGCCCGCAATTCGACGCGGAGGACGTCGTCGAAGCGTCGACACTCACTGCGATCGCCACGGACGCGGCGATCCTGCGGGCTCCACGCAGGCCCGATCCCGCTCTGCTCGAGGCGGTCTCGCGGACGGTGCTGCAGGAGGCCCAGGCGTTCACCGCACTCGACGTCGCGGCTGCACTCGACGCGCAGCACCGGGTCACCTGTTCTTCACCCGATTCGATCTGCTCGTGACACCGACCGTTGCGTGGCTGCCGGTGCCGCACGGCACCCTCGACTACGACGACCCCCGGCACAGCGTGCGCTCGTGGCTACGCCGCATCTTCGAGTTCGGGCCGTTCACCGCACCGTTCAACGTGTCCGGAAACCCCGCGATCAGCCTGCCGCTCGCGCTGAGCCCGGAGGGCCTCCCCATCGGGATCCAACTCGTCGCGGCCACCGGCAGAGAAGATCTGTTACTGGAGGTGGCCGCGCAATTGGAGCAGGCGGCGCCGTGGAAGGAACGCCAGCCGTCGATCTTCGTCGACTGACGCCTTCCTGTCGTTGTCAGAGCACGGATTCCAGCCACGCGGCTGTCTCGAACAGGCGTTGCTCGGCACCGGGACGTCCGATCAGCTGCAATCCGAGGGGCAGGCCCGCGCCGTCACGCTTCCCGGGGATCGTGACCACCGGCAGTCCCAGGGCCTGCCACGGTCGGCTCAGGATGGGCGTCCCGGTTGCGCCGTGCCCGGGTGGAGCGGCGCCGAGAGCCGCGGGCCCGAGGATGGCTTCGTCCTCGTCCAACGCCGCGAGCAGCAGCTGTCGGGTCTCGCGGATGCCGGCGAGGGCGGCACGGTAGTCCGCCTCGGTGGCCGCCGCCCCCACGGCGAACAATTCGGCGAGGGGTGTGCTGATCTTGTCGGTCTGCGCGGCCTCGGCGGCACGTTCCCCGGCCGCCTCGTACGCCATCACCGTGTGGTGATGTTCCGTCAGTGCCACGATCGTTGCGGCGGCGTCCAACTCACGGCACTCGATCCCCGCCGACTCTGCGGAATCGGCGGTCGCCCTGAGCGCCGCCGTCATCTCTCGGGACAGCTCGCCGAGCTCGAACCCACTCCACAGGCGAAGCCGGCGCGGCGCGGAAGGCACGAGGACGGGCGCCCGCGTGCCGTCGCGCAGTGCTGTCCACGCGAAGTGGAGATCGGGCACGGTCCGTGCCAGTAGTCCCACCGTGTCGAGACTGGGACTCAACCCGGTGATGCCCGCGGTGGGGAGTTCGCCGTGGGCGGTGACGAAACCTGCGACTCCGCAGAACGACGCCGGCCTCGTCAGCGACCCCGCGGTCTGCGTGCCGAACGCCAGCGGCACCATGCCGGCGGCCACCGCTGCCGCCGAGCCGCTCGACGACCCGCCGGGCGTGTAGTCCAGGGCGCGGGGATTGCGGGTCGGGCCGGGCTTGAAGTACCCGAACTCGGTGGTGACGGTCTTGCCGAACGGGAGCGCGCCGAGTGCGCGCGACCGTGCCACACAGTCGGCGTCCGTCGTCACCGGATCCGTGCTCCGCAGCTCACTACCGCAGCGCGTCGGCATCCCGGCGACGTCGATGAGATCCTTGACGCCGACAGGGACGCCCCAGAGTGCGCCGTCCGGGCCGCTGTCCTGGATCCGGGCGGCCGCGGACCGCACCGCGTCGGCGTCGAGGTGGGCCCAGGCGTGGATTTCCGGATCGAGGTCCGCGATCCGTGCGAGTGCCGCCTCCGCCACGTCGATGGGCGTCGTCGCGCCCGTCGCCAGCTGCTCCGCCAGGTCCCGGAGTGGGCTCGGTGACCGTAGTTCCGTCTTCATTGCATCGCCACCATCGTGTCGTCGTCCGTCGTCTCGGTCTGCCCGGTGAGCGCTCGGGTGCGCATCACCGAGAAGAGTCGATCTGCTCGCGCTTTCGTCTCCCCGGACGGCGCCGACACCAGCGCGACGATGATGGACACCGCCAGCGAGAGGGGTGCCACGGCGAGTGCCGGGTTCGAGAATCCGAGAATGGAGTCCGGTCCCTGCACGACCGGGCTGAGCAGGATGACGGTGACCGACAGGACGAGCCCGACCACGATGCCGGAGATGACGGCACGCGCCGTCATGCGCTTCCAGTACATGGTCAGCAGCAGCGCCGGCAGGTTCGCGCACGCGGCGATGGACATGCCCAGTGACGCGAGGAACGCGACGTTCTGCTTCTGCGCCGCGAACGCGATGGCGACACCGATGACGCAGGTGGCCACCGTCGCGACCCGGGCTGCGCGGTGCTGAGCCTTCGCCGACACCGACCCGTTCCTGATCACCTGCCCGTACAGGTCGTGTGCGATCGCACCCGAGGTTGCGATCACCAGGCCGGACAGTGCGGCCAGAATGGTCACGAACGCCACGGCCGCGACGAACGCCAGCAGGACGCCGCCGCCGACCGTCTCGGCGAGCTGGGCGACCGCGAGGTTGCCGCCCCTGTTCTCGGACTTGATCACCTCGACACCGACCAGCTTGGCGGCGCCGTAGCCGAGCACGGGTACCAGCAGGTAGAAGGCGAAGAAGATCCAGATCGCCGTGTAGGCGGACGTTCTCGCCTGCTTCGCGTCCGGAACGGTGAGGAATCGGATCATGACGTGCGGCAGGCCGAGCACGCCGAGGACGAGCCCGACGGTCTGCGACAACTGATCGAACGACGCGGCACCGGACGTGCGCTGCGGCGCGACGAACGATTGCCCGAACTCGGCGAGCGCGGTGCTGAACGGGCCGAAGGGGTTGAAATCGAACCGCACCAGCACGAGAACGAACAGCACCACGGCGCAGACCATGAGAAGACCGGTCTTGATGATCTGGATCCAGCTGGTGGCGAGCATTCCACCCACCAGTGTGTATGCGGTGGTGAGTGTTCCGATGATCAACACGGCCACGGCGTAGTCGAGGTCGAACAGCAGCGACACCAGAAGCGCGGCCCCGACCAGCTGCGACACGAGATAGACCACGCTGATCACCACCGTGCTGATGGCCATCATCGACCGCACGTCCTTGCCGGGGAACCGGGTGGCGAGGACGTCCGCCAGCGTGAAGCGGCCGAGGTTGCGCAGGGGTTCCGCGATCAGGAGCATCGCGAGGACGAACGCCACGGGCACGAAGACCGCGAGATAGAACCCGTTGAAACCGGTCAGGGCGATCGCACCGGTGACTCCGAGAAACGAGGCGGCAGAGATGAAGTCGCCGGCGATGGCGACACCGTTCTGCCTGCCGGTGAGGCTGCCGCCCGCGACGTAGTGATCGGCGGCGGACTTGTTCCTCTTGGAAGCCCACGCGGTGATCATCAGAGTGACGGCGACGAGGGCCGCGAAGAGCGATGCGGACACGAGGTTCATGGCTGTTATCCTTTCGCCCGCGAGGCGGTCCGGGAGTCGAGTTCGGCTGCCCGTGCCATGTAATACCGGGCCACGACGATGGCGACGACGAACTGCGCGACCGCGTAGAGCCACGCCACGGTGACACCGCTGAAGACGACGCCGTCCAGCAGCGAGGTGAACCCACCGAGGATCGGCAGGGGCAGGAACAGTGCGAGGACCAGGGCGCTGAGACGAAAGGTCAAGGCGGCGCGCGTGTCTGCGAGCACCTGCAGGTCGGAGTTCTGTGGGACTTGTTCGGGCGGTGACGAGGTGACCATGGCTATTTACCTCCGGCTGCGGCGGGAACGAGGGTGGGCGTCACGGTGATCGGGTCGGACCATTCGTCGTAGAACAGCCAGTCGGGGGACTCGACCGGAACCGACAAACGGTGGAACTTGCGTTGGAAGTAGACGAGGCTGTCGCCGTGTTCGCGCGTCTGCACGCGGTCCAGTTCGACGAACAGCACCGAATGCGAACCCACGGTCTTGCTGTCCGCGATCCGGCCGGCGAGCACCACGTGGGCGGCGCGCAGGATCGGAACACCGTCGCCGGTGTCTTCCTCCCAGATGTCCCAGTGGAAGCGGTCCGCCATCGCGACTTTCGTTGCGCCCGCGAAATGCATGGCCAGCTCTTCGTCGTCGCCGGAGAGAACATTGATTCCGACTCGGCCGTTGTTCCGGAACACGTTGTGCATCGCACTGTTCTGATTCACGCACACCAGGGCAGTGGGCGGGGAGTCGGTGACCGAGCAGACGGCGGTCACCGTCATTCCGCAGCGCCCGGCAGGGCCGTCGGTCGTCACGATGTTGACCGCGGCGGGCAGGTTCGCCATGGCGGTGCGAAAGCTCAATTGCATGGTAGTGAGTTCGGGCATTTTCAGCCTCCGTGAGTTGGAACAGGAAGTCGTGTCTTTCGTGGTGCGCCCGCGTTCCCCGAGAAGAATAGGACGAATCACCTGGGTGGGAACATTGGCGGCGACGCTACTTTCTCGCAGTAAGTCGCCTACCCGGGTAGGGGATTCCTTCAGTTGCCTACCGCTTCCGTTACGGTCGGTGTTCACTGGACGAGGAAGCAAGTCATCTGTGCGAGGCAGGATTCGATGGATCAGCAGGAAACACGGGTTTACATCGTCGACGACGATCAGGAGTTGTGCGCATCGCTTGCGTGGCTGCTCGATTCGGTCAACATCACGTCGGAGTACTACTTCTCGGTGCAGTCCTTCCTGGACGAGTACCGTCGCGACATCCCGGCCTGCCTCGTTCTGGATGTCCGGATGCCGGAAGTCGGCGGATTCCAGCTCCAGGAGGCACTCCTCGCCGACGAATCCCCGATCCCGATCATCTTCGTGTCGGCACACGGTGACATCAAGATGTCGGTGCGGGCGCTGCAGCGGGGTGCGCTGACGTTCATCGAAAAGCCCTACGATCCGCAGCACATGCTCGACGTGATTCAGGATGCGCTCCGGGTCGCGCGTCAACGATTCGGCGAGCGACGCAACAGAACAGAGTTGCAGGGCCGGATCGACACGCTGACGGTGCGCGAAAGGGAAATTCTCGCACTCGTCCTCGACGGATTGCCCAGCAAGAACATCGCCAAGGAGCTGGGTATCAGCGTGAAGACGGTCGACGTGCATCGCACCCGTATCAAGGAAAAGACCGGAGCAGAAAGCATCGCCGTTCTCGTCCGCGATATTCTGCAGGCCGGAATTGCCGTGACCTGAAATTATTCGGCACTTTCAGGGAAGTTCGACGACGAGCCGGTCGGATTTCGCGCGCGACACACACGCGGCAATTCTGTCTCCCGCCTTTCTCTCACTCTTGGTGAGGCAATTGTCGCGGTGGTCGGGTTCGCCCTCCAGCACGTCCAGGACGCATGTGCCGCAGATACCCTCCCTGCAGGACGTGTCGATCCCGATGTCGTTCTCTTCGAGTACGTCGGCGATGGATTTTCCGGCAGGCACTTCGAACACCTCGCCCGTGTCGAGTTCCACCTCGAACGCCGTGTCCGACCCGGTCGCTACAGGCGTCGCCGCCTCGAAGTGTTCGAAGTGGACCGCGTCTTCACCGACCGCGGGTTCGGCCAGCCCGCGGACCCGATCCATGAAACCTTCGGGGCCGCAGGTGTAGACGTGGGTGGCGGCCGACGCGTCCGCCACGATCTTCTCGAGCGCGCAGAGCTGATCGTCCCTCGTCAGGCCGAAGTGCAGGTGCACGTCCCGGCGGAAATCCGCGCTCTCCAGCAGGTCGACGAACGCGGCCTGCGCCCTCGTCCGCGCGAAGTAGTGCAGGTCGAACTGCTGTCTCCGCCGGTGCAACGCGAACGCCAGACTGAGCATCGGGGTCAGCCCTATCCCCGCCGCGACGAGGATGTGCCGGTCCGCGTCTTCGGCGAGCGTGAGCAGTGTGCGGGGCCGGCTGATCTGCAACTCGCTGCCGATCCTCACACGATCGTGCAGCGCGGCCGAGCCACCGCGCGGGCCGGTCTCGCGTTTGACGGCGACAACGTACGATTCGGACTCGTGCGGCGGGCTGCACAGCGAGTATTGGGTGAGGACCTCGGTGGGACCGAGAATGTCGATGTGGGCGCCGGCCGGGTACGGGTCGAACGGTGACCCGTCCGTCCGAACAACCCGGAACGACTTGATGTCCGGCGTTTCCTCGACAATGTCCGTGACAGTGACAGTGAACATGCTCATGGTGATTCTTCCTCCGGTGCTGCGACCCGTCGCCCGCGGGCGGGGGTCAGCGCATGTACAGGCCGCCGTTGACGTCCCAGCAGGCACCCGTGACCGACGCGGCCGTCGGCGATGCGAGCAGGGCAACGGTCTCGGCAATGAAATCGGGCGAGCCCAGGGTGCCCACCGGAATCGTTGTGAGGATGGCGGCCAGCTTCTCCGCGGGCACCGTCTCGCGCACGACCGGCAGGTCCAGCGGTCCCGGGGAGACCGCGTTCACCGTGACACCCGACGGGGCGAGTTCGCGTGCGAAGACCTTGGTCAGTGTGCCGACGCCGCCCTTGGCCGCGGCGTAGTGCGCGCCGGTCGCCGTGCCACCGTTCTGTCCCGCCAGCGACGCGATGTTGACGATTCTGCCGTATCGCTTCTCGGCGAAGTAGCTTCCGAACACCTGGCAGCCGAGAAAGGCCCCGTTGAGGTTGATCTCGACGATGTCGGAGAATTCCTCCGGCGCGATGTCCATCAAGGAGCCCGTCTGCGACCGGCCGGCATTGTTGACGAGGACGTCGATGCCGCCCCACTCCGCGATCACCCGGTCACGGACGGCTTCGAAACTCGTCCTCTTCCGAACGTCCAGTTCCACGCCGATGGCCGTGTCGCCGTCCGGATCCAGCTCCGCCGCAGTCTCTTTCGCGGCACCGCTGTCGATGTCCGTGACCGCGACGCGGTATCCGCGGTCGTGCAATTGCTGTGCGATCGCGGCACCGAGGCCGCGTCCGCCGCCGGTGACTACTGCGACAGAATCCACGTCGAGCTCCTGTTCGATCGATAAGGTTCGGAAAGTGCTGGTCAGAGTAGGTAGCCGGAGGCGTTGACCGCTGCCTGGGAGTTGACGAGCCGGATGACCTTGAGGTCCAACCGCGGCCCGCTCTCGGTGTAGCGAACGCGGTGCGTGACGTCGGCGGCGAGGGTCTGCTGGTCGTCGCGCTTGAAGCCCACGAGGATCTGCGCAGACCTCACCGTGATCGAGTCCTCGGTCCGTTCCTCGACCGTGAACCGCGAGACGGTGCGGACCGTCCGGGCGGCGGCGAGCGCGGACATCGAGTAGCCGGAGGTCAGGCGTTCGATACGCATGCGCCGCATGCGAGTGTCGTCGTTGACCATGTTCAGCGATCCGTCGAAGTCGTCGGTGTCCGGGTCGATGGGGATGACGTACCGGCCTTCGTCGGTCCAGAGGGCGTCCCAGGTCTGGTAGTCCTTGGCGTCGAGGAGGGCCGCTTCGTGCCAGATGAGTTCGATCGCCTGCAGTACGCGGGTGTCGGCGAGTTGGGCGGTCATCAGGTCAGTGCTCATCGGTCATCATCCTCTTCCACATTGCGTAGGCCTCGCGCATCCCGGTTTCGTCGGTGACGTGCGAGGTGCGGTGTCCGTCGCTGTCGAGCGCTTCACGACCCAGACCGCGGTTCACCATGATCGGCATTCCGGGTGCGCCGCGGGACCCGCGTTGGACCCGGTCCCAGGCCTCGGAATCGTCGGGGCTGCCGAACCCGAACGGGCCCTGGAAATGTTCGTGGATGCGGAGGCGTTCGCGGTTGACGATCTCCGGTCCGCCGTCCATGCCGAGGGCGATGTGCCGGATCTCGGTCTCGTCGACGGAGATCGGTCGCAGCACCCGGAAGAACGACATCGACATCGCGACGTTGGGGAAGATGTTCAGGTTGAACCCGGCGCCGTGCATGGAGCGGACGATGCGGCGGACCTTGTCGGCGGGCATCGTCTTCGACAGTTCTTCGACGATGTGGTCGAAACGCGCCTGAATCTTCTCGGTGCCGTCGTCGTGGTCCAGGTCGACGTGCTCCGGGACCATGATCGCGACGCTGTGGCCGTTTCCGAGAGCGTGGGTGACGGCGTTGTCGTCGGTCATGAAGGAGAGCATGTCGGCGGTCTCGGCGTCGACGGAGGACATCCAGGACCGGTGCACGATCGGGAAGTGGTATCCGTCGGTGGTGTTCTCCAACTGGATCTTCCAGTTCCCGCGGAAGCGGAAGCAATGTTCGCCCTGCGTCTTGACGGGGTATCCGGCGCCCTGCTTCATGAACAGGTCCATCCACACCTTCGCGTCGCCGAGGAAGTCGTCGAGGGGTTCGACGTCGGGGTTGAAGCTGGCGAAGATCATGCCGGCGTACGACTCCACCCGCAGACTCTGGAGGGGGAGGTCCTTCTTGTCGAGGTTCTCGTCGTAACCGTCGGGGTACGGAATTCCGCGCAGACGACCGTCGAGGGCATACGACCAGCTGTGATACGGGCAGGTGAACCCGTTCGCTTTGCCCTTGGGGACCTCGCAGACGCTGGCCCCGCGGTGGCGGCACCGGTTCAGCAGGACGTTGAAGTTTCCCTTGCGGTCGCGGTTGACGATCACCGGTTGCCGGCCGATGGTCGCCATCTTGTAGCTTCCGGCCTCGGGGATCTCGCTCTCGTGGGCAACCCATACCCAGGTGCGGTAGAAGATCCGCTCGAGTTCCACCTCGAACATATCGGGGTCGGTGTACAGCGATCCGTCCACGCGGTCGTCCGTGGCGAGGTCCGCGAAGTTGGTGGGATCCAGCGAAGTGGTCATCACGTTCTCTTTCCATTCGATTCGAGCAGTCGTGTCGCCTCGTCGAGGCGAGTGACGAACAGCTTCTCGGTCGTGAAGTGCTTGATTCGGGCGGTACCGCCCCGGACCTCACACTCGGCGGTGATGCGGGCGACGAGCAGTTCGGCCGATCCGTCCTCGTATCGCGACAGCTGCTGCATGATCCACCGCCCCTGGGCCTCGGGGCCGTCCACCTCGATCTGCTCATTGCCGAGCAAGTGCACATTTGCGCGGAAATGGGAGTTCGGTGGAAGGTACGCGGTGAGCATTCCGACGATCTCCGGCAGGCCCCGACGCGTGCCGAACTTGTGCGCGTACTCGGTACCGATGCCTTCCCACACCGCGTCGGGTGTGAACAGCGAGGCGAGTTCCTCGACCGAAAACGCCACGGAGGGAACATCGCACAGTTCCATGTAGCGGCACATCACGCGGTGCACGGCCGCACGGCTCTCGACGAGCTCGGCCGCGGTCGTAGAGTGCATACTGCTCACGCGCCGAGGTCGACGTCCTCGCGGACGGTGAGTGCACGGCCGATGCGGGCTTCGATCTTCGCGTATCGCCACAGCGTGTACTCGCCGACCGGGGTGGTGCGGAAGAGGTTGCAGACGGCCTTGACGGTCTCCTGGGTGTCGACGTCGGCGAGGATGTAACAGGTCCACGGCCAGCCGTCCGACGGTCCGACCATGTGGCTGTCGTCGTCGATGTCCCCGATCACCCGGACGCCCGGTGTGTCGGCCACCGCGTCCATCATCCCGGAGAACGCCTTCCACACCAGCCCGCCCTGGCCGGTCGGGAGGTCGAAGAAGTTCTGGTTGATGCCGATGCAGAACAGGACTCGCAGCGGTGCGGTCTTGGTGTCACTCACGATGGTCTCCTCGATTCGAACGGGGTGGTCAGATGAAGCCGGGGAACGGCGGGATGTCCATGAGCACCGCACCGGCGCTGTCGTAGATGCCGTCGCCGAGGAAGGCGTGCTGCGGCGGGACCAGGGCCTCGCGCATGTACCGCTGCATCGCGTTGCCGTCGTAGATCGCGCCGGTGCCCGACAACTGGAATGCGGTGTGCACGGCGGACGCGCCCGCCTTGGCCACGTGCGTCGAGGACAGGCGAAGAAGTGCCGCAAGCTTGTCCGGGACGGGGTCGCCGGCGACCACCGTGGCGTACGCCTCGTCGGTGACCTCGTAGAAGAAGGCACGGGCGGACCTCAGTGTCGCTTCCGCCTTGGCCAGGTCGATGCGATAGTAGGCGCGATCGGCGAGCTTGGGCGCTCCGGTGATTCCCGTGCGTCCCGCTCCGACCTTGATCGCGTAGTCGAGCGCAGCACGGCCCACTCCGAGATTGACGACGGCCAGGACCTGGGCGGCGTACGCGATGGAGGGGTAGCGGTAGAGGGGTTCGTCGACGGTGGGGGTCCCGCCCCGGATGAACGTCCAGTCCTCGGGTACGACGACGCCGTGGACCTTCAGTTCGTGGCTTCCGGTACCCGACAGACCGACCACGTCCCAGTTCTCGACGATCTCGACGTCCTTCGGCCACAGCAGGGCGGTGCGAGGCTTCCCCGCCGTGGAGTCGCCGCCGCGAATCCCGACGCCGAGAATGTCGGCGCCCTTGCATCCGCTGGCGAATTTCCACTGCCCGTGAATCTTCAGACCTCCGGGCACCTGTTCGGCGGGTTGCACCGGGAACAGCCCGCCCGCGAAGACGAGGTCGGGGCTGTCCTTGTACAACTCCGCCTGCGTCGCGAGCGGCAGTGCCGCCAGGTAGACGAGCGCGGAGCCGAAGCTGGCAACCCAGCCCGCCGACGCGTCCACCGCGGAGATGCGTTCGATCATCCGCAGAAACTCGCTCGGGGGGAGCGCGTCGCCGCCGAATTGGCGGGGTGTCGCCGCGCGGTAGATGCCGATCTGCTTGAACTCGTCGATCATGTCGCGAGGCACGAACTTCTGGCGAGCGAACTCTTCCCGCCGCAATGCGACGTGCTCGAGGACGTCCTCGAATGACAGCGTCCCGTTCGCGGCGGCATCTGTCGTGTCGAGGGTCGGTGCGTTGGTCATCAAATACTCCGATCGACGCGAAGTAGAAGGGGTGTGGCGTTTTTCGTGTCGAATTGACGCTATTGCGGTGGCGGGCATCACTCAATCGGTGCTTCCTCCCGCGGACGTGCAGAGATGTCGCCTCGGAGTAAAGGATTTCCCTATCGCGCTCCCGGTCCGACCGCTCAGTAGACTCGAGATGAGCCGAAGGAGGCTGCATTGTCCGATCTCGCGCCGTCCGACTACGAACGACTCGTCGAGTCCCTTCGCTACTGCGTCCTGGTCCACGATGCGGCCACCAAGGACATCCTCTGGGCGAACCGGGCGGCGTCCGAACTGCTCGAGTTCACGGTCGAAGAGCTCAAACCGCTCAAGGCGCCCGATATGAGTTCCCCGGCGAAGCGGTACCGCAGGTCGGTGGGACGGCGGTGGCTGCAGGAGGCCGTCGACAACGGGGCGGCGGTCATCGAATGGGCGTATCGCGCGAAGAGCGGGCGAGAAGTCCTGACGGAGGCGATCGCGATCCGGGTCGAGTTGAATGCCCGGACCGTGGTGATGGTGCAGTTCCGCGACATCGAGCAGGAAACGTCGATGCGCCGCGACCTCACTCGCACCGAGGCCGACCTCACCCGTACCGAGGCCCGGCTGGCCGCGTTCCTGCGGAACATGGCCGAAGGAATCCTCGTCCTGGACGACGACAGCCGGATCACGTATGCGAGCGAGGCGGCGTCGGAGCTCCTGAAGGTTCCGGTGGCATCGCTTGTCGGCGAACGCTTCACGGAATTCTGCCGGGCGGGTCAGTCACGGGAGAGCGTGCGACGCGCCCTGGAACTGACGACCGCCGACGGGGGTTCCCAGAGCCTGCGCTACGAGGTGGAACTGACACCCGGCGAGCGCCGGTGGCATGCGGGGAGCTGCCAGCACATCGGTATCGAGAACGATCTGAGCGGCCACCTCCTGCTCTTCCACGACGTCACCGAACACGTCCGCACCGAGCAGGAGCACGAACGGGACTCGCAGTACCTCAATTACCTGGCCCGCTACAACGCGATGGGCGACATGGCCATGGCCATCGCCCACGAGTTGGCCCAGCCGCTCGCGGCCGCCACCAATTTCATCGCCGGTACGCAGAGCCGCCTCGACGACGGCCGGAGCGGTCACGACGAGGTGAGCTGGGGCCTCGGGGAGGCGCGCAAGCAGATCGACCGGGCCAATCAGATCGTCCGGAGTCTGCGTGAATACGTGACACAACTCGAGGAGTCCCAGCAGATCGTCGATCTCAACGACATCGTCGACGAATGCGCGTATTTCATCGACATCCGGGCGCGGCAGAAGGGAGTTCACGTCGAGTACCTCCGGGCGCACGACACGGTTGCCGTCGTGTGCGAACGTGTGCTCACCGGGCAGGTCATTCTGAACCTGTGTTTCAACGCCATCGACGAGATGGCGGAATGGCCGGCAGCCGACCGCATCGTGACGGTACGCACCGACATCACCGAGACGGAGGGCGTCGTGAGCGTCGAGGACCACGGCAAGGGTCTCTCGCACATCCCGGACGGCCGAATCTTCGACGGCGCGTTCACCTCGAAGTCCACGGGTCACGGAATCGGGCTCGCGCTGAGCCACCGCATCATCTCCCGCCAGGGCGGGACACTCACCGCGCGCGAGAACGATCCGCACGGGGCGGTCTTCACGTTTACGTTGCCCGCCGATCCGAACCGTTGAGCGACCGACCCTCACGCAGCTAAAGGTTTCTTGGATTCCGTTGGGCGCGATCCGGTTCTAGCGTGGTGGGAAACACCACCGCGGCCCCGGAGGTACCTCGTGGACTATTCGCATCATCACCGAACATTCCTGACCTGTTACGCCGACACCCACCGCTACGGGTGGCACCACGTCGACCTCTTCGTGCACGACGAGGACGGCAACGAAGTGAACTGGGTCCACTGGCAGACCCGCGAGGACGGACCGGACGGCGCCGACGCGGCCACCGCGCGCGTCGAACCGAACCTGAGACGGACCACCGACTGGCAACGCGGAATCAGCGCCGACGGAAGCGAGTACTGGATCGCGGAGGCAGCATGGGCTCAGTGAACCGGCAGATGGGGTAGGACGCAGAACTGCCGGTTCGCCGACCGAGCGGCGAACCGGCAGTTCTGACGTATCGATAGAGGCTTTACGCGACGCTTTCGGCGACGCGCTGGAACACGACCTCCCCACCCAGCACGGTGGCGACGACCTGCATTGCCGGGATGTCGTGCGGGTCGATGGTCTCGAGGTCGCCGTCGAGGATGCACAGGTCGGCCACCTTGCCGGCCTCGAGGGATCCCTTCCAGTCCTCGGCGAAGTCCTGCCAGGCCGCGTTGATCGTGTAGGTGCGGACGGCGTCGGCGAGGCCGATGCACTGGTCGGGCCCGCTCACCGCACCGCTGGCCTTGCTCTCGCGCAGGATCATCGTCGAGATGCCCTGACGCCAATCGGGCGGTGTGACCGGTGCATCGGAACTGCTCATCAGGTGCACCCCGGATTCGACGGCGCTGCGATACGGCCATTCGTAGGCGGCTCGTTCGGTCCCGACCACCCCGACCTCCAGGTCGGCGATCGTCCACTTGATCGTAGGGTTCATGTTGACGCCGATGCCGTTCTCGGCCAGTCGCTTCAGGGTAGCTTCGCTGATGAAGTCGCCGTGGATCAGGTAGTGCCGGGCATCCTCGCGGGGGTGCGCGTTCTGCGCGGCGATGATCGCGTCGGCGACGGTGTCGATGGCACGGTCACCGGTGACGTGCACACCGATCTGGTAGCCGGCCTCGTGGCCGATGCGGACCATCTCGGTCACCTCGTACACCTGACGCTCGTCGGTGTCGCCGCCGACGCAGAGGGAGCCGCAGCCGCCGCCGATGTACTCCTCGTGCATCCACGCGGTCTTGCTCGGCGGGATGCCGTCGGCGAACACCTTCACCCCGAGAACCCGGAACATTTTCGGGTCCACCGATTCCGGAACGTCGATGTTCGCGAGGTTCTGTCCGAAATCCTCTGCAGATCCGGACATTCCGGTGGGCAGGAGGAGAAGGTTGACGCGGGCGCCCAGTTCTCCGCGGATGGCGAGATCGGCGTACACCGCGAGACCCTCGGCGCCCATCGCCCCACCGGCGAGGGCCTCGCCGCCGGGGCCGATCGCGGGATCGGTGAAGCTGGTGATGCCCTCGCTCTGCAGGATCGAGATCGCCGAGCGGAGTGCCTCCTCCCGGCGCTCCCGGGTGAGGGCCGGGAGAACACGCTGCACGAGGGCCTGCGCACCCTCCATGACGATGCCGGTCAGCAGGCCGTCCTCGCCGACGGGCATGAGGCTGCCTGGCGGGAGCGGCGTGGTCTCGTCCACCCCGGCGAGCGCCAGCGCCGCGCTGTTCACCCACGACGTGTGCCGCGAGAAGTCCTGCAGGAACACGGGATTGTTCGGGGACACCTCGTCGAGATCCCAACGGTTCGGCGTCCGACCGGCCTCGGCGAGGCACTCGTCGAGATACCCGTCGTCCCAGCCGGTTCCGATGATCCACTCGCCGTCCTCGGCCGCAGCGGCGGCCTCCCGCACGAGTTCACGGACGTCCGCGATCGACCGGACAGCAGGAAACGACACGTCCAGCGACAGCGGCGGGGTGTCGAGCCCGTAGGCGATGGCGTGCAGGTGCGAGTCGTTGATACCCGGGAGGATCGTCTTCCCCCCGAGGTCCGTGACCACGGTGTCCGGTCCGATCAGGGTTTCGATCTCTGCATCGCTGCCCACCGCGTGGACGAGTCCGTCACGCACCGCGAGGGCGGTGGTGATCGTGAAATTCGCGTCGACGGTGAAGACCTTGCCGTGGATGTAGACGGCATCGGCGTAACTCATCGGTTCCTCCAGGTTGCTTTTTTGCGAGAGCGGTCAGACGGCCATGGGGGCCATGCCCAGGATCATCAGTGCGGATCCCGCCGCCGCGGTCCTGACGCCGGACCGGCGCTCGCGGCGCGGGGTGGAGCGAAAGAGATGCAGTGTCAACAGTGCCCAGCACACGAGCACGAGGAGTGGGAGCAAGCCCGTCGAGAATCCAGCGCCACCGTGGTGGTGGCCCGACGGCACCGGCGCCGACGCCGCCGGGGCGGGAGCGGACGTCGGGGCCAGGAGCAGCAGCACCCCCATGGCGGTGAGGTCCACCGCGCAGGGCACGGCGGTCCGGCGGTGCATGGTCTCACCGGTGACGAACACGGCGAGGGCGATGAGGACGGCACCCCCCAGCAGGTGAATCCCCGCCGGCACGCCGGGGATCATCATCGCGACCATGGACACCGCCATCGCGCCGTGCGCGATGCGCACCCGGCAGTCCGTGCCGTGTGCCCGCCACATCGGCACGATCGCGCCGACCGCTCCGACGAGCATCGCCGCGTGCACGGCAGGGATCTCGAACATCGCCGGACTCAGATCGTGGGGGTGAGTTCGCGACGCTGCCCGACATCCGCCCGGCTCTGCCGGGTGACCCGGGCGACGACCAGTCCGGCGACGAAGAACAGAGCGATCACGGCCAGCAGGATGTCTGCGAGCAGTTCCGACCCGCCGATCAGCGTGGTGAAGTTGTCGAGCACCAACCCGGTGACGGCCACCAGGCCCACGCATCCGAGCACCGGAGCGATGCGAGTGTGCCAGAGCCGGGTATCCAGCCGGGTGCGGGCGAAGAACGCGATGATCGCGACGCTGGTGAGCACCATCAGCACCAGGATGCTCACGGTGGCCAGACCCGCCATCCAGGTGAACAGTTCCAGCACCGGGTCCGCGCCGACGAGCGCGAACACCCCCACGACCACCGTCGCGGAGATCGTCTGGGCGACCGAGCCGATATGCGGGGAACCGTGCTTGGCGTGGGTGCGGGACAGTGCGCGCGGTGCCGCGCCCTTGCGGGCGAGGGCGAACACGTACCGGGAGATGGCGTTGTGGAAGGCCAGGAGCGCGGCGAACAGGCTGGTCACAAGCATGATCGCCATGACATCGGCCGCGGGTCCGCCCAGGAACTGCGCGGCAGCGGCGAACGTCAGCCCGGCAGGGTCGGCGGCGGCCGCCGCCGAGACGTTGTCGCTGCCGAACGCGAGCACCACCGCCCAGCTCGCCAGCGCATACACCAGTCCGATGACGATCACGGCGGCGTACGTCGCGATCGGAATCGTGCGCCGGGGGTTGCGGGCCTCCTCGCCGTAGATCGCGGTCGCCTCGAAGCCGATGAACGACGCGATTGCGAACATCAATGCGACACCGGGAGATCCGCTGAAGAACGACGTCGGGGTGAACGACGCGAAGTCGATACCCGCGGCCCCGCCCCGCACCAGCACGCCGAAGGACAGCGCGAGGATGATGCCGATCTCGAGCACGAGGAGCACCCCCAGGACCTTGGCGCCGAGGTCGATGCTGCGGTATCCGAGCACGGCCACGAGAGCGATGAGTACCAGCGCCCACATCCACCACGGCAGGTCGGGTCCGCCGTACTGGACCACCAGGCCCTGAATCGTAGCGGCGGCCAGACCGTATACGGCGGCCTGGATGGCGGTGTAGGTCAGCAGAGCGAGGCCGGCCGCGCCGAGCCCACACGATTCGCCCAGCCCCTTGGCGACGTAGGCGTAGAACGCGCCGGTGTCGACCATGTGGCTGCTCATCGCCGCATATCCGACGCTGAAGACGAGCAGGACCAGTGCGGCGATGAGGTAGGCGGTCGGGGCGCCCGCGCCGTTGCCGATCGCGATCATGACGGGCAGAGCGCCGCCGATCGCGGTCAGCGGCGCCGCCGCGGCGATGACGAGGAAGACGATCCCGACGACGCCGATGGATCCGCGTAACTTGCCGGCTCCCGAACCCGTGGTGGTGTCAGACATCCGATCCCCCGTCCGCGTGGCAGCTGCCGCCACCGGTCGAGCAGTGCTTCGACACGGTGCGGGGAACGTCGAGTGCGGGGTTGCGGTCGAAGAAGCCGTTGGGCTTCAACGTGAATCCGGTGTAGTCGACGGGCATGATCGGCCAGTCCTCCGGCCGCGGGAAGTGAGTGAGGCCGAACGTGTGCCAGACGACGACGTCCTCGTTCTCCAGATCACGGTCGCCGGCCACGAAACTCGGCAGTCCGGCGCCACCCGCGTGCTGGTTCACGAAATCCCCTGCCGCGTAACGCTCCTTCTCGTCGAACCGGGTGACCCACAGGTGCTTGGTGGCGAACGTCGCCCGCGCCGCGATCGAGGAGTCGTCGTCGGCCAGCAGGATCGGCTGACCATCCGGGTGGAGTGCGTACGCCACCGGCTTGCCCAGACGGTTCAGCTTGTTCGGGTTGCTGATGTGCCACACGCGCCCGACGCTGTTGTCCGCGAGGCGCTGCGCCTCGGATTCCTTCGTCAGCGGCGTGCGCTCGAGGGTGAACGCGTTGCCGTGCAGGTTCCCGGGGCCCATCTTCACCCGCTTGGTCTGCACCTCCTCGACGGAGTTGCGGTCGCCGTCGATCATCATGTCGAGGCGGGCGCTGAACAGGTGCTGGTGGTACGGGGCGCCGAGGCCGGGAGCGATCTCCGAGGCGTACGGGTAGTCGCCGCCCGGGTGACCCGACGTGAAGACGATGCCGGTGGCCTTGACCTCGAATTCGATGGTGCCGTCGAGGTAGAGGTACCAGAAGAACCCGTAGTCGTAGTTGCCGATCGTGGTGAAGAAGGAGATGACGAGACGGCGCTGGCGGCGGGTCTCGGCGGAGCCGGCCCACAGGTCGGTGTGCTTCCACAGCACGCCGAAGTCCTCCTCGTGCATGCACACGGCGTTCTTCAGCGTCTTGGGGGTGCCGAACTCGTCGGCGATGACGGCGTCGAAGTAGGTGATGTCACCGACGCAGTCGCAGCCGAGTTCGAGGGCGTTCGCGTACCGGCCCACCATGTACTCGCCGGTGTCGAAGTAGTTCTGCCACGACCGGACCGGCGAAGGGTCGCCGTAGGGCACCACCATCTCGGCGATGGACGCGCGGTGGATGATGGGGCGGACCCGGTCGCCGTCGGCGAATCCGAGCTGGTGGAGGACGAGACCTTCGCGGGCGTCGAAGCCGACGCGGAACGACCACTTCTCCCAGTCGACGTGGTTGCCGTCGACGACGAAGCTCGGTCCCTCGGGCTGGGTGATCTCGATGGGCTTCTGGGTGGTGCGCAGGGGGCCGGTGACGGTGACGTCGTCGAAGTTGCCCGACTCCTCGGGGATCGGGACGGCGCCGAGGTCGAGAACGTCGGTGACGGTCCGGTTCATCACGTCGACGAATCCGACGAGCCCGTCGATCGGGTGGGCCCAGGCGTGGTCCTTCGGGTGGTCCTGGCGGAACGCGAGCCCCCGGAGGATCCGCGTGCCCGTCTCGCCGGGGTAGTCGAAGACGCCGGCCGAGAGGGGAGCGACCCGGACGTCGGCGACGTCGAGTCCGCGGGCGGCGAGCGCGGCGAGCCAGCGTTCGTCGGCGGCCAGCACCTGTTCGACGAGCTCGAACTCCTCGTCCAGGACGGGCATCTGACCGTCGCGGGCGGCGTCGAGGGTCACCGAGCTGATCACCGACCGCTGAGTCACGGACACCACGACGTCCACCGCGTTCGGCGACGAGATGTCGTGCAGCAGAACGCGGAATCGGCGATCGGTCTCGGGGGTCTCCGCCGTGTACAGCGCCGACTTGTCCGGTTCCTCGAGGCCGACGTAGACGAATCTCGTCTGCTCGGTCAGCGCGTCGGCGGCCTCGAGGATCTCGCGGAGGGAGGCGATTTCTTCGACGGTCGGCAGCGACAGCGGGTGGTCGATACGCGCAGGGGAAAGGGTGGGCATGTCGCGATCCTTTGGTTCTACGGGTGTTGAATAAAAAGCTTAGTGACGTACGTTACAGCCGAGGTGCCCTCGTGTAAACAGTGAGTTTCACGCCCGAACATACTGACCGTTCGGTCAAAAAAGATGTTCTATCGGATTCCGCGGCAACGGCTTTGGCCGGGCGACGGAAAGATCAGAGTGCGGCGACGAACTGCTCGAGCATCTCCAGCTGACGCTCCGACGACGTTTCGCCCGGCGTGAGGACACCCAGAATCTGCATGCCCATCATCATGTTCAGGAGTTGCTCGACCACGATAGTGACGTCGATGTCGCCGACAGAGCCCTCCTCGCGCGCCTGCTCGAGGAAGATCGCCATCTGCTCACGCCAATTGTCCATGGTGCGGCGGTTGGTCGCGGCCATCTGCTCGTCGTACATGGCCCGCGGCCACAGCGAGGCGGCGATCCGGGCCTCGAGGAGTTGCTCCTCGTTGATCGGCATCACTTCGCGGCAGAGGATGCGCAGTGCGTCGAGGCCGGTCGCGTCGCCGAGCGCCTCGGCGATCCGGCGGTCGGTGGCCTCGGAGATGTGCTCGTACGAGGTACGGAGGATCTCGTCCTTGCCGGCGAAGTAGTGGCTCAGGGCGCCGTTGGTGTATCCGGCCTCGGTGGCGATGTCGCGCATGTTGGCAGCCTCGATACCGCGAGCGGCGATCAACCGCCAGGCGGCGGCGGTGATGCTGCGCCGACGCTCGTCGTGATCCACGAGCTTAGGCACGACGCGTACCTGCCCCACCAGCGATCATGCGACCACGGTATCAATGTGCTCCGCCGAGATTGAGAACGACCACTCCCGAGACGACGAGACCGGCGGCAATCGCGGCAATCAGGAACACGTACGGCATGGGGACAGGGAACCATGCCGGGAGCGGAGAGGCGTGCAGCGCCCCACCGCTCCCGACTGTGCCGATCTACGAATACATGATGACGCCGCGGACGTTCTCGGCCTTCCGCATCGCCTCGTAGCCGTCGTTTATCTGATCGAGTGTGTATGTCCTCGTGATCATCTCGTCTAGCTTCAGCTGACCCTCCATATACAGGCGCAGCAGATGAGGGATGTCGAACCGGATGTTCGCGTTGCCGAACCACGCCCCCTTGAGGGTCTTGCGCATCGCCGTCAGATCGAACAGGTTCAGATCGACGTCGTTCTGCGTGACGTCGCCGACCGACACGTGGACGCAGGTGCCGCCCTTGGCCACCAGGCTCATCGCCGGGGCGATGATGCGGCCACTCGCATTCGCGACGGTGATGAGCACCTTGTCGGCGAGCTGGCCCCACGTCAGATCCTGGAGGAGGGGGAGCGCCTCGTCGATGCTCGCCGCGGTGTGGGTCGCGCCGAAGATCTTGGCCTGCTCCCGCTTGAATTCCGCCGGGTCGACGACCACCACGTGCCGGGCCCCGGCGAGCGCAGCACCCTGAACCGCACCGCACCCGACGCCGCCCATGCCGATCACGACGACGGTCTCACCGGCCTGGACGCCGGCCGCATACACCGACGACCCCCAGCCGGTGGTGACGCCGCAGCCGACCAGCGCCGCCTTGTCGAGGGGGATGTCCTTCGTGATCTTGACGCACGAAGCCTCGTTGACCACCGTGTACGGCGAGAACGTCCCGATCAGGCACTGGATGGCGGCGTCCTTGCCGCGAACGTGGTGCCGGGCCGTGCCGTCCGAGATCTGCCAGCCCTCGAGCAGGTGGGCTCCCAGGTCGCAGATGCTGGACTGGCCGGTCGCGCACTGCCGACATCGGCCGCACGCGGGGATGAATCCGAGGGCGACGTGATCGCCCTTCTCGACGCTGGTGACACCGGGCCCGACCTCGAGCACGACGCCGGCGCCCTCGTGGCCACCGATGAACGGGTAGTACTCGAGCGGCAGGCTGCCGTCACGGACATGTTCGTCCGAGTGGCACATTCCCGACGCCGCCAACTGCAGAAGCACTTCACCGTGCTTCGGCGGGTCGAGTTCCAGTTCTTCGATCTGCCACGGCTGACCGGGCTCCCACAACACTGCGGCCTGGGTCTTCATAGGTCCTGCTCCTGTCCGACGACGTCGATGCTGTGGGCGATCAGAGGATGATCGTGACGACCTTCTCCTCGGTGTTGGCTTCGATTCCGGCCCAGCCGAGTTCGCGGCCGGTGCCGCTGGTCTTCATGCCGCCCCAAGGCAGGGCCGGGTCGATGGGTGCCCAGCCGTTCACCGCGACCGCCCCGGCGCGGACCTTGCCGGCGAGGGTGTGGGCGTGGGAGACGTCGCGGGTCCAGATGGAGGCGGCGAGCCCGTAGTCGGTGGCGTTGGCGATCGCGATCGCCTCGTCGGTGGTGTCGAACGCGATGACGGTGCCGACGGGTCCGAAGATCTCTTCCCGGGCGATCTTCATGTCGTTGTTCGCGTCCGCGAAGATGGTCGGCTGGACGAAGAATCCGTCCCCGTCCGGGCGGCCACCGCCGGCGACGACCCGGGCGCCCTCGCTGCGTCCGGCCTCGATGTAGCCGAGGACGGTGTCGCGCTGCTTCGCGTTGACCAGGGCGCCCATCGTGGTGGCCGGGTCGAAGGGGTCGCCGAGGACCTGCGCGGACGCGGCGGCGGCGAGACCGTCGACCACCTGCGAGTACAGCGACCGGTGCACCAGGATGCGGGTGCCCGCGGCACACACCTCGCCCTGGTTGAAGAACAGTCCCATCGCCGTGCCGCCCACGGCGGCCTCGAGGTCGGCGTCGGGGAGGATGATCTGCGGGGACTTGCCGCCGAGTTCGAGGGTGGTGCGCTTGAACGTGTCGGCGGCGCGCTTGGCGATGATCCGGCCGACGCGGGGGCTGCCGGTGAAGCTGATCTTGTCGACGCCGGGGTGGCCGGCGAGCGCGTCGCCGGCGACCTCGCCGAGGCCGGGCACGATGTTGACGGTGCCGGCGGGCAGTCCGGCCTCTTCCAGCAGCGTCGCGAGGTGCAGGATCGACAGCGGTGCGTCCTCCGGTGGCTTGACCACCAGGGTGTTCCCGGCGGCCAGGGCGGGGGCGATCTTCCACGCGGAGATCATCAGTGGGGTGTTCCACGGGACGATCGCGCCGATCACGCCGACCGGTTCACGGACGGTGTACGAGTGGGTGGGCTGGCCGAAGTAGCCGGCGGTGGGGATGGACTGGCCGGTGATCTTGTCGGCCCAGCCGGCGAAGTGCCGGAACGTGCCCGCGGCCATCGGGATGTCGAGCATGGTGGGCTGGCCGACGGGCTTGCCGACGTCGAGGGCCTCGAGCCGGGCCAGGATCTCGCCGTCGCGTTCGATGAGATCGGCGACCTTGTTCAGGATCCGTCCGCGGGCGGCACCGGGCAGCGATCCCCATTCACCGTTCAGCTGGGTGCGGGCGGCGCGGACCGCGTCGTCGATGTCCTGCGCGGTTCCGGCGGACACGTCGACGAGCGGCTTGCCGGTGGCCGGGTTCAGATCCGTGAACGTTCCGCCGTCCGACGCCGGGCGCCACTGTCCGCCGATGAACAGCTGCGTAGCGGCTCCATCAGGAAGCCCTGTGGCACTGACGTTCTCGTGTACTGCGGTCATAGCGTCAACTCTCCCGGTGGTGTTGTGATGGCTGTCACAAGCATGCGGGCGCGGGCGCGGCGCCGTCTTGCACGCAAGCGCACGGTTGTTGCTCGTATGCGCACCGATTCGCCGTCCGGCGTAGTGAGTCGCGGTTTCCTGACAGTAAACGGCGCTGCTACGATGCGGACGTGACCACTCGACCCGAGACCGAGGTCCACCGCGACACGGGAGACCCCGCCCCCGTCGAGCGTGAGGTGCCGTCCGATACGCCCACCGGGCCCGATCTCGAAAAGGTGATCGCCAGGCAGGTGCGGTCGCTCCGCAAAGCCAGTGGACTCTCCGTCGGAGACATGGCGGCCAAGGTCGGAATCTCGAAGGCCATGCTGTCCAAGATCGAGAACTCGCAGACCTCCTGCAGTCTGTCGACGCTGGCGCGTCTGGCGGCCGGACTCGACGTGCCCGTCACCTCTCTGTTCCGGGGCGCCGACACCGCCCGCGACGCCGTGTACGTCGAGGCGGGCCACGGTGCGGTCATCGTCGGGCGAGGCACCCGGGTGGGCCACCACTACGAACTGCTCGGCGCACTGCGTGGGCAGCACAAACGACTCGAGCCGGTGCTGGTCACGCTCACCGACTCCAGCGAGACGTTTCCGCTGTTCCAGCATGCCGGCACCGAACTGCTCTACATGCTCGAAGGCGTCATGGTCTACGGGCACGGCGAGGCCGAGTACACGCTGCGACCAGGAGATTCGCTGCTTCTCGACGGTGAAGGTCTGCACGGTCCCAACGATCTCGTGCGGTTGCCCATCCGCTTTCTCGCCGTCACTGCCTACCCCGATCACCACGAGGACTGACGGCGGTATCGGGATTTCGACCTTCCTCCGCCTCCACACCGGGCGTAGAGTGGCGGTTGGTTCGAAAGGTCGTGGTTACGGTGATAGCGACAGTGCAGATAGCGTCCGACGTCCAGTCCGCGCTGCCCTTCGACCGCCTCGAGCCGGTTCACCTGGCGACCGCGGGCACGATCGGTGTCTACTATTTCGACTACGGCACCGATGCGCGAATGAACTCGGATGATCTCGGCGACTTCTACGTCGTTCAGATCCCGCTGTCGGGTACGGCCCGAATTACTTCTGGCGCAGAGGAGTTCGATTCGACCATGTCGGTCGCGTCGATTCTGCAGCCGGGACGCTCCGCCACCATGCAGTGGCACGAAGGGCAATCTCAGCTGATCATCCGGCTTGCGCGCCGAAGTCTCGAGGAGCACTTGCAGGAAATTCTCGGGAGCCCACTCGGTGAACCGCTGAGATTCGAGCCGCAGATGGAACTCGGAAGACCCGCGATCCGCGGGTGGCGTGAGTCGGTCGAACTTCTGGAGCACGAAGTGGCGAATCATGCCGCGATTACCGCAGATTCGGCCGCCATGGAGGAGTTCGACACGATCGTGCTGAGTCAGTTCCTGTCCGCTCAGCCGAACAATTACAGCGCGAGGCTTCGGAGTCTGGCTCAGAGCCTGACCTAGCTGGGCACACCAGTGGCCCTGCCCCGTGGAGTGCTGCGGGGCAGGGCCATTGTCTGTGTCGTGCGCGGAATCAGGCCTTGGCAGGGTCCGCAGCCCTGGTCGTGATCGCTTCTGCGCCGAGAACCGCGTCGGCGCCGTGCTTGGAGGCGCCGGTGAGGCCGACGGCATCGAGTACGTAGGCCGTCTCGCCGTGGACGGACACGTCGAGGCCGTCGTATTCGCTGTCCTGGTCGGCGCGAATGCCCATGAATTTCTTCAGTGCGAGGACGATCACGAGCGTGACGACGAAGGAGTACGCGAGAACGGCTGCCACGGCGACACATTGGCGCCACAGGACGTCGACGCCACCGCCGTAGAAGAGTCCCGCGGCGCCGCTGGGAGCAGCCGGATCTGCGAGGAAACCGATCAGAACGGTACCGAGGATGCCGCCGACCAGGTGCACGCCGACGACGTCGAGTGCGTCGTCGTAGCCGAGCCGGTACTTCCAGGAGACCGCGAAGCAGCAGACCGCGCCGGCCGCGCCTCCCACGACGAGCGCGCCGAGGGGTGAGACGGCGCCACAGGCCGGCGTGATGGCAACCAGCGCCGCAATCAGACCCGACGCGGCGCCCAGCGACGTGGCGTGGCCTTCGCGCAGTTTCTCGACGACGAGCCAGGCGCAGATACCGGCGCACGACGCGGCGACCGTGTTGAGGATGACGACGGATGCACTGTTTCCGGCGGACAGAGCCGAGCCACCGTTGAACCCGAACCAACCGAAGAACAGGATTCCCGCGCCGAGCATGGTCAGGGGAAGGCTGTGCGGGCGCGGCGAGACGGGGAACGTCTTGCGGGCCCCGAGGACCAGGACGACCGCGAGAGCGGCCACGCCGGCATTGATATGCACGGCCGTGCCGCCGGCGAAGTCGACGGCGCCGAGCGTGTTTGCGATCCATCCACCGATCACCGACCCGTCCTCGGAGTCGAACGCGAACACCCAGTGGGCGACGGGGAAGTAGACGAACGTGGCCCACAGTCCGGCGAACACCATCCAGGCACCGAACTTCATCCGGTCGGCCAGCGCTCCGGAGATGAGCGCGACGGTGATGCCGGCGAACAACAGCTGGAATCCGGAGACCAGCGCGGGCGGCAGTCCGGGTTCGGCGGGGGCCTCCAGCAGCGAGCTGGAGCCGAAGTACTCGAGGGGGTCGCCCAGGACGCCGAGACCGCCGAGGGAGTTACCCAGCACGGCGGAGTAGCCGAACACGATCCACAGGACGCCGACGACGGCGAACGCGCCGAACGTCATCATGGCCATGTTGAGGGTGTTGCGCACGCTGACCATTCCGCCGTAGAACATGGCCAGACCGGGCACCATGAGGCTCACTGCCGTGAAGGCCGCCAGAATCCAGGCGGTATCGGCCGCAGCGACTGCTTCGTTCATAGTCGTCCACCTTGATCGAAGATGGCGTGACACCTGTAGTGTCCGCCTTTGGGAATCAATGTCTAGTGACAGTGAACCAAAGCGGAGATTGCGGAAATAGTTCGCCGCGTGACAACTGCGTAACGGAATTCGGTATGCGCCTGCGTTTCGGTTTGCGAAAAACAGTGTCGTGACAGTGGACTGGCTAGGTAAGGAGAAAGAGTGACCACAGGTCGCGAGGCCCGCATCGTCCGGCGCTCGGATCGCCGGACCATCCCGTGGGCCAACGGCGCGGGCACCACTGCGGAGATCGCCGCCGGTGCCGCGTCGCGGTGGCGTTTCAGCGTCGCGACGCTCGAGGCGAGCTCGACGTTCTCGCCGTTTCCCGACATCGATCGGATATTCACGGTGATCGGCGACCATCCCGTGTCACTCGACTTCGGCGGCGTCCACACCCTGATTCCGCGCCTGAGTCCGACGGCCTTCGCCGGTGAGCGCAGCCCCGACTGCGTGGCGGAAGGTCCGACCGAGGCGTTCAACGTCATGGTCCACAGGTCCACCACCGCGGCGTCCGTGGACATCGTCGACATCGGAGCGGCGCAGGACGTGACAGCCGACGGGCGGCTGGCCGTCCTCGTCCTGGTCCTCGGTGGGCGGCTCACGACGGACCTCGGTCCCGTCGATCCGGGCGACTGCCTCCTCGTCGAGCGGGGATCGGTGCGGCTGTCCGGGCAAGCGTCGGTCGTGGTGGCGAAGATCCTCGCCCGCACGTGAGTGGCAAAGCGTGCCGGGGCACACTTTGCCACTCACGTGCGGGGACTACCTCGCGGTCGACAGGATTCGGCGTAGCCGCTCGATCGCGCGCTCGGTCGCGGGACGATCCTTCGCGACGAGCTGGTGCATGACGAATCCCTCGATCGCCGAGTACACCAGCAGGGTCAGGTCTTCGTCGGCGGTGATGCCCAGCCGGGTCAATGCCTGCGACGTCGCCTCGATGTACGTGGCGTACAGCAGTTTCACGTGCGGGTCGAGGCGCGGGGTCCGCCGGGACTCGAGCATCAGCTCGTACTGGAAGACCTGGAGGTCGGGGTCGCGGGCGACGAGGTCGGTGAGGTGCTCGACGAAGTGGTCGAGCGACGATCCGGCGGCGATGTCGGCGAAGACGCTCGCACTCTTGTCCAGCGCGTAGCGGAGCGCGGCGTCGAGGAGGGTGTCCGTCGACCCGGCGCTGCGCAGGACGGCCTCGTCCGAGACGCCGGCCTCCCGGGCGACGGCCTGCGTCGTCAGCCCACGCAGGCCGTCGCGGGCGATCACGGAGACCGTCGCGAGAACGAGATCGAGAGCCACCTGATCGCTGTGGGGCGCTGCCCGCCGCCGCCCGTCGGTGAGCGTCACAGTTCGACATTCCCGTGGTTCAGCAGCCATCTCATGCCGGGTTCCCGGGTACGACTGATGCCCTTGTATTCCGCCATGTCCACCGGAAGGTCCTCGAGCACCCGGTACAGTCGTTCGCCCCATTCCGGAACGGTCGCGACGTCCCGGAACGGAAGCAGATACGTCCGGATCAGGAACATGACGGCGCCCGAGTGAGCGAGCCGGATGAGATGCTGCACTTCGGTTCTCAGGAACAGGCGGTCCCCGACCTCGTCGAGCGGGCCGTCGGCGAGGGTGCGCCGGTCCTTCCCCCACTCGGGGTAGGTCTCGGTCGATGTGTCGAGTTTGCCGTCGACGGTCAATGTCCAGTTGGTGCGCCGGTAGCTCTGGCCGGGCTCGAGCCGCATCAGGAAGTTGTGTGCGCGGGTGATGATCTTCTCGCTGTGAATACGCGGGACGGGGCCGTGGATCTCGAGGAAGCTCATGCCCACGTCGAATCCGAATGACCAGTCGGCCGCGAAGGTCACCAGTCCGGCGTCGCCCCACAACGCGCCCTCGCGCTGGTCGAGGAGCACGACGTCTTCCTGGATCTGGCCGCAGATGTACACCAGTGGCGGCGCCGGCAACGTGTCGAGGTCGCCGAACACGAAGGTGTGCTCGATGCCGAGAAGGTCGTTCTTCCACAACCACCCGTCTTCGCGCCGCTCGAGGGTCATGGTGTCGGGGTATTCGTCGGCGAGGGTGCGCATCAGCGTGAGCATCGCGTCCCAGGCGGCGGGGACCATGTGGGGCAGGCATTGGTGCCGCGACGGATCCTCCGCCAGGATGCGCTCGCGTTCGGCGAGTTCCCGGTGGTAGTGGGCGTCGATGGCGATGCGGGTGTCACCCCAGCTGCCGGCCACGGTGTCGGTCGAGTGTCCGGCCGGCTCGACGTTGGTGCTGTAGCGGTACTGGTCGCGGGGAAAGGGGAAGGGAAAGCGGGTGATGTGGTCGGCACGCGATTCGGTGGTTGTCACAGATCCAGCTCCAATCGGTCTCCTGCGGAACGTGATACGCACGGCATGATCGAATCTCCGCAGGCCTTCTCCTCGTCGGTGAGGAACAGGTCGCGGTGTTCGATCTCGCCGCCGCGGACCGACAGCCGGCATTCGCCGCACACCCCCTGCCGGCAGAGGTTCGGGACGTTGATTCCCTTGTCCAGCAACGCCTCGAGGAGGGTGGTCCCCGACGGCACGGGAACGATCATTCCGGTGCGCCCGAGCGTGGCGGCGAAGGGCGCACCCTCGGGCAGCGGGCCCGCACCGAACGCCTCCGAGTGCACGCGCCCCGGCGGCCAGCCGCAATTGCGGGCCCACTCGGCCACCGCCGCGATCATCGGCGCAGGCCCGCACGTGTAGATGTGGGTGCCGAGTGGCTGGTCCGCCAGTGTGGGAATGAGGCGGTCCGCGAGTTCTTCGGGCGCCGAGACGGTGACCAACCGGTCGCCGCACAGCGCCGCCAACTCGTCGGCGTGCGCTCCCAGTTGATCGCGAAAGGAGTAGATCACTTCGAACGAACGACCCCACTCGAGGGCCGCCCGGACGTGCGACAGGATCGGCGTGACGCCGATTCCACCCGCGATCAGGAGGTGGTGCCGCGCAGTGAGCGCGGGAGCGAATGCGCTGCGCGGAAGGCTCACGCGGATGCGCTGATCCGGCTGGAGGTCGTGGAGCCAGCGCGAACCGCCGTGGCCGTTCTCGTCGAGCCGGACCGAGATCGCGTAGTGGTCCGGCTCGATCGAGGGGCCGGTGAGCGAGTAGGAATTGTGCCGACCCTCGGCCCAGGTGACGGCGATGTGGCTGCCCGGGGTGAACGACGGCAGGGTGCGGCCCGCCGGGTCCGCGAGCACGATGTGCCGGATGCCCGGGCACAGCAGCCGTGCCTCGCGCACTGTCAGAGTGAGCCCTCCGGTGATGCTCTCGCCCGCAACTGTTTCGAGTGCCGTGGTCATGGAAGTTCCTCCGAGTCGGCTCGATATCCCAGGTAGGCGCTGTGGCGCCGGGAGTAGTGGTAGTAGACGGTGAGTTCGGCGGAACAACCGCCGCACGGCGCGCGGCCGCCGATGGCTACCGGCACCGAGGACGACGTGGTGTGGCAGTGCGCGCAGAACACGTCGCGCACCGGGGCGTCGGGGTGGGGCATCGCGGCGATCTCGGCGGGCAACGCGCCCGCGGAGATCAGCCGAGAACGCACCGCCCCCACCATGTGCTCGGGGCCCGCCACGACGAACCGCCACCCGATGCGCGCCTCGGACAGCAGTTCGCCGAGACCGCCGAACCCGGATCCGGCCGCGTCGTCGACGATCACCGTGCGAGTGGGAACGGGCGCCACGCGCTCGGACAGCGCGCGGAGGACCTGGGCGCTGACCGAACGCTCCGCGACCAGTACGTAGCGGGTGACGAGAGCGCCCGCTGCGAGGTCGTCGACGGCCGAGTAGTCGGATCGCCACCGGGGGACGCTGGTCGACCTCATCGATACCGCCATCGCGGATCAGGGAGCGAAGGAACGGTGGCCGACGAAGTAGGCCAGCGCGCGGTCGGGGGTGGTGAAGCGGATACGCGAACCCTTGGGGAAGAAGATCGCGTCCTTCGCCTTCGCCACCTCGACCTGGCCGGTGTCGAGGTTCTCGAGGGTGAACTCCCCTTCGAGGACGACCTTCATCTCGTCGTAGGCGTAGTAGTAGTCGAGCGGGGCGTCGGTGCGCTGGAGTTCGAAGTAGCCGGCCGACATCTCCGATCCGTCCGGGTTGGCGAAGACGTCGTCGATGTATCCCTTGGTGCCCGGGTACTCCGAGACCGGCATCTGAGGCAGGTTCTCGTGGAATCCGGCGGTGACGCGGAACGGGACGGCGGTGGGCTTGTCGGTCGTGGTCATGGGATCTCCCTGAAGGCGTGGGGACTGGGTTCGCAACCTCCTCGGTATGAAACAAGGAGTAGCAACAGGAAACCACAAGGCATATTTCGATGACGTAAATCAATGCGGCGCTGCTGAAAACATGCAGATCAGCACAGTGATCGATGTTCAAAGCGCATATGAGTGGCGGGATTTGGTGATGCACCAACAACGTTGCTGTAACACGATCGACATAGTAGAACTGTTTCATAATGAACAACAGCGATTCATGAGGTGAAACGAACCGCTACCCAAGCCGCAGCGCCCGAACATCCGGCCGAATGAAGGAAGCAACGTGACACAGACAGTAAAGTTCGTGATCGTCGGTGGGGGACTCGAAGGTCTCGCCATCGCCTGGTCGCTCGCGGACCGCGGCGAGACCGATGTGCTGGTCCTCGAGCGTGACACCCTGTGCTCGGGCATGACCGGAAAGTCCAGTGGCGTGGTCCGGTGCCACTACGGGACGCCGTCGCTGGCGGCGATGTCGTGGTACGGCGTCGACATCTTCACCAGGGCCACCGAGATCTTCGGCGACGACATGGCGTTCCGGCAGTGCGGGTATGTCGTCGGCGTCGGCGAGAACAACATCGACCCGCTGAAGGCGAACGTCGCGATGATGCAGGGCCTCGGTATCGACGTCGACTACATCGGCCACGACACGATGGCCGAACTGTGGCCGGGGCTGCACCTCGACGACTTCGCCGCCTTCGCGTACGAGCCCCTCGGTGGCCGCGGTGAGGCGTACATGGCGGGCATGGCGTTCGGTGCATCGGCCCGCAAGCTGGGCGTCAGAATCCGTCAGAGCACGCCGGTGGCATCGCTGCTGCAGAACGCGGACGGCCGCGTCTACGGGGTGACGCTCGCCAACGGCGACGAAGTGCACGCGGAGCAGGTGATCCTCGCGACCGGTCCGTGGGCCCCCGAACTCGGCGCCGGCGTCGGTGTCGACATCCCGGTCAAAGCCCAACGGGCACAACTCGTCCTGATCGATCAGGGTGTTCCGACGCCGGAGGTGCCGGTGCTGTCGGACCTGGCCGGCCTGCAGTACATCTGCCGCGAGCCGAACGGCGAACTGCTGGTCGGCAACAGCGACCACGCCGCGCCCGAGTACATCGACCCCGACAAGTACAGCAACCGCGCGGACGACAGCACCATCGAGAAGAACATCGGCAAGCTCGGGAACCGTCTGCCCGACATGCCCGACCCGCGGATCACCTCGAGCTACGTCGGCGCGTACGACGTGACACCCGACTACAACCCCATCATCGGGCCCGCACCGGTCGACGGACTCTTCTTGGCCACCGGGTTCTCCGGTCACGGTTTCAAGATCTCGCCGGCGGTCGGCCGCCTCGTCGCCGACATGCTGCTCGACGACGGCAAGACCGGCCTCCCGAACGTCGAGCCGTCCGACTTCCGCTACTCACGCTTCGAGGAGGGCGACCTCCTGTTCAGCCTGCACCCGTACGAGGGTGCCGGCGAGATGCGCTGACCCACAGACCCCCTCACCCCGTAGACCACCAGTTCAGGAGCTACCCATGGCTGTCGACACTGCCGACGCGTTCACCGCGCAGAACATCGTGACAACCCCACCGCAGACCTTGTCCGAGGTGGCCCGGGCCACCGGAACCACCTTCATCCTCGCCCTGTTCGTGACGCTGTCCGGCAAGCCGTGCGCCAAACTGGTCCCGATCGAGGCCGTCGAGCAGCTTCAGGACGACGGCGTGGGCTTCGCCGGGTACGCGGCCGGGCACATGGGGCAGGAGCCCAAGGACTCCGATCTCGTTGCCGTGCCCGATGTCTCGTCGTTCACGCCGATCCCGTTCGTGAAGCCCGGACTGGCGATCGTGCACTGCGACCCGCACGTGGAGGGAAAGCCCTGGCCGTATGCGCCGCGGGTGATCCTGAAGGAGACGCTGAGGAAGGCGTCCGATCTCGGCCTGTCCGTCAACGTCGGCGCGGAGATCGAGTACTTCCTCGTCCACCGCACCGGGGACGGCGCCCTCACCACCGCGGACACGGCCGACGTCAGCCGTCAGCCGTGTTACGACGCCCGCGACGTCACCCGGATGTACGACCATCTGACCGAGGTGTCCGCGGCCATGAACGCGCTCGGGTGGGGCAACTATGCCAACGACCACGAGGACGGCAACGGGCAGTTCGAGCAGAACTTCGACTACGCCGACGCCCTGACCACCGCCGACCGGGTGATCACCGCCCGGTACCTGCTGTCGGTGATCGCCGAGAAGCGTGGCATGAAAGCCACGTTCATGCCCAAACCCTTCTCCGATCGCACCGGTTCCGGCATGCACCTGCACCTGTCGCTGTGGAACGACGCCGGTTCGGTGTTCCCGGACGGCGACGATCCCAAGGGGCTGGGACTGTCGAGGACGGCGTACGCGTTCATCGCGGGAATCCTCGAGCACGCGTGCGCGCTGCAGGGAGTGATCGCGCCGACCGTCAACTCGTACAAACGCACCGGGGCCACGTCCACCAGCAGCGGTGCCACCTGGTCGCCGCGCTACGCCACGTACGGCGGCAACGACCGCACCCACTACCTCCGGGTTCCGGACAGGAACCGGGTGGAACTGCGCGGCGGCGACGGCTCGGCCAACCCCTACCTCGCCGCGGCCGCCGCCATCGCCGCCGGCCTCGACGGCATCGAACGGGATCTCGACCCCGGCACCCCCGGCTCCGGCGACAGTCCCAGCGACATGCTGCCGATGACGCTGCTGCACGCGATGGACGCCCTGGAATCGGATCCGGTCGTCACGGGCGCCCTGGACGTCGCAGGCCCCGGGGTCGCCGAGTACTTCGCGAAACTCAAGCGCGAGGAGTTCTTCGCCTGGCACAACACCGTCTCCCCCTGGGAACTCGACCACTACCTGACAGCGTTCTGAACGACCTCCCGAAAGGAGACATCCATGTGTGGAATCGTCGGACTTCACCTGCGTGAGCCGTCCCTCTACCCACAACTCGGCGCCCTGCTCACCGACATGCTCGGTCAGATGTGCGACCGCGGACCCGATTCCGCAGGCATGGCGATTTACGGCGACCGGACCTGGTCGCCGGTCGGTGAGTCCACGGTCTCGCTACTCGACTGCCCTGTCCCCGCAACGGAACTCGCCGCAACGCTGTCGGCGTCACTCGACACCACCGTCACCGGAATCGACCTCGACCCGACGACGATCCTGCACGGCGTCGTCGGCGCGGCAGATCTCGCGGCGGCCGTGCGCAGCGTGGTGCCGTCGGCACGGGTCATCGGCTTCGGCGACGACCTGACCGTCCTCAAGGGGGTCGGAAACCCCATCGACCTGGCGAACCGGTTCGGGCTGCCGTCGGCGAGCGGCTGGCAGGGTGTCGCGCACACCCGCATGGCCACCGAATCCGCGGTGACCGCCGAGGGGTCGCACCCGTTCTCCGTCGGCCCCGACCAGTGCCTCGTCCACAACGGCTCGTTCTCCAACCACATGAGCATCAAGCATCAGCTCGAACGTGACGGCGTCGTGTTCGACAGCGCCAACGACACCGAGGTCGGGGCGCGGTTCGTCGCCAGGCAGCTCGCCGAGGGCGGCGACTTGGAGAAGGCGCTGCTGATGCTGAACGAGACGTTCGACGGTTTCTACACCCTGCTCGTCTCGACGGCCGACTCGTTCGCCGTGGTCCGGGACGCCATCTCCTGCAAACCCGCCGTCATCGCCGAGACCGACCAGTGGGTCGCGATGGCGTCCGAATACCGCGCCCTGGCGAACCTGCCCGGCGTCGACAACGCCCGAATCTTCGAGCCCGAACCGGAAGAGGTGTACGTATGGCACCGGTAGCCACCACCGAAGCGACTGTCCTGAACCTCGAGACGTCGAGTACCCGTGCCATCAACGAGCGGCTCACCTCGCCGGAGGCCCCGAAGAAGGTCACCGTCACCGGCCCGCAGGGCGCGCACGCACTGGCCTGCGGCCTCGACTCCGACATCGACGTCACCATCGACGGACACGTCGGCTACTACTGCGCCGGCATGAACCAGCACGCGACGGTGACCGTCACCGGCAACTCCGGGGTGGGGGTCGCCGAGAACATGATGTCGGGGACGGTGCACGTCAAGGGTGACGCGTCGCAGTCCGCGGGCGCCACCGCCCACGGCGGCCTGCTCGTGATCGACGGCAATGCCGCCGCCCGCTGCGGAATCTCGATGAAGGGCGTCGACATCGTCGTCGGCGGCAACATCGGCCACATGTCCGCGTTCATGGGTCAGGCGGGGCGGCTCGTCGTCCTGGGCGACGCCGGTGAGGCCCTCGGCGACTCGCTGTACGAGGCCCGCATCTATGTGCGTGGCACCGTCGCCTCCCTCGGCGCCGACTGCATCAAGAAGGAGATGCGCGAGGAGCACCTGACGGAACTGCGGGAGCTGCTGGATCAGGCCGGTTTCGACGCCGACCCGTCCGAGTTCACCCGCTACGGCTCCGCCCGCAAGCTCTACAACTTCCACGTCGACAACGCCAGCGCGTACTAGGAGAACCGTCATGACTACCCCGAACCCGGCCCTGCGCGAATCGGCGACGTTCGACCGCGGCGTCATCTCCGAGATCCAGCGGGCCGCCGAGACCGGCATCTACGACATCCGCGGCTGGGGTGCCAAGCGCAAGCTGCCGCACTTCGACGATCTGCTGTTCCTCGGTGCGTCGATGTCGCGGTACCCGCTCGAGGGCTACCGCGAGAAGTGCGACACCGACGTCGTGCTCGGCGACCGCAACGCCAAGTTCCCGCTGCACCTGGACATCCCGATCACCATCGCCGGCATGAGCTTCGGTGCGCTGTCCGGGCAGGCGAAGGAAGCGCTCGGCCGCGGCGCCAGCGAGGTCGGCACGTCCACCACCACCGGTGACGGCGGCATGACGCCCGAGGAACGGGGGCAGTCGAAGAACCTCGTCTACCAGTACCTGCCGTCGCGGTACGGGATGAACCCGGACGATCTGCGCAAGGCCGACGCCATCGAGATCGTCCTCGGGCAGGGCGCCAAGCCCGGCGGCGGCGGAATGCTGCTGGGGCAGAAGATCACCGAACGTGTCGCCGGGATGCGCACCCTCCCGATGGGTGTGGATCAGCGGTCAGCGTGCAGGCACCCCGACTGGACCGGCCCCGACGACCTCGCCATCAAGATCATCGAACTGCGCGAGATCACCAACTGGGAGAAGCCGATCTACATCAAGGTCGGCGCCACCCGCACCTACTACGACGTGAAACTCGCCGTGAAGGCCGGCGCCGACGTCGTCGTGGTCGACGGCATGCAGGGTGGCACTGCCGCCACCCAGGACGTGTTCATCGAGCACGTCGGCATCCCCACCCTGGCCGCGATCCCGCAGGCGGTCCAGGCGCTGCAGGAACTGGGTGTGCACAGGAAGGTGCAGCTCATCGTGTCCGGTGGCATCCGCAGCGGCGCCGACGTCGCGAAGGCGATGGCCCTCGGGGCGGACGCCGTCGCCATCGGCACCGCAGCCCTGATCGCGCTGGGCGACAACAGCCCCCGCTACGCGAAGCAGTACGAGGAGCTCGGCTCGGCCGCCGGGTTCTACGACGACTTCCAGGCCGGCAAGGATCCCGCCGGCATCACCACCCAGGACCCGGAACTGTCGAAGAACCTCGACCCCGTCGAGGGCGGACGGCGGCTCGCGAACTACTTGCGGGTGCTCACCATGGAGGCGCAGACCCTCGCCCGCGCCTGCGGCAAGTCGCACCTGCGCAACCTCGAACCGGAGGACCTCGTCGCCCTCACCGTCGAGGCGTCGGCGATGGCCCGCGTGCCCCTCGCCGGAACCACCTGGATCCCCGGCACCCTGTAGGGCGGCTCCGCCACCCGTGCGCGGTTAAGGAGTCCAGGGACTCGCTAACCACACACGGGCGCGAAGCGCTGCCGGCTTGACACTATGAGTAGAGGACCGAGAACATGACTTCCTTCGATTCGCTGTGGGCGACCATCCTCGATGTGGGACAGCACAAGTCGACCCGGGGCTACCGAAGATTCGCGTGGAACGACGCCGACATGACGCTGCGCGAATGGTTCTCGGACTGTGCGCAGGCACGCGGCATGAGCGTCGAGGAGGACCGCAACGGCAATCTGTGGGCGTGGTGGATGCCCGACGGCTGGGACGGCGACCCCCGCGACAGTTTCGTCACCGGATCGCACCTCGATTCGGTACCCGACGGCGGCGCCTACGACGGACCGCTGGGCGTGGTGTCCGCGTTCGCCGCGATCGACCTCGTGCGGAAACGGGGGATCGCTCCAACCCGTCCGGTGGCGGTCACTGCCTTCTCCGACGAGGAGGGCGCGCGGTTCGGTGTCGCGTGCGTTGGCTCGCAACTGTCCACCGGGGCACTGGCACCCGCGCGCGCCCTTGCGCTGCGGGACAACGACGGCATCAGCCTCGGTGAGGCCCTGGTCGGCGCCGGCCGCGACCCGCACCTTCTCGGTGAGGACCCCGACCTCGTCGACCGCGTCGGGGTGTACGTCGAGTTGCACGTCGAGCAGGGGCGCGCCCTCGACCTGATCGACAGCCCCATCGCCGTGGCGTCGTCGATCTGGCCGCACGGCCGGTGGCAGTTCGTGTTCTCCGGGGAGGCCAACCACGCCGGCGCCACCCGACTCGTCGACCGTCGCGACCCCATGCTCGCCTTCGCCTCCTCGGTCCATACGGCCCGAACCGCCGCGACGCTGCACGAGGCGGTCGCGACGTTCGGCAAGGTGCGAGTACTTCCCAACGGTGCCAACGCCATTCCGTCGGAGGTGCGGGCGTGGCTGGACGCGCGGGCCGCCGACGAGGAGACGTTGACCAAGCTGGTGCAGCAGATTACCGCCGAGGCACAGGCCTACGCCGCCGCCGACGGTATCGGTCTCGAGGTGGACGCCGAATCGGTCACGCCGATCGTCGAATTCCCGCACTCCACCCGGGAACGACTGCGCCGCTCACTCGCCCATCTCGGTGACATTCCCGTCCTCCCGACCGCTGCCGGGCACGACGCCGGGATCCTGTCCGCGAAGGTGCCCACGGCGATGATGTTCGTCCGCAACCCCACCGGGGTGTCCCACTCGCCCGACGAGTTCGCCGAGGCCGACGACTGCAACCGCGGCGCCGAGGCGCTGGCGGACGTCATGGCGGACTGGGTCAGCGGGCACCAGCGCACGTGAGTGGCAAAGCGTGTCGGGGCACTCTTTGCCACTCACGTCAGGAGGTGGGCCGCCATTCCTCCAGCTGCTCGACGGCGGTGTTCGCGACCGCGACGGCCTCGTCCCGGTTGACCCGCGACAGCAGGAGCGCGCTGACGGACAGTGACGTCAGGAGCCGGGTCCGGTGGGCCAGGGTGGCGGTCGACGCGTCCGGGTCGTGGGCCCGGAGTGCGTGGCTGAGTGCCCCGGACAGTTCGCGCTGGTATGCGTCGACGACGGACCGTTGCGTGTCGTCGTGCGCGGCGAATCCGGCGGCACTGTTGAGCAGTAGGCAGCCGCGTCCGGGGGTTTCGTCGGGGAGGGCCGCGAGGGCGCCTGCAAGGCTGCGGTAGTAGCGCACGGCGGCGTCGGGGCGGGTCGGCTCGCCGGTCAGGATGCGGAGCCGGGGGCGAACCACCCGGTCCAGGTAGTCGTGCACGGCGGCGTCGAAGAGCCCGCGTTTGCTGGTGAACGCGTTGTACAGGCTCGACCGATTCAATCCGGTGACGCGCTCGAGGTCGGGTATCGAGGTGGCTTCGAAGCCCTTGTCCCAGAACAGGTCGCGGGCGCGGCCGACCACTTCGACCGTGTCGAAATCCTGCGTGCGCGGCATGACGATCCTCACTCCTGGTTGTGAAACGACCGTTTCAGTATATATTGAAATGGTCAGTTCAGAACGAGGAGGGTTTTCGTATGGTCGCCGCGGGTCTTGTTCTTGCCGCACTCGCCAGTGCGCTGCACGTCTACATCTTCGTGCTCGAGTCCGTCCTCTGGACCTCGCCGCGCACCCGCGCGACGTTCGGGACCAGTGCCGAAGAAGCCGGCGCCACCAAGGAGCTTGCCTTCAACCAGGGCTTCTACAACCTCTTCCTGGCGATCGTGACGGCAGTCGGCATCGTCGCCGTGATCATCGGCGCGACCGCCGTCGGTGCGGCCCTCGTATTCGCCGGCGCGGGATCGATGCTGCTCGCAGCCCTCGTGCTCCTGCTGTCGTCGCCCGACAAGGCTCGCGCGGCGATCACGCAGGGAACACTTCCGCTGCTCGCGGTAATCCTCCTCGCGCTCGGACTGGCGCTGTGACCTCAGAAGTATCGAAAGGAACACCATGACGCCCAGCACCCAGATTCAGCTGATCAAACGGCCGGTGGGCTGGCCCACCCAGGACGACTTCCGCACCGCCACCGTCGAGCTGCCCGACCTCGGGCCCGACCAGGTGCGCGTGGCCAACGAATTCGTCTCCGTCGACCCGTACATGCGCGGCCGGATGAACGACGTGAAGTCGTACATCCCGCCGTTCGCGCTGGGCGAGACGATGACCGGCGGAGCTGTCGGTCGCGTCGTCGAATCGACCGCCGCCACGCATCCGGTCGGCTCGGTAGTGGTCCACGATCTCGGGTGGCGGGACCTCGCGCAGGGTGACGCCTCGGCATTCCGCGTCGTCGACGAGATTCCGGGAGTGCCGATCTCGGCCTATCTGGGGATTCTCGGACTGACCGGGCTCACGGCGTACGTCGGACTCGTCCACGTCGCACACCTGAAGGCCGGCGACTCCGTGTTCATCTCCGGCGCCGCGGGTGCGGTGGGGACGGCCGCCGGGCAGATCGCACGACTCGAGGGGGCGTCCCGCGTCATCGGATCCGCCGGGTCCGCGGAGAAGGTCGCGCTGCTGACCGATCGTTACGGATACGACGCCGCCTTCGACTACAAGCAGGCGCCGGTGCGTGAGCAACTCCGCGGACTCGCGGGCGACGGCATCGACGTCTACTTCGACAACGTCGGCGGCGACCACCTCGAGGCCGCACTCGACGTCATGCGGAACGGCGGCCGGGCCGCGCTGTGCGGCGCCATCTCCGCGTACAACGCCACCGAGCGCACACCGGGCCCCGACAACATGGTGAACATCATCAGCCGGGGGCTCACCCTCGAGGGCTTCACCCTCGGCAACTACACGCACGTCTTCCCCGAGTTCGCCGCCAAGATGGGACCGTGGCTCGCATCCGGCGACGTGGTCCACGACGAGACCGTCGTCGACGGCATCGAGAACTCGGTCGACGCCTTCCTGCAGCTCATGCACGGCGGAAATGTCGGGAAGATGCTGGTGAAGGTGGCGTAGCCACCCGTGCGCGGTTAAAGAGTCCAGAGACTCGTTAACCGCGCACGGGCGCGTCAGCGCCTCACGGAGGAATACCGTTCGCGCACTTGGGGTGCCGGGTCGGCCTCGTATCGCTGGGTGGACGTCTGATCCCACTTGGGTGGTTCAGGGGTCCCGGCCAGCGTCCAAGCCGCCTGCCTGCATGCGCCGATCGCGACGTACTCCGCCGGCTGCGGCACCAGGACCGGGGCCCCGAAGATGGCGGGCGCGAGTTCGCACAGTGCCTGGGAGCGGGCGCCGCCGCCGACGAGGAGGATGCGACGCACCGTGACGCCCTGGGCGGTCAGGTGGTCGATGCCTTCCGCCAGGCCGCACAGCAGCCCCTCGACTGCCGCGCGGGCGAGGTGGGCGGGGGTCGAATTGGCCAGCCGGAGTCCGTGAACGGAGCCGGTGGCATTGGGACGGTTGGGGGTGCGCTCACCCTCGAAATACGGCACCATCACGAGCCCGCCACTGCCGGATGGCGCCGACAGCGCCAGCCGCGACAGCTCGTCGTGATCGACACCCAGCAGCGAGGCGGTCGCGTCGAGTACCCGGGCAGCGTTCAGCGTGCACACGAGGGGAAGTTGACGTCCGGTGGCGTCGGCGAAGCCGGCGACGAAACCGCCCGGATCGTTCGCCGGGGTCACCGATACCGCGGATACGACGCCCGACGTTCCCACGGAGACGACGACGTCACCTTCCTGGGCGTCGAGAGCGAGTGCGGCGGCAGCATTGTCGCCGGTGCCGGGACCGACCGCGGCGCCCCATCGGGTTTCCCCGATCTTCTCGGCCGGGCGGGCCACCCGCGGCACGGCGGCGGTGCGTCCGCGCAGTGCCAGCGACAGCAGGTCGGGTCGGTAGGAATCCGTGGCCGCGGAGAAGTATCCGGTGCCGCTGGCGTCGCCGCGGTCGGTGGCCAGGGTGCCGAGATCGGACCTGCCGGTGAGCTGCCAGCCGAGCCAGTCGTGCGGCAGGCACACCGCGGACGTCCGGTCGGCGTTGGCCGGTTCCGAATCGGCGAGCCAGCGCAGCTTGCTGACGGTGATCGCGGCGAGCGGCACCACACCGACGGCGTCCGCCCACGCGTCCGGACCACCGAGGTCGTCCACCAGCTGGGTGGCGGCGTCGGCGGAACGAGTGTCGTTCCACAACAACGCCGGACGCACGACCGTCCCGGTGTCGTCGAGGCACACCATGCCGTGCTGTTGCGCGCCGACCGACACCGCGGCGACGTCGTCGAGTCCGCCGGCGGCGGCGATGGCGTTGTCGAGGGCCGACGCCCACGCCTGCGGGTCGACCTCGGTGCCGTCCGGATGCGAGGCCCTGCCCTCGCGGACGAACTCACCGGTGTCGGCGTCGCAGACGATCACCTTGCACGACTGGGTGGATGAATCGATGCCCGCGACGAGGGTCATTGCCGGACACCTGCCGCGCGATCCAGTGTTTCGCGGCTGGGGAGGTCCGCCCCTGCGCGCGCGACGGTGAGACCCGACATAAGTGCCGCGTTGTCCAGCACGTTCCGCACCTCTTCCGGGTCGATCGCGTGGAGGGCGTCGCGGCTCTCCGCGCCGAGGAAGCCGTGCGCCCAGAACCCGTCGAGGAGCCCGGCCATGAACGCGTCACCCGCGCCCACCGTGTCGACCACCTCGACGTTGCGGGCCGCGACCTCGACGAGTCCGGCCGCGCAGACCGCGAATGCGCCCTCGGCGCCCTTCGTCACCGCGACCATCGCCGGTCCGCGGGACAGCCATTCGCGGGCGATGTCGTCGGGATCCCGTTCGGGGTCGTACCAGCGGAGGTCCTCGTCGCTGACCTTGATGATGTCCGAGATCGACACGAGGTGCTCGATCCGCTGCCGGGCGCGTGCCTTGTCGGTGATCAGCACCGGTCGCACGTTGGGGTCGTAGCTGATGGTCGCCGACGAGCGGCGGCGGTCGAGCATGTCGGCGACGACGTCGCAGCCGGGTTCCATCACGGCAGCAATGGAACCGGTGTGGACGAGCGCCGGGGTAGACGACCCGCTGGGGGAGGGGAGGTCCCACTCGATGTCGAACTCGTAGGTGGCGGATCCGGCGGAATCGAGGGTGGCGTGGGCCGTCGCCGTTCGCTGCGCGGTGACGCTGCCGGGCGCGAGGCTCACTCCCGACTGCTCGAGGTGCCGGACGATCGCGCCGCCTCTCGTGTCGTCGCCGATCCGGGTGACGAATTCGACCGGACGACCGAGCCGGCCGAGACCGACCGCGACGTTGAGCGGGCTGCCGCCGACATACTCGGTGGTGGCGCCGCTGCTCGCCGTCACGATGTCGATGAGGGCTTCACCGATGACCAGACTCATGACTGCACCTTCTCACGCAGAGCCTCGAGTGTCTTCCGTGCACCGACGCTGTGCAGTGAGTCCAGCGCCCAGAGGTACGCGGTGACGAAGCGCGGATTGTCGGCCAGGTCGCCGAAGACCGACTGATTCTCGATGAACGCCGTGCGGTTCTCGTGCTGGCTGCGCGCGATCGGCACGAGGGAGTCCTTCAACTGGTCGACGACGTCGATGGGCTCGCCGTCCTCGTCGACTCCCTCGGCATACCGGGCCCAGCTCGCGACGATCGCGGCCGACAGCCGGATGTGCCGGTCGGCCAGCAGGTTTTCACGGATCACCGGCAGCAGCCACTTCGGGATGCGGTCGGACGATTCGGCACACAGGCGGGCGACGGTGTCGCGGATCTCGGGGTTGGAGAAGCGTTCGATGAGCGTGCGCTTGTACTCGTCGAGATCGACGCCGGGCACCGGCGCCAGGGTGGGCGTGGCCTCCTCGTCCATGTACGCGAGCAGGAAGTCGGCGAAGAGTGGGTCCTGCGCGACGTCGTGCACGAGCCGGTATCCCGACAGGTAGCCGAAGTAGCAGAGGCCCTGGTGGCTGGCGTTGAGCAGACGCAGCTTCATCAGTTCGTACGGTTCGACGTCGTCGACCACCTGGACGCCGACGTCCTCGAATGCGGGGCGGCCGAGCGGGAAGGCGTCCTCGAGCACCCATGACGTGAACGGTTCGGCGGCGACGGGCCACTGGTCGTCGATGCCGAACCGCGACGACAGCGCCTCCGTCACCTCGGGGGTGGTGACGGGCGTGATGCGGTCGACCATCGAGTTGGGGAACGACGTCTCCTCGCGCATCCACGCCGCCAGTTCGGGATCCCTCAATTCGGCGTACGCCAGGAACATCTTGCGCGCCACGTCGCCGTTGCCCTGAATGTTGTCGCAGGACATGATGGTCGGCGACGCCAGCCCGCGCGCTCGGCGCCGGGCCAGCGCCTCGATGACGAGTCCGAACGTGGTCCGCGGTGCGACACCGTCGGTGAGATCGTGTACGACATCCGGGTTCTCGGCATCGAACTCGCCCGTGTCGTGGGTGAAGTTGTAGCCGCCCTCCGTGATCGTCAGCGAGACGATCTTCGTGGACTCCGCGGCGATCTTCTCGATCACGGCCTCGGGGTCGTCGGGGGCGAAGAGGTAGTCGACGATGGACCCGATGACGCTGACGTCCCAGGTGCCGTCCGGGTGCCGCAGTGCCAGCGTGTACAGGCCGTCCTGCGCGTCGAGGACGTCCTTCATGCGCCGGTCACCGGGCAGGACCCCGACCCCGCAGATGCCCCACTCGCGGGCCTCCCCGCGCCGCAGCAACCGGTCGACGTACATCGCCTGATGCGCGCGGTGGAATCCGCCGACACCGAAATGCACTATCCCTACGGTGATGTCGCTTCGATCGTAATTCGGCACCTGCACGGTGTCGTCGAACTGTTGCAGTGCCTGCGCGCACAATTGCATCGGTCTCTCCTCATTCCTGGACGCGCACGACGGCCTTGAGGCTGCCCGGCGTCCGGTCTGCGTTCAGTGCTTGCTCCGCCTCGGCGAGCGGAAACCTTCCGGTGACCATCGAATCGAGGTCGACCCGTCCCGACCGCGCGAGGGCGATCGCCGTCGGCCAGGTGTTGGCGTAACGGAATACCCCGGTCAGCACCAACTCCCGGTTCTGAATGGTCTGGACCGGCAGCGTCATCTCGGGGGCGCCCATGCCCACCAGAACCACGGATCCCGCAGGCCGGACGGCCTGGATCCCGGCCAGCACCGCACTCGGGGCGCCGGACGCGTCGACGAACGCGTCCACGTGGAGTCCCGCGACGTCCTGCTCGCGCGGGTCGAGCACCGCGGTGGCGCCGAATTTGGTTGCGACGTCGCGGCGCCGGGGATCGAGGTCCGAGACGACCACTTCGGTGGCACCGAACGCGAGGGCGGTCTGCACCATGGCGATTCCGATCGGTCCCGCGCCCGCGATCAGAACACGGGATCCGGCGGTCACTCCGGCTTTGCGGGTGGTGGCGATGGCCACGGACAGCGGCTCGCACAGCGCGGCCGCATCCTCGGACATCTCGTCCGGAATCGCGTGGGCGAACGCCGAGCCGATGGTCACGTATTCGGCCAGCGCCCCGTCGATCGGCGGGGTGGCATAGAACTGCATGTGCGGGCACAGGTTGTAGAGACCGCGCCGGGATTCGTCGGTGTCCGGGTCGGGGCGCTGCGGTTCGATGGAGACACGCTGCCCGATACGCGTTGCCGGGACCCCGTCGCCGACACCCACGACCGTGCCCGACGCCTCGTGGCCCAGCACGATCGGCTGTTCGACCACGAACTCGCCGATGCGGCCCTCGCGGTAGTAGTGGGCATCCGATCCGCAGACGCCCACCGAGGCCACGCGGACCAGGACGTCGCCGGGAGCGGGAGTGGGCACGGGGCGTTCCCGGATCTCGATCACGCCCGGCTCGACGAGCACGCTGGCACGCATCGTCCTGGGGATATCCGAAGGGAGTGTTGTGTGGGTCACACTTCGATGCTAGCGTATTGAGCAGATGAACGCATAGTGATCATTTGCTCACGGTTTCTCGAGGTTCCGAAGACACACACGACGGACCCGGGATCATGGCGAGGAGAACCAGTGACGTCCCCCAATTCGACGGCCCCGACGCCGTCTCTCATCACGGCACCACCGCCGTCCACGACGGAGGATCTGCGCCTTGCGTTGCGCGCTGCAACGCTGTACTACCTCGACGGAATGACCCAGGCCGAGGTCGCCACACGACTCGGTGTCTCCCGCCCCACCGCGGGCAGGCTGGTGGCGCGAGCCCGCGCCCAGGGCCTGGTGCGCATCGAGGTGCAGGCACCCGCGCATCTGCGGGATGCGCTGCGCTCGGACGAGGAGCGCGCGCTCGAGGAGAAGTACGGACTCGTCGAGGCGGTGGTGGTCGCCGATTCCGTCGACGCCGCCGGTGCGATCGACGACCACAACAGCTTCGCCGGTGTCGGGCGGGCCGCGGCGTCCCTGCTGGTTCGCCGGATTCGCGAAGGCGACACCCTCGGATTCACGTGGGGGCCGGAGACGGTCGCAGTCGCGCAGGGATTGCCGTCCGGGGCGGCCACGTGCGCGTCCGTCGTCCAGCTCGACGGTTCGGTGAGTGCCATCAATTACCAGACCGGAACGGAGTACGTCCTGGGTAGATGCGCGGAGCAGCTGCAGGCCAACACTGTTCGGCTTCCCGTTCCGCTGTACGCGGACGCGTCGACCGTGGTATCCATGCGGGGCGACTCCGTCATCTCCAAGGCGCTCGAGGCCGGGCGGACCGCGGAAATGATGATGTTCGGAACGGGTGCCGTCTCCACGTCGACCACCCTGTTCGAGGGCAGCTTCATCGACACGGACATGCTGTCCGTGCTCACCGGCCTCGGCGCGGTCGGCGAAGTCGGTGGACGCTTCTACCGGCTCGACGGAACCGAGGTTGCCGGCCCTCTGGACGAACGGGCCATGTCCGTTCCTCTCGACGACATCCGCGCGTGCGAGGGGTCGATCCTCGTCACGGGTGGCGTCGCCAAACACCAAGCGGCACTGGGTGCCCTCCATGGCGGACTGGCCAAGATGCTGGTCTGCGACATCGAATGCGCGCGTTGGCTGCTCGATCAGTAGCACCACGCAAGAGAGGTGAAGATCGGTGAAGAAACACAGGAAACCAGCGACGATGCTGGTAGCCGGAGCGGGAGCGCTCTGCCTCACGCTGAGCGGATGTGCGGGCGCCGGATCGCTGGGCGCGTCGGACCAGACCATCACCATCGCGATGGTCTCCAACTCGCAGATGCAGGATGCTCAGAAGCTCGCCTCGCAGTTCGAGGAAGAGAATCCCGACATCGACCTGAAGTTCGTCACGCTGTCGGAGAACCAGGCGCGCGCGAAGATCACGGCGTCCACGGCGACCGGTGGCGGCGAGTTCGACGTCGTGATGATCAGCAACTACGAGACCCCGCAATGGGCCAAGTACGGCTGGCTGAAGAACCTGTCGGAATACGCCGAGGCGACGGAGGGTTACGACGAGGCCGACTTCATCCCCACCCTGCGCGAGTCGCTGTCCTACGAGGGGAACATGTACTCGGTGCCGTTCTACGGCGAGTCCTCGTTCCTGATGTACCGCAAGGACCTGTTCGAGCAGGCCGGAATCACCCTGTCGGAGAAGCCGACGTGGACCGAGGTCGCGACGGCGGCAAAGCAACTCGACTCCGAGGACATGGCCGGCATCTGCCTTCGTGGCAAGCCGGGCTGGGGTGAATTGCTCGCACCCCTCGACACGGTCATCAACACGTTCGGTGGCCGTTGGTTCGACGAGGACTGGAACGCTCAGCTGACCAGCCCGGAGGTGGAACGCGCGGTGCAGTTCTACGTCGACCTGGTGCGCGAGTACGGGGAGCCCGGCGCCGCGACGAGCGGTTTCGGTGAGTGCGCCACACAGCTGGCCCAGGGCCAGGTGGCGATGTGGTACGACTCGACGTCCGCGGTGTCCACGCTGGAGGATCCGGCGTCGAGCGCCGTCGTCGGCAAGATCGGGTACGCCCCCGCGCCGATCGAGGTGAAGGACAACTCCGGCTGGCTGTACAGCTGGTCGTTGGGAATTCCCGAGAGCAGCGAGAATCCCGACGCGGCGTGGAAGTTCATCTCGTGGATGACCGACAAGCAATACATACGCACGGTCGGTGAGGATCTGGGCTGGGAGCGGGTGCCTCCGGGCAGCCGGCTGTCGACCTACGAGATTCCCGAGTACAAGGAAGCCTCGGCGGCCTACGGTCCGCTGACGCTCGAGGCGATCGAGGACGCGACACCGAATGCGCCCACCGTGCAACCGGTTCCGTACACCGGCGTGCAGTTCCTGGCGATCCCGGAATTCCAGGATCTCGGAACCCGCGTCAGCCAGCAGATCAGTGCGGCGATCGCAGGCCAGCAGACCGTGCCCGAGGCGCTCGCCCAGGCACAGCAGTACGCCGAGGTGGTCGGCGCGACATATCGGGAGGACCGATGACAACCATTGCCGAGAAACCCACCGCGAACGACACCGCCGACCGGGTGCGGGAACTGCGGGAGGCCAAGGACGACAGCGTCTCCCGCGCCGAGGGATGGCGTCGCCGGGGGCCGTTGCTGCCCGCTCTGATCTTCATGATCGTGGTGACCCAGATCCCGTTCCTGTTCACGCTGTACTACTCGACGCAGTCCTGGAACCTGGTGCGTCCGGGCTCCCAGGCGTTCGTCGGACTGCAGAACTACGTGGACGTGTTCCAGGACAGCCAGTTCCGTGAGGTCGCGGTCAACACCGTGATCCTGATCGTCGGTACCGTGCTGATCTCGGTGGTGCTCGGGTTGCTGCTCGCCCTGCTGCTCGACCGTGCCTTCCTGGGCCGCGGCATCGTGCGCACGCTCCTCATCACCCCGTTCCTGGTGACACCCGTCGCCGGTGCGCTGCTGTGGAAGACCACGATGTTCGACCCGGTGTTCGGCATCGTCAACTTCGTCCTCTCCCCGTTCGGGGTGGGACAGGTCGACTGGGTCAGCAAGTTCCCGCTCGCCGCGGTCATGGTGAACCTGATCTGGCAGTGGACCCCGTTCATGATGCTGCTGATCCTGGCGGGTCTGCAGTCCATGCCGCGCGACATCCTCGAGGCGGCACGGGTGGACGGCGCCAAGCCGATCGCGATGTTCCGCGAACTGACGCTCCCACATCTGCGCCGGTTCATCGAACTCGGCGCGGTGCTGGGCGCGATCTACCTGATCAACACGTTCGACGCCATCTACATGATGACCCAGGGCGGGCCGGGCACCGCCAGTGCCAACCTGCCCTTCTACATCTATCAGCGCGCATTCCTCGGTTTCGACATCGGGCAGGCCGCAGCGATGGGCGTCATCGTCGTGATCGCGACCATCGTCGTCGCGACCCTGGCGCTGCGCCTGATCTTCAAGAGCTTTACCGGTAACGAGGAGGCAGCGTAATGAGTACCGACACTGCGGCGGCGCCGGTGGAGTCCACCCCCACCGCGCCGGAGACGAAGCGGGCGCGCAAGCACCGCAAGTTCAGCCCGTGGAGCGTGGTGGCGTGGATCGTGGCGCTCGGCTTCTTCTTCCCTGTGGCGTGGATGGTGCTCACCGCGTTCAAGCAGGAGGGCGACGCCTACACGACTCCGCCGAAACTGTTCTTCACGCCCACCCTGGACCAGTTCAAGGCAGTGCTCGACAGCGGAATCGGCACGGCACTGCTGAATTCGGCGTTCGCGACCGCCATGTCGACGATCCTCGTGCTCGTGCTCGGTGTGCCGGCGGCGTTCGCGCTGTCGCTGCGACCGGTCCGCAAGACGAAGGACGCCCTGTTCTTCTTCATCAGCACGAAGATGCTCCCGATCGTCGCCGCGATCATCCCGCTGTACGTGATCGTCAACGACATCGGTTTGCTCGACAACATCTGGGCGCTGGTGATCCTGTACACGGCGATGAACCTGCCCATCGCGGTGTGGATGATGCGTTCGTTCTTCCTCGAGGTCCCCGGTGAGCTGCTCGAGGCCGCGAGCATGGACGGCGCGAGCCTGTGGACGTCGGTGCGCGAGGTGATCCTTCCGCTCGTGTCGCCCGGCATCGCGGCCACCGCGTTGATCTGCGTGATCTTCTCGTGGAACGAATTCTTCTTCGCAGTCAACCTCACCGCCGTTCAGGCGCAGACCATTCCGGTGTTCCTCGTCGGATTCATCACCGGTGAGGGCCTGTACTGGGCCCGGCTGTCGGCAGCGGCGACGCTGGCGGCGCTCCCGGTCATCCTGGCCGGCTGGGTCGCACAGAACAAACTGGTCCGCGGCCTGTCCTTCGGTGCGATCAAATGATCACCCCGGCAACCACTTCCCCCGACTTCGGTACCCACAAGAGGAGCAATCATGGCTGACATCGCGTACAAGGGCGCATCCTGCATCTACGAGAATGCCGACACGCTGGCGGTCGACACGCTCGACCTCGACATCGAAGACGGCGAGTTCATCGTCCTCGTCGGCCCGTCCGGCTCCGGCAAGAGTACGGCACTGCGGATGCTCGCCGGCCTCGAAGACATCGACGAAGGCACCATCGAGATCGGTGGCAAGGACATGGTGGGTGTGGCGTCGAAGGACCGTGACATCGCGATGGTATTCCAGAACTACGCCCTCTACCCCAACAAGACGGTGGGCGAGAACATGGGCTTCGCGCTGAAGATGCGCGGAGTCGGTGTGGAGGAACGTAAGAAGAAGGTGGCCGATGCCGCCAAGCTGCTCGACCTCACCGACTACCTCGACCGCAAACCCGGCAAGCTGTCCGGTGGTCAGCGCCAGCGCGTCGCGATGGGACGAGCGATCGTGCGTGAGCCGCAGGTGTTCTGCATGGACGAACCGCTGTCGAACCTCGACGCCAAGCTGCGCGTCCAGACCCGCACGCAGATCGCGGCGTTGCAGCGCCGGCTCGGCACCACCACCGTGTACGTCACCCACGACCAGGTCGAGGCGATGACCATGGGTGACCGGGTGGCCGTCCTCAAGAACGGCAAGCTGCAGCAGTTCTCGGCGCCGACCGAGCTGTACGACCGGCCCACCAACGCCTTCGTCGCCGGCTTCATCGGTTCGCCCGCGATGAACCTGATGACCATGCCCATCGTCAGCGACGGCGTGCGCCTCGGGAACTCGACGCTCGCGCTCGAACGCGACCAGCTGTCGGCGCTGCACGCCGCCGGACTGGAGACCGTCACGGTCGGAGTGCGTCCCGAGCAGCTGGAGTTGTCGACCGGCGAGGGTGGCATCGAGGTCATCGTGGACCTGGTCGAGGAACTCGGGAGTGAATCCTACGTCCACACCCACATCGCCGGTGACGGTACGCAACTCACCGCCCGGTCACTGACCCGCACCCCCGCACGGCTGGCCGACACGGTGTCCCTGCGCAAGCGGGACGGAGCGGTGCACCTGTTCCACCCGGAGACGGGGGAGCGGATCGGCGACTAGGACATATCTCCCAATCCCCATTTCGGCGCACCTGGCGCCCAATCGCCGCCCCGCTGCGTTGTCGTCGGAGCCGATACAACAGCGGTATCGGCTCCGCCTTGCCGGACGACGATCGTTTCGCCAGGTCCATCCGAGAAGGATTGGGCGACATGCCCTAGAGCGGATAGTGCGTCAGCACCCCCATCGGATCGTGCCTCTGCCGCAGTTCGCGCAGTCGGCGAAGGTTCCCGCCGTAGGCCGCGCCGATCTCGGCGCCGGTCTCGGGGAAGCCGGGCCGGACTTCGACGCTGTAGACGCCGATCGTGTGGGGTGCGAGGGCGTCGAGGGTGCCGCCCGCCCACGACAGACAGGCGGCGCCGTCGTAGGGGTCGGACCAGATGGCGTTGAGCGGGATGTTCCACTCGCCGCTTCGGCCCCAGAATGCGGTGTCGTCGTCACCGACGTCGGCGAGGGCGCCGCCGGTGTGCTGGAAGTCGATACGACATTCCCGCGTCGGCGCCCCACGGATCTGGGTGGCCAGGGCCTCCGCGAGTTCGGAGTCGAGGGTCGGTCCGGTGAAGACGGCCTTCCCGAAGAACGATCCCCGGCGCTCGCCCGGTTCGGGCAGCCGGATCGGTTCGGGCTCTTCGCCGTCGGCGCCGGGTGGCGCAAATTCGGGTAGCCCGGTGAGGTACGTGCCGGTCGTCTCGGATCGATACAGCACGGTGCCCGACACGTCGGCGACCGTGGTGGCGGCGGCCCGGGCGCGGTCGATGGCGGATTCGTCTCCGCTCGCACACGCGGTGTACACGAAGAGGACGGGTTCGTCGGAAGACAGTGCGCTGTAACCGAGTACCGCGCCCATCGTCGTGTCCCGCGGAAGCGTCGGTGCGACACGGAAATAGGTGGCGAGTGCTTCGAGTCCGAGCACCATCCGGTCGACCCACACCGGCCCCACCGGGTGCGTGCGCAGCACCGCCGACGTCACGACGCCGAAACACGGTGCGCACCCCCGGACCGCCCACCACAGGTCCGCCTCGTCGCCGGTGCTGGCATCGGACAGGTGGACGACCTCGCCGGACGGGAGCACGAGTTCGACCTCGACGAGCTGATCGAGCGTCAATCCCAGACTGCGCGTGAGGTATCCGACACCGCCGCGGGTGACGAGTCCGAACCCGGCGTGGCCCACGATTCCCACCGGCACCACCCGGCCGGTGGGTGCGACGGCGTCCAGCATGGTTTCCACTGTGGCGCCGCCGGCGACGACCACCCGGTCGCCGTCGGGTCGGGCCGTGTTCAGGTGCGCCGACAGGTCGAGCATGACGGCGTCGTCGGCGACGCAGTTGGAACTCAGCCCGCCGCCGCGGACGGTGACGGTGCCGCCCGTCCGGTGCGCAACCCTCATGACGGTGGAGACCTCCTCCACGGACACCGGTTCGACGACGCAGGACGGACGGCGTCTCGCGGCATCGGGAAAGAACACTCTGCCCAGCGCGGTGCGGTAGTCGCCGGTGTCCGGCAGATGAACCCGGTGCGGGAGGACCGCCTTCAACTGCGCGACACATTCCGCGGATGGTGAACTCACGAGCGCCTCCTATCCCGTTGCGTTACCTGCCTGCCACTGGTCCCACGGGACCTCCCAGTCACCGTACGTGTCCCACACGGGCAGGAGCGGTCCGCCCGAGTTGGTGATCTCGACGACGTCGCCGATACCGAAATGGTCGAACATCCACTGGGCGTTGGCGGGTGCCAGGTTGACGCAGCCGTGGGAGACGTTGCTGCTGCCCTGATCACCCACCGACCACGGCGCCGAGTGGACGAACTCGCCGTCGTTGGAGATCCGCAGGTTGAGATCGACCTTTTCGCGGTAGTAGTCGGGATCGCCGGCGCAGACCCCGTACGTGCAGGAGTCCATGATGATGCTCTGCTGCTTGTCGGAGATCACGTGGGGACCCTCGTGCGAGGGGTGGTCGGGGGTGCCGAGACTCATCGGCATCGCGTTCTCCTGGACGCCGTTGTGGAAGACGGTGAGCATTTTGCTCGCCCCGTCCGCCTTGGCCACCCACGAGTCGTGCACGGTGTAGTCGGCAGAGTTGTTCTCGGCGCCGAAGGCCCCGTCGCCCAGATCGACGCCGTACACGTCGGCCTCGATGTGGATCTTGGTGCCGGGCGCCCAGTATCCCGCCGCTCGGTAGTGCGCGTTCTGGTCGTCGGTCCAATACCAGGCGCCGGGCTGCGGCGGTGTCGTCGTCACGTGCAGGCGCTGCTGGACCTCGGCCTTGTTCGCGACCGGTGCGGTGAACTGGAAGACCATCGGCTGGCCGACGCCGATGCCGGTGTCCGCCACGACCTCGGGTGCCGGGACGACGTTCGCGTACGCCGTGGTGCCGGGCGTCAACGTCGTGACGGTGAAGGTCTGCTCGACCGGTGCGCCGTCGGGGTTGACCGCGTCCGCGACGACTGTGTACGTGGAGCCGTAGCCGAGTGGTCGGCTGCTCGTCCAGTTCGTGCCGTCGGGTGTGAGATTTCCGGCGACCGGGGTGTTCTGCTCCGCGGGATTCGTGACGGTCACGGCGGTCAGCTTGCCGCCCGTCGCGGTGACCACGATCGGGGTGGTCGGATTGATCGGCGCCCCGTCGGCAGCGGGGACGGCAATCGAGGCGGGCGCGGACTGTGAGGTGGTCGGGGGTTCCGACGTGCCGGTGTCTCCGATGGTGCACGCCGTGGCCAGGAACGTCAGGGCCACCACCGCAACAATGCCGGCTGTCCGTGTGCGAAGAGTCACGACCACCTTCTTTCGGATCTGGATCAGCGCTCGCCGTCCTCATACTGCCAGCGATAGCCTCGGAGTTTCCTGTGAGACGCGTGCCCCGCCCGCCCCACCTGCAGGAATTCGAGCGCGCGACGCCTCCCCTGGACAAATTAGACAGCAGTGCTGATGAAGTTCAGGGCTCGGAACGGCGATCGCTCAGGGTAAATGAACTATTGAGGTTCGCAAATAAAACAGCTAGACTGGCTAATGAACCTGACCAGCGAGAGGGAGGCCACCGCATGGACCAGAAGGTCGATCAGCTTCGCGAGGACGTCGTTCTGTTCAGCCGACGCATCCGTGCCCAGCGCGCCGGGCACCTACTCACCCCCTCGCAGCTCCAGGCCCTCGCGCATCTCGACCGGGAAGGACCGATGAGTGCGCGCGCTCTCGCCGACCGCGAGCAGGTCGCCCCGCAGTCCATCGCGCGGACCGTCTCGATCCTCGAGGAGTCCGGGATGGTCTCCCGGACCGTGGACCCCCAGGACGCGCGAGCGAGCATCGTCGCGATCACCCCGCTGGGGTTGCAGACGCTCGTCGACGACCGGTCGCGGCGAAGCGAGTGGCTGACGGCCGCGCTCGCCGCCGAATGCACCGATGTCGAACGTGACCTCCTCTTCATCGCCGGACGGCTGCTCCGCCGACTCGCAGGAACTCCCGAGCCGGCGCCGCAGCAGGAGTCACTGATGAACTCGTGAGCGCGCCCGTCGCCGATGCCGGACTCGCGCAGAAGTCCCCGTCCGTACCGTTCCGGGTCAGCGGCTCCGTCGCCACCGGGAGCATCCTCCAACCGCTGAACTCGTCGATGATCGCGGTGGCGATCGTCGGCATCGCCGCCCAGTTCGGCTCCTCGTCCGGGATCACATGGGTGATCTCTGGGCTCTACATCGCCACGGCCGTCACCGCCCCGATGGCAGGCAAGCTCGGCGCGCTGCTCGGAGCCCGGAAGGTCTACCTCGGGGGCCTCGCCCTGGTGGCGCTGGGCTCGATCGCCGGTCTGCTCGCACCCAGCGTCGGCTGGCTCATCTTCTCCCGAATCCTCGTCGGAATCGGAACCGCCACGCAGTATCCCAATGCGATGACGATGATTCGCGGGTACGCGGAGCGACACGGCGCGCAGCCGCGCACCGCAATCACGACCCTCGCGATCTGCAGCCAGGCGGTCGTGGCACTGGGCCCGACGCTCGGCGGGCTGCTCGTCGGGGCGTTCGGCTGGCAGTCGATCATGTGGATCAACCTGCCGATCGTCGCGTTCAGCGCGGTCGCGGTCACGAAGTTCGCGAAGGTCGGCTTCGTCGGCGGCATCTCGGTCAGCGGTCGGCAACTGCTGCACGCGCTCGACGTGGCCGGGGTCGTCCTGTTCCTCGGGCTCGTCTCGTCGACGATGCTGTTCCTGCTGTCGCTCACCACCGATCCCGTCTGGTGGCTGATCCCCGTGTGGGCGCTGGTGTTCGCCCTGTTCGTCCAATGGGAACGACGCGCGGACGAACCGTTCATCGACGTTCGGGCCCTGGCCCGGAACCGTGCGCTCAGCGCCACACTCGCCCGCACCCTCCTCACCTACACGGCGTTCTACTGCGTCTTCTTCGGCATCCCGCAGTGGTTGCAGTACTCCCGCGGAATGAGCGCCACCGAGGCGGGTCTGACGATGCTGCCCGTCGCCGTCGTCGGTATCGGCTCCACGTTGTTCGCGTCACGGACATATCGGCGGTACGGGGTGCGCCGAACGCTCACCGTCGGAACGTGTGCGCTCCTGGTGGGTGGCCTGCTTCTGGCGTCGGTGGAGAGCAGTACGGCCCCGATCGTCGTGCTGCTCCTCGTGGCCGCAGTGCTGGGAATTCCCAATGGATTCAACAATATCGGCAATCAGAACCTGATCAGCTCGGTCACGTCCGTCGAGGAAGTGGGCACGGCGATCGGGATGTACCGCACCGTGCAGTACATCGGGGCGAACCTGTCGGCCGTCGTGCTGCAGACCACCGCCGGTCACGTCATCGGCGACGACGGACTGCACCGCACGGGCTGGTTCATCGCCGTCGCAGGCGTTCTCCTCCTCGTCGGTGTCCTGATGTCACGGAACATGGGGGACCGGCGGTCGGCGAACGCGTCGACGGCGTAGCAACCGCGTCAGGTCGGCGGCACCCCGCCGACGGCCCGCCAGATCAGTGTCGCGGTCCGGGCCGGCCAGTCGGCGGGTGGGCGATCACCGGCCAACGCCCGGCCGTACCAACTACCGGTGGTCATGGTGACGGCGACGTCGAGATCGGCGTCCGCGTCGATCAGCTTCAGTTCGGCGGCGCGGTCCAGGATGGCGCGGATGCGGCGCCGGCGCGGCGCCACCACCCGGGCGCGGTATTGCGCGCGGACGTCGGCGTCCGTCGTGTCCTGGAGCATCGTGCCGACCAGCGACAACCGGCCGCTCCGCGACACCCCGCGCTGGAAGTCGGTCAACTCGCGCACCAGATCCCCGAAGGGATCGGCCGACGACCGCCCCGGCTGTTCGTCGGCCAACTGCGCCACGACGGCCGCGGCGAGCTCCGACTTCGACGCCCACCGCCGGTACAGCGCCTGCCGGGTGGTGCCGGCCTCCGCGGCGATCGCGGCGATCGACATCGCGTCGTATCCGACCCGGGACAATTGCCTGCCCGCCACTTTCAGCACGCGGGTGTCGATGTCGGTGTCGCGGCTGCGCCCGGTCACGGTCATGTTCGTTCCTCGTTTCAATCCAATACTGATGTGTATTGTAATGGAGACGACGGAGATGAGGAGCTCCCATGAGTGATCAGGAAACACCGTCCCTGTACGAATGGGCGGGCGGTGAGCAGTCGTTCCGGCGGCTGATCGACGCCTTCTACGACCGGGTCGAGCGCGACGACCTGCTGTCCCCGATGTTCCCCGGCGGAGTGCACGAGGAGCATCGCCGCAACGTGACGCTGTGGTGGTGCGAGGTGTTCGGCGGTCCACCCGGCTACACCGACCGACTCGGGGGTTACGAACGGATGCTGCGACACCACATCGGTCTGGGTATCACCCCGGAGCAGCGGCACCGCTTCGCTGCGACGATGAGCCTCGCCGCCGACGACGCGAAGTTGCCGTCCGATCCCGAATTCCGCTCCGCCTTCATGGCATACGTCGAGTGGGGGACCAGGCTCGCGCTGCAGAATTCGAGCCCCGGAGCCGAGGTGGTCGAGCACGCACCCGTCCCGCACTGGGGGTGGGGCGTGGCCCCGCCCTACCGCGGCTGAGTAGGGCAGGGTGTCAGCCTGTCCGATCAGAACGGGTACTGCTGAATCGGCCCCTGGATGGTGGCCCACTGGAGTTCGGTGAACGCCTCGAGGTTCGCTGCGGCGCCGCCGACTCGTCCGCCGTTTCCGGAGGATCCCATTCCGCCGAACGGGATGTGGGCGTGGTCGCCGACGGTCTGATCGTTGATGTGCACGAGCCCGGTGGGAATCTGCTGCGCAACTTCCCAGGCCGCCATCGCATCCGAGCCGAGGACGCTCAGCGACAATCCGAACTCGGTGTCGCGCGCGATCTCGACGGCCTCGTCGATCGTCGAGTAGCGCAGCACGGGAGCGACGGGGCCGAACACTTCCTGGCAGAACGCGGGGGTGTCGCGCTGCACGTGGTCGAGGACGGTCGGGCGGTAGAACAGCCCGTCGTGGGTGCCGCCCTCGACGAGGGTCACTCCGGCCGAGACGCTCTCGGTCACGAGTCGGTGGATGCTGTCGCGCTGCACCGCGTCGATGATGGGGCCGAGTGCCACCTCGCTGGTGTACGGGTCGCCGACGGGGAGCGCTCGCGCCTTCTCGGCGAGCACCGCCACGTATTCGTCGGCAACCGAGTCGTGGACCAGGTGCCTGCCTGCGGCCATGCAGATCTGGCCCTGGTGGAGGTATGCGCCCCAGGCTCCGGCCGACGCAGCCTTGGTGACGTCGGCGTCGGGAAGGACGATGAGGGCGTTGTTGCCGCCGAGTTCGAGGTGTGCCCGCGTGAGGTGCGCGGCCGCGGCCTGGCCGACCTTCCGTCCCGCCGACGTGGAGCCGGTGAACGCGATGACGCGGGTGTGCCGGTCGGTGACGAGGGCGGCACCGGCATCGGCGCCGCCGGGCAGCATCTGGAAGACGCCGTCCGGCACCCCGGCGGCCGCGAACACGGCCGCCAGCACCACACCGCCGCACACTGCGGTCCGGGTGTCGGGTTTCAGAATCACTGAGTTGCCCAGTGCCAGTGCGGGTGCCACTGCGCGGATCGAGAGGATCAGGGGGAAGTTGAACGGAGCGATCACGCCGACGACACCCGCCGCGATCCGACGGCTGAAACTCAGACGTCCGTCGGCGGACGGGAGCACCTCACCCTTGGGATGCGAAGGCAACGCCGACGCCTCGTAGCATTCCTGCGCTGCGACGTGCGTCTCGAGGCTCGCTTTCGCGCGAATCGATCCGGCCTCCCGGACGATCCACGTCTCGATCTCGGCTGCGTGCTCCTCGAAGAGCTGGCCTGCGCGGCGCAGGATCGCGGCCCGATCCTCGAAAGGCATTTTCTCCCAGCGGCGCTGGACCTCGGCGGCCTTGATGCAAGCCGCGGCGACGTCGGCGGCGGTCGTGGTGCCGACGTGACCGAGGGTGCTACCCGTCGCGGGCTCCACGACATCTGAGAACGCGCCTTCGGTGGCGGTCCAGCTGCCGGTGAAGACCTTCTTCTCCCAGTCGATGTCGAGCAGGCTCATGGTCGATCCTTCTTTCGGTGAGGTCGGTCAGGACGCGAGTACGGGTGATGGCGCCGCGGATTCGGTGCGGGGTGAGCGGAACTTCCGCTTGGCGACGATTGCCACCGCGACCGCGCCGACGACTCCGGGGACGGCGACGGCGAGAAAGTTCTGCTGGAACGGTAGATGAAGAGCGAGGAGCGCGCCGCCGAGGGTGGGGCCACCGATCGCACCGATCCGTCCCATGCCCGCAGCCCACCCGACGCCGGTCGACCGTACCTCGGTCGGGTAGAACTCGACGGCGAACGCGTGGATGATGGCGAGCGCGCCGATGGTCGCCGCACCGGCGACGAACAGCAGCACGTTGAGCAGTGCGGCGGCTGGGTCGAAGGACAGTCCCACCAGCGACAGGGATGCCAGGGAGAAATACGTGATCAGGGTGTTGCGGTAGGACCAGCGGTCGGCCAGCCAGCCGCCGAATATCGCGCCGGCGATGCCACCGAGATTCAGCACCACCAGGGTCCACAGCGCGGAACTCAAAGCGTAGCCGGCGGTCTGCATCAGTTTCGGTAGCCACGTGTTGAGCCCGTAACTCAACAACATGCACATCGCGAAGAAGACCCAAATCAGGAAGCTGTTCAGGGCGTTTCCGTTGGTAAAGAGCTGCGCGACGGGTGCCTTCCGAGCTTCCGGACGTGGCGTGGCCACGACGTCGCTCAGGTCGCGACCCGGGTCGACCTTGGACAGCACAGCCTCCAGCTTGTCCTGACGACCGTTGATGGCGAGGAACTCCGGCGACTCCGGCAGGTACCTCAGCAGAACGGGTAGCAACAGGAGAGGCAGACCGGCGACGTAGAACACACCGCGCCACGTCCAGAGCGGCTCCACGTTGATTGCGAACACCGCGGCGGCGATGCCACCGACGGAATAGAACGACGACACGAACGTGACGAGCAGTGCCTTCGACGTGCGTGGGGCGAGCTCGGCGATCAGTGCCGTGAAGTTGGGTACGAGCGCGCCGAGCGACACACCGACGACGAGGCGGAGAATGCCGAGTTGCGCCGGGGCGCCGGCGAAGGCGCAGCTGAACGACGCCACGCTCGCCACTGTCACGCAGATGAGCATGAGCGGACGGCGGCCGTACCGATCGGCGAGCGGGGCGACGAACAGTCCGCCGATCAGCATGCCGACGAGCGCCGCGGATCCGAGGGTACCGGCGGTGACCGGGTCCATGTTCCACTCGTCCATCAGATGGACGATCACGGTGCCGTACGAGACCATGTCGTATCCGTCGATGATCATCAGCAGTGAGCACAGGGCCACGACACCATAATGGAACGGCCGCAGTCGGGCGTTGGAGATGATCGAGGTAACTGTGTTCTGGGACAGCGGGTTCTGGGACAGCGAGTTCTGGGACAAGGGCATACTCCCGATGCGGGGCAGCGTTGCTGCCGTGGGAACGAGTGGGGCTATCACGGCTCGGTGAGGTCGGTCTCGACCTCGATCACGGCAGGCTTTCCGCTGCCGAGGGCGGTCTTGAAGGCGCGGACGAAGTCGTCGCCGGTCCGTACCGCGGTGGCCGTCACGCCGTACCCCGCAGCGATGGCGGTGAAGTCGATCCCGGGAACGTCCATGCCGGGGGTCTCGCCGGACCCCAGCACCGTTGAGAACCAGCGCAGTGCGCCGTAGGTCCCGTTCTTGAGGATGACGATGATCACCGGAATGTCGTACTGCGCGGCCGTCCACAGGGCGGTGATGCCGTAGTTGGCCGAGCCGTCTCCGATCAGGCCGATCACCTGACGGTCCGGATTCGCCAGCTGGGCACCGACTGCGGCGGGCAGTCCGAATCCAAGCCCGCCCGATGCGGGGAAGAAGTAGCTGCCTTGGCGGGAGACGTCGGCCTGCGACCAGAACGCGCCGGTGGTGGACGTCGACTCCTTGACGTACACGGCGTCGTCCGGCGCAGTGCCGCGCAACAGTTCGAACAGCTCCTCCGGATGCACGCGCTCGGACGACGTCCTGGCCTGTGGGATGTCGGGCAGCGGCGGCAGGACCGGGCGGCGGCCCGGCGTCACGCTGTCGGCGAGGCGGGACAACGCATCCCGCACACCGCCGACCAGTGCGTCACCCATCGGGGCGCGGGCGGCCTCGCCGGGATCGCTGGTGAGGTGGATGAGCCGGGCGCCGTCGGGCAGGTACTCGCCGGGGACGAACTGGTGGTACCGGAACACGGGTGCTCCCGCGACGAGGATCAGGTCGTGCCCGACCAGTGCGTCGGTGATGCCCTGGACGGCGGCTGGCAGGACCCCGCGGAAGCTGCGGTGGCGGGTGGGGAACGGGCACCGTGACGGGGACGGCGCGATCCAGACGGGGGCGCCGAGTGCGTCCGCGAGACGGACCGCGTCGTCATTGGCGTACTCGGCATCGACTTCCGGTCCGAGTACGAGGACCGGGTTCTCGGCGCGGTCGAGGGCGTCGACGAGGGTGGCGAGTTGATCCGCACTGAGGGAACCGGCAGTGGTTGTGGCGCGGGTGAGGAGGTGCTTCGTCTCGGCGGGTGCTTCCTGCGCCCAGTCGTCGTACGGCACCGACACATAGACCGGACCCTTCGCGGGCAGGTTCGCGATGTGGATGGCCTGGCTGATCGACCGCGGCACGTCCTGCGCGCACGCCGGCTCGCAGGACCACTTGACCAGGGGTTTCGGCAGCGACTGCGCGTCCACGTTGGCGAGCATCACCTCCTGGCCGATGGTCGAGCGGACTTGTTGCCCGGCGGTGATGATCAACGGGCTGTGGGAGTAGACCGAGTTCGTGAGCGCGCCCATCGCGTTGCCGGTGCCCGCGGCGGCGTGCAGATTGACGAAGGCCGCGCCGCCACGGGCCTGGGCGTACCCGTCGGCCATGGCCAGGACGGCGCCTTCGTGCAGACCCAGGATGTAGCGGAAGTCGTCGGGCATCCCGGCGAGGAAGGGGAGCTCGTTCGATCCAGGGTTGCCGAAGATCGTGGTCAGGCCATGCGCCCGCAGTAGGTCATAGGTCGCTTCGCTGACGTCGGCCATCAGGTGTTCTCCATTTCTTCGCATGGTTCTCGCGGTGTGACGTGAACCACGGTAGGGAGCCGCGTCCTATAGGTCCAATGAATACTGTCGATCAGCACATAGACAGGATCTATATTATCGGTATGGCCGACGTGGACCTCAACCTCATCAGGACCTTCGTGCTGCTGTATGAAACGCGGAGCGTCACCCGTACGGCGGAGCTGCTGTTCATCACGCAGCCGTCGGTGAGCCATTCGCTCCGCCGACTGCGGCGGCAGTTCAACGACGACCTCTTCATCCGGTCGTCGGACGGCTTGGCGCCCACGGTTCTGGCGGCGAGTATGTACCCGCAATTGCATCAGGCGCTGGAGGTCATCGACGAGACCGTCTCCGGTGTCGGTCACTTCGACGCCGAGACGTCGGACCGAACCTTTCGGATCTGCGCCACCGATCTCGGGGAGATTTCACTGCTCCCCGGAGTGCTCGCGGCGCTGGAAACCCGCGCTCCCGGCTGCGCCGTGCAAGTAACGCCGCTCGATTTTGCCAGTGCTGCAGAGGAATTGCGTCAGGGTCGTGCTGACGCCGTCATCTGCACACCGCGCATCGACGCGCCGGATCTGCGCCGCGACCCCCTGTTTCGGGAAGGCTATGTCGGACTGTGCGCACTCGGGCATCCGCGGATCGGAGTCGAACCCGGACTGGACGATTTCCTTGCCGAACGGCACATCGTCGTCGACGCCGCCGCCGGGCACGTGGACGCTGATCAAGCCCTCGCGAGGATGGGGCGTCGCCGTGACATCGCCGTGCGGGTACCGCACTTCGCGGTGCTGCCGGAACTGGTGGCGCAGACCCGGCACCTCGCCGTGGTGCCGAGCCGGGTCGCGGAACTGTTCACCCGGTCCTCGCCCGTCCGCACGTTCGCGCTACCTGTCGAGATACCGAACGTCGAGGTGTCGCTCTTTACCGTGCGGCGGGCTCTCCCGTCGCCGGGCGTCGATTGGTTGCGGGAGTTGATAGCCGACGTCCTACAGGCTCCCGCCGCCGATTGGACATCCTGATGCAGTGGCGGCCGGGAGAAAGTTCGGGCGGATGTCCATGTCGGGTGCGTCGTAGAGCCGGTGAAACGTCGGAGTGAGTGCCGCCGACATCGGCGGGTTGATCCACGACCAGTCGGTGGGGCACTTCCGGCCGAGTGACTCTTCGCGTTCGACGTGGCTGATGAACTGCTTGGCGACGGTGTGATGATCGACCATGTGCACACCGGCCTGCCGGTAGCTGTGGATCACGGCGCGGTTCAGTTCGACCAGTGCGCGGTCGCGCCACAGCGTTCGCTCCGACGTCGTGTCCAGGCACAGCCGTTCGGCGATGGCGGGCAGCATGTCGTACCGATCCTGGTCGCTGAGGTTGCGGGCCCCGACCTCCGTGCTCACGTACCACCCGCTGAACGGGGCGAGGGGGTAGGTCAGCCCGCCGACCGAGAAACTCATGTTCGACACGGCGGGCACCGCATGCCATTTGAGACCGAGATCGGCGAACCAGGCGTAGTCGGGGTGCTCGATCTCGACCTCGAGCACCAGGTCGGGGGGAACGTCGTACCAGCGCAGCGGTTCGTCCGGGGTGCTGATCAACAGCGGCAGCACGTCGAACGGCGTGCCTGCGCCGCGCCACCCCATCTTCGTCACCGCCTCGGTGATGCCCACCTGCGCGGGGTCCCCGGTCACCGTCCCGTCCGCGTTGCGATAGCCCGCGTACCGGATCAGTTGCGGGCTGACGATCTTGTACTCGCGTCCGTCCGCCAGCGGTAGCGGACCGACCGTGATGACCGAGCGCAGGGCGCCGCCGTTCGTCGCGACCCGCAGGTGCTCCCAGCACGCCTCCGCGATCTCGTCCGCGGTGGTGACGTGCCGGGCATCGATCAGCTTCAGCGTGCGCCAGTGCTTGCGACCGACGCAGCGGGCGTGATTGCGCCACGCCAGCTGCGAGCCGACCTCGAGTTCCTCCACGGTGTGCTCGTAGCGGCCCGTCTCGGCCAGCGACTCCAGTGCGTCCGCGAGGCGGGCGGTGGGCAGGTGGGCCAGCTCGGGCTCGCTGAAGAATTCTGCGCACTCCCGCATCTGCGCTGCGGACCGCGACGTGACGTCCAGCGAGTACGACATAGTCCCTGTGCTGCTCACCCTTGACCTCCCGGCGATCGTGGATCCTGCGGCGGTCAGTATGTCAGCGAAGCGGGCACACTCGTCCACCGAGTGCGGACGGGGTGAGGAAATACCGCCGGCAGGCGGACCGTTGCCCCGGGGGTGAAGCTGTCGATTCTGGACCGGTCCCGCACGCGCCGGGGTGCGCCCGACTCTGCCGCGTTGACCGGAACGATCGAGCGTGCGGTGCATGCCGAACAGTGGGGATTCCATCGGTTCTGGGTCGCCGAACACCACGCCGTGCCGGGAATCGCGAGTGGGTCGCCGCCGGTGCTGCTCGCTGCCCTCGGTGCCCGCACCGACCGGATCCGGCTGGGCTCGGGTGGTGTGATGCTGCCGAATCATCAGCCTCTCGTGGTGGCCGAGCAGTTCCTGGTGCTCGAGGCGATGTACCCGGGCCGGATCGACCTGGGCGTCGGGCGGTCGCTGGGATTCACGAAGCCGGTGCGCGAGGCGCTGCGCCGCGACCGCAACGCCCCCGACACGTTCGCCGCCGATCTCGACGAGGTGCGGAGCTACCTCGAGGGCAAGGGGGCCGTGACCGCCCGGCCCCACGTGACGAGTCCACCGCCGATGTTCGTTCTCGCTACCCGGCGCGGGCTCGACTTCGCCGCGCAGGCGGGTCTGCCGGTGGTGGTCGGTGGGCCGATCCTCGACGGATCGGGGGCCCGCGTTCCGGAACTGGACCGGTACCGCGACAGCTTCGTCCCGTCCGCGGGTAACCGGTCCCCGTACGTGATCGTCTCGCTCGAGGTCATGATCGCCGAGGACGAAGACCGCGCGCGTGAGCTGCTGCTTCCGGAGGCGTGGGCGCTGGCACAGTCGAGCCGGACCGGCGAGTTCCCGCCGCTCGAATCGGTCGCGGACATCCGGGGTCAGGCGTGGACTTCGCGGCTGCGCGAACAGGTCGACGCGTCGATCGCGAACTCCATTCACGGCACCGCCGAGCAGGTGAGAGTCGCGCTCGGGGCCCTGGCCGCGCGTACCGGTGCGGACGAACTACTGGCCTCGACGTCGACGTTCGACCGGGCCGCGCTGTTCGAATCCGATCGGCAGTTGTCGCTCCTGGACGTGTGAACACGCACGACGCACACGCTTGCCGCAAGCCTTGCGCAACTATTGACAATCTTGCGCAAGACAGCGGATAGTGTGTGTCGGCAGTCACAACGAACAGCGAGGCGGCAGCACCGTGGCACCCACCTTGACCGAGGTCGCACAACGCGCAGGGGTATCCCTGTCCACCGCGTCACGGGCATTCAGTGCCCCGGACCGGATCGGACCGGACACGCTCGCGCGGATCATCGCGGTCGCCGACGAGATCGGCTACCGGGCGGCGTCACCGACCCGCACCGACGTCGTGCGCCCCACCGCCACCACCGTCGCGGTCGTGGTACCCGACATCGGGCACACCGTGTTCGCGAGCTTCGTGAAGGCGGCGCAGGCGCAGGGGTGGCACCGGCGCCAGACCGTGCTCCTCACCGACACCGACGGCAGCGCCGACCGTGAGCGTGAGGTTCTCGGCGAGTTGCAGGGGCGCGTCGACGCACTCGTTGTCTGCGCTCCACGGCTGCCCGCATCGGACATCGTGCAGCTCGCCGGCGACACACCCTTGGTGCTCGTCAACCGTTCGTCACCCGAATGCGATTGCATCGTGGCGGATTCGGAAGACGGAATTCGCCAGGCCATCGACTATCTCGTCGCCCTCGGACACGAGCACCTGGCGTATGTCCAGGGCTCGCCGCAATCCTGGTCGAACCAACGCCGCGTCGCCGCGGTCGAGGAATTCTGCAAGGCCCGCGACGTGCAGCTGAGTCTGCTCGGCTGGCAGCAGGAAACCCTCGCGGGCGGTCACGCCGCGGCCGCGAGCGTGATCGCGACGGGTGCGAGCGCCGTGATCACGCACAACGATCCGATGGCCATCGGAGTGATGAACGGCGTCCGCGCAATGGGCTTCTCGGTGCCGGCCGACCTGAGTGTCGTCGGCATCGACGACTCGCCGCTGGCCGAACTCGCCAGCCCTGCACTCACGAGCATCAACGTGCCGATGGCACGAGCCGGTGTGCTGAGTCTGGACCTGGTATTCCAGCGCGCGAACGAGCCGGACTCCGATATCCGAGAAATCCATCTCCCCACTCAACTGGTCGTCAGAGCTTCGGCCGGACCGGCGCACGATCGGGTGTTTCGCCCCGGAAGAGAGAGTCGCTAGATGAAAATCGTTGTTGCCGACAGCAACCTGATCCCGCACCGCCCCCGGCTCGAGGCCGCAGTTCCGTCCGATACACGGTTGTCGTGGCACGACAGCTTCGACGAGGCCGCCCTGATCGAGGATCTGGGCGACGCCGACGTCTACGTCGGGGGAAAGTTCACACCGTCCATGGCATCGGCTGCCGAGCGGCTGCGTCTGGTCCACGTCGCCGGTGCCGGCACGGACAACATCGCCTTCGATACTCTGACGCCGGACGTGCTGGTGGCGAACACCTTCCATCACGAGAAGTCGATCGCCGAATACGTCGTGGCGGCCACCGTGATGCTCCGGCGCGGCTTCGTCGCGCAGGACACGGCGCTCCGGCAGGGCGTCTGGGCGACCTCGGTCTACGACGACCGACTCACGCAGTCGAATTCGCTGCAGGGCGCGCGAGTGGGCTTCGTGGGGTTCGGCCACATCGGCCACGCCACGTGGAACCTGTTCCGGGCATTCGGCGCGACAGGAGCGGCCGTGACCGGTCGTGGCAACGTCGACGCGCCGAGCGCGGGACTGGACTGGGCTGCCGACGTTTCCCAACTCGGGCGTCTCCTCGACGAATCCGATGTCGTCGTGGTGTCCGCACCGCTCGACGACCGGACACGGGGAATGATCGGCGCCGACGAATTGCGCGCACTCGGCCGCGACGGGGTGCTGGTCAATGTGGGCCGCGGACCCCTCGTCCAGGAGCAGGCCCTGTACGACGCACTGTCCTCGTCGACCATCGCGGCCGCGGCCATCGACGTCTGGTACGACTATCCCGGACCCAACGGTCGCGGGACGCCCAGCGCTCTGCCGTTCTCCGAACTCCCCAACATCCTGATGACACCGCACTCTTCCGGGGTCTCACAACAGACGTTCGTCGGCCGCGTCGACGACATCGCCGACAACATCACTCGACTCACGCGCGGTGAGCAACTGCGCAACGTCGTCGCTCCCGCCGTCGGCTCGAAAGGATCACGAGCATGACCGACAAGATCATCTCCGCGGACGTGCTGGTCTGCAGCCCCACCCGCAACTTCGTCACCCTGAAGATCACCACCGCCGACGGCGTCGTCGGCTACGGTGACGCCACGCTCAACGGCCGCGAACTGTCCGTCGCGTCGTACCTCCGGGACCATGTCGCGCCCTTGCTGATCGGGCGCGACCCGGCGCGGATCGAGGACACCTGGCAGTACCTCTACCGCGGCGTGTACTGGCGGCGCGGGCCCGTCACGATGGCCGCGATCGGCGCCGTCGACGTCGCCCTCTGGGACATCAAGGGCAAGACCCTCGGCCAGCCCGTCTACCAGCTGCTCGGCGGCGCCGTCCGCGACCGGGTGCTGTCCTACACCCACGCGACCGGGTGGGACGCGCCCGCGTTGCTCGACTCCGTCGATGCCAAGCGCGCGAAGGGCTTTCAGGCGATTCGAGTGCAGTCCGGGGTTCCCGGCCTGGATTCGGTGTACGGCGTGCACCAGGGCGCCACCGGATACGAGCCCGCGAGCCGCGGCGCCCTCCCGGTCGAGGAAGTGTGGGACACCGACGCCTACCTCAACCATGCACCCCGGATCCTCGAAGCCGTCCGTGAACACGTCGGCCCCGACCTCAAATTGCTCCACGACGCCCACCATCGGCTCACCCCGCAGCAGGCCGCGCGGCTGGGAAAGTCGGTCGAACACGTGGACCTGTTCTGGCTCGAGGACGTCACGCCGGCCGAGAACCAGGACGCGCTGCGACTGGTGCGCAACCACACCACCACACCCCTGGCGATCGGGGAGGTCTTCAACACGATCTGGGACTGCCAGCACCTGATCACCGAACAGTTGATCGACTTCATCCGCGTGGCCATCGTCCACGCGGGAGGAATCAGCCACGTCCGCAAGATCTTCGCGCTCGCCGAGGTGTATCAGATTCGTGGCGGCCCGCACGGCCCGTCGGACGTCTCGCCGATCTCCCTGGGTGCGAGTCTGCACCTCGGGCTCGCGACGCCGAACTTCGGAATCCAGGAGTACATGGGTTACGACCCGCTCGTCAGCGAGGTCTTCCCCCACGCGTGGTCGTTCTCGGACGGGCACCTCACCCCCGGCGACGTTCCGGGCATCGGAGTGAGCATGAACGAGGAACTCGCGGAGCAACATCCGTACGAGCAGGCCTATCTCCCGGTCGCCCGGCGCCGTGACGGCTCCATGACGGATTGGTGACGAGCATGTCCGAACCGACACTCTCGCGCCGAAACGTTCCCGCCGCGGCACTGATCCACCGGCGGGTGCCGGAAGGCACCGGGATCGTGCACCTGGGCCTCGGCAACTTCCACCGCGCACACCAGGCGGTGTACACCGCGCTCGCGATGGAACGCGAACCCGGACCGTGGGGCATCCTCGGTGTGGCGAGCCGCTCGAGTACCGTTGCCGATGCGATGAACGCGCAGGACCTCCTGTACGGCGTCGTCGAGATCTCGCCGGACGGTTCTCGTGTGAGCGTCCCGGGTTCGCACACCGGAACCCTGGTGGCCGAACAGGACCCGGAGTCCGTCGTCCGCGCGATCGCGGACCCGGCGACGAAGATCGTCACGATCACGGTGACCGAACACGGGTACACGGTGTCACCCGAGACCGGTTCCCTCGACCTCGACTCCGACGCCGTTCGCCGCGACCTCCGCGAGGTGCGGACGCCCCGCACCACGATCGGGCAGATCGCCCGCGGACTGGCCCTGCGGGCGAGTACACACGCCGCCCCGGTCACGATCCTCAGCTGCGACAACCTGCTGTCCAACGGGCGTCAGACCGAAAAACTCGTCCGCGAGTTCGTCGGCACGTTCGCGCCGACTCTCCGCGACGACCTGCTGTCCTGGATGGACTCGTCCGTGACGTTCCCCAACTCCATGGTGGACCGCATCGTGCCCTCCGGTTCGGACCGCTACAACGAGACGGCACTGGCACACCTCGGCGTGCGCGACACGATCGCCGTCCCCGCGGAGCCGTTCACGATGTGGGTCATGGAGGAGCGGTTCGCCGCCGGCCGTCCCGCCTGGGAGCACGGTGGCGCGCTGTTCACCGACGACGTCGAGCCCTACGAGCTGATGAAGGTCCGGCTGCTCAACGGGACGCATTCGCTCATCGCCTGCCTCGGCGCACTCGACGGGCGGGCCACCATCCCCGAATCCGTCGCGCAACCGTTCGTCGAGGCCGCAGCGCGGCGCATCCTCTGCGACGAGTACCTGCCGACGGTCACCGTTCCCGAATCGGTGGACACGGACGACTACATCCGGCAACTCTTCTCGCGTTGGTCCAATACCGCTCTGGGACACCGCACCTCGCAGGTCGGATCCGACGGATCGGTCAAACTGGCGCAGCGCATCCCGATCCCCGCGCTCGAACACCTCCGCCGCGGTACTGTCCCGCAGTACCTTTCTCTCACAGTCGCGGCATACCTCTGCTGCATCGCCCCGCCGCCCGGGTTCGACCCCGGCCCCCACGCACGATCCATGACCGACCCCGCTCGAGCGCGCCTGGCAGGAATGGCCGACAACGCCGCGTCCACTACCGAATTCGTTCGCTCCGTCTTCGTCGACGGAGGTCTGTTTCCCAGCACTCTCGCTTCGCACACCGAGTTCGTCTCGCGAATCGCCGACTTCGTCGACATCATCGTCCGTCACGGGCCGGCAGTCGCCGCAGGCGAAGCATCCGATCCGGTCCCGGACCTCCGGACGATCACGTCGCTGCGGTCCAGCGCGACCATCTGACTCCCTCACCCCTTGCCCGGACAATTCCGGGAACCACCAATGGAGGAATCCATGGACACTACACTCGACCCCACGGTGAACCCGAAAACTCCCGGCCGCGCAGGCGGTACATCCCAGGCAGACCCGTCCGCGGTCCGCCGGGCGGCGTGGGCGGGGCTCATCGGCACCACGCTCGAGCAGTACGACTTCGTCATCTACGGCACCGCTTCGGCGCTGATCTTCAACACCCTGTTCTTCCCGAACATCTCGCCCGCGGCGGGCATCCTCGCGAGCTTCAGCGCCTACGCCGTCGGGTTTCTCGCCCGGCCGCTCGGCGGCCTGTTCTTCTCGCGGTACGGAGAACGTCTCGGCCGCAAGTGGGTGCTCGTCGCGACGCTGATGCTGATGGGCGGCGCGACACTGGGTATCGGCCTGCTGCCCACCTACAGTCAGGTCGGGCTGCTCGCACCCGCTCTCCTCGTCGCATGCCGATTCTTCCAGGGGTTCGGAGCGGGAGCCGAACAGTCCGGTGGTGCAACCCTTCTGACGGAGACGGCGCAGATAGGCAGGCGAGGTCGGCTCGCCGCCCTGGTGATGACGGGAGCCGCACTGGGCACGGCGCTCGGCGCAGTCGCGTGGATCGCAGCGCAGCTCCTGCCGGAAGAGCAGCTCATGTCCTGGGGTTGGCGTCTCGTCTTCATCAGCAGTCTGTTCGTCACGGTCGCCGCGTTCGTCATTCGCCGCAAGCTCAACGAGAGCCCGGTGTTCCAGGAACTGAAGGAGCAGCACCAGGTTCCGAAGACGCCGGTGAAGGAGATCTTCGCGAACGGCAAGAAGCCGCTATTCATCGTCATGTTCATGACCATCGGCATCAGCGCGCAGTCGTACACGTACCAGGTGTTCATGGCGTCGTACCTCAAGAACGACGTGCACGTCGACCCCACGTTCATTCCCAAGGTGCTGCTGGTCGGGGCCATCTGCGGCGGCATCGCGGCATACGGGTTCGGTCGTCTGTCCGACCGGGTGGGCCGCAAGCCGGTGTACATCTCGATCGTGATCGCCCTGATCATCCTGCCGGTGCCGACCTTCCTGGCCCTGAACACCGGCTCACACCTGCTGATCACGATGGCGATGATCGTCGGCTTCATCCTGGCCTGCCAGGGCGCCGTCGGCGTCACCATGAGCTACTTCCCGGAAATCTTCGGCTCCCGTTACCGCTACGCCGGCGTCACACTCGGCCGTGAATTCGCCTCGATCTTCGGGGGCGGTGTCGCACCACTGATCTGCGCGGCCCTCGTCACGGCCTTCTCCGGCTCGTGGATCCCCGTGGCCGTCTACATGATCGTGATGGCCGTGACCGTTCTGATCGCCTCGACGATGGCACCGGAAACCCGCGACCGCGACCTCACACTGGCCGCCAACTCCACCGACCGCGAGGTGACGGCGGCATGACCTCCTCCGTCATCGCGGTGCTGCGCGCCGCGCACGCCGACCGATACGCCCCCGTGGTGACCGTCCTCGCCGAGAACGGGGTGCGCGCCGTCGAGCTGACGATGAGCACGCCGGGCACCCTCGAGTCCCTGAACAGCATCCGGCGCGCCGCACCCGACGGCGTCGAGATCGGGGTCGGGACGGTCACCACCGTCGACCAGGCCCGCGCCGCCCTCGACGTGGGTGCCGACTACCTCGTGACCCCGACGACCAACCTCGACGTCATCGCCACCGCCGTGCGTGCCGGAGTTCCGATCTACCCGGGCGGATTCACCCCGACCGAACTGTGGAACGGATGGCACGCGGGTGCGACTGCCGTGAAGCTGTTCCCGGCGTCGGTGGTCGGGCCGGAGTACATCGGGCACCTGCGCGGCCCCTTCCCCGACATCCAGGTGGTTCCCTCGGGTGGGGTGGGCATCGAGGACGTCCCCGCGTGGTTCGCGGCCGGAGCGGCGGCGGTCAGCCTCGGCGGCCCGCTGATCGGGGACGCACTCCGCGGCGGCGACCTCGGGCAGCTGGCCGAACGATGCCGGCGCCTCGCCGACGTCGTCGCCGAACTGGAGGTCGCGTGATGACGGTGCTGACATTCGGCGAGACGATGGCCCTCACCAGGGCGGTCGACACCGGACCGCTCGCCCACACCTCCACGCTCCACGTGGGAATCGGCGGCGCCGAATCGAACTTCGCGATCGCGCTGCGGCGACTCGGCGTCGACGTCACCTGGATCGGGCGCGTCGGCCAGGACAGTCTGGGCGACCTGATCGAACGGGAACTCCGGGCCGAGGGAATCACCGCCGACGTCATCCGCGATCCGGATGCTCCGACCGGGCTGATGGTGAAGGAGCGGCGAACCGCCACCGCCACCCGCGTCTGGTATTACCGGACCGGCAGCGCGGGGTCGCGGCTCACGATGTCGGACATCGCGGACGACCGCCTCGAGTCGGCGTCCCTGCTGCACGTCACCGGCATCACCCCTGCCCTGTCCGACACCGCCAGGAAGACCACCCTGCACTGCGCCGAACGGGCACGCGCACTGGGCATTCCGGTGTCATTCGATCTCAACTATCGCCGCGCGCTGTGGTCGCCGGACGACGCGGCCCCCGTCTTCCGTGAGCTGATCGCGTTGTCGGACATCGTCTTCGCAGGTGAGGACGAGGCCGCGATCGCGGTGGGCGACGGCACCCCCGCCGAACTCGTCGCCCGTGTCCGCGACCTCGGACCACGCGAGAGCATCCTGAAACTGGGGGCCCAGGGATGCCTGGCGATGATCGACGGAGAGACGTACTCCCTGCCCGCGGTGCCGGTGAGCGTGGTCGACTCCGTCGGGGCCGGAGACGGTTTCGTCGCCGGCTACCTCGCGGAACGACTGGCCGGCGTGGCACCCGCCGACCGGCTGCGAACCGCTGTGACAGTCGGGGCGTTCGCATGCACCGTGTCCGGCGACTGGGAGGGCATGCCGCGCCGGGACGAACTCGGGCTCCTCACCACCGCGGAACCCGTCACCAGATGACAGGCTCCGACCTCCGACAGAACTGGACTTCACCGATGAACACCAGCCCGACCACCGCTTCACACGCCATCGAGGTTCCGACGCACGCGCAGGCGGTCGTCGCCCACGGTGCGCAGGACCTGCGCGTGGAGGAGGTGCCTATCGCCGCACCGAAACCGGACGAAGCGGTGATCCGCATCGCCTACGGCGGGATCTGCGGATCCGATCTCCACTACTGGCAGCACGGCGCCGCCGGCGAATCGATCCTTCGCGCACCCATGCGGCTCGGACACGAGGCGTCGGGCACCGTCCTGATCGGTGCGACGGACGGAAGCGGTCCCGGCGCCGGCACCCCCGTCACCATCCATCCTGCGACCCCCGGCGGCGACAGCGCGAAGTATCCGGCCGATCGCCCCAATATCTCGCCCGGATGCACGTACCTGGGCAGTGCGGCGCATTTTCCGCACGCGGACGGGTTGTTCGTCAGCCACGTCGCCGTGCCGACCCGCATGCTCCGGGTCCTTCCCGACGGACTCGATCTGCGTCTGGCCTCACTGGCCGAGCCGGCGAGCGTGGCGTGGCACGCGGTCGCGCGGGCAGGGGAGGTGAAGGACCGGTCGGTCCTCGTCATCGGGGCCGGACCCATCGGCGCGCTCGTGGTGGCGGTACTGAAGCGTGCGGGCGCCGGGAAGATCACGGCGGTGGACATGCACGAGTACCCGCTGAGGATCGCGCGCGCCGTGGGCGCGGACGAGACCCTCACCGCCACCGATGCCGACGCCGTCGCGGCGGTGGAAGCGGACGTCACCATCGAATGCTCCGGCAACCATCGTGGTCTCGCATCGGCGATACACGGCACGGCCCGCGGCGGCCGGGTCGTCATGGTCGGTCTACTTCCCTCCGGCGATCAGCCGGTACCCGTGTCGATCGCGATCACCCGGGAACTGGACCTGGTCGGCTCCTTCCGGTTCAACGACGAGATCGACGAGGTGGTGGCCGCCCTCGCCGACGGCTCCCTGGTGGTGGATCCGATCGTCACCGCCGAGTACGACGTCGCCGATGCGCTCACCGCCTTCGCATCGGCCCGGGATGCGTCCTCGTCGAGCAAGGTGCTCCTGCGCTTCTGATCCGGGGAACTTCGCCCCGGCCTCGTCTGCGGGACACGGTTGTCGCATGATGGTCTCGACGCACCCCCGAGGTCAGGAGAGCAAGCTGATGAAGGAATTCACCGCCTGGATCGCTCGCGAGAACGAGGGCGCCATCGGCCTCTCCCAGGAGACGGTCGACGAGTCGTTCCTGCCGCAGGGCGAGGTCACGATCCAGGTCGAGTACTCCAGCGTGAACTTCAAGGACGCGCTGGCTCTCACGCCGAAGGGTGGAGTGGTCCGCGAGTACCCCATCGTGCCCGGCATCGATGTGGCAGGCACCGTCGTCGAGTCGCAGTCCCCGGAGTTCTCCGTCGGTGACACGGTCGTCGCCCACGGCTACGACATCGGCACCGCCCGCCACGGCGGGTACGCGCAGTTCGCCCGTGTCCCGGCGGACTGGGTGGTGAAACTCGACGGCATGTCCACCCGCACCGCCGCCGCGATCGGGACCGCCGGTTTCACGGCCGCGATGAGCGTGGAGGCGCTGCTGTCCCGTGGTGTCGAGCCGGGAAACGGTCCGGTGCTCGTGACCGGTGCGAGTGGCGGCGTCGGCACCGTCGCCGTCGACCTGCTGTCGGCGGCGGGCTTCGAGGTGGTCGCGTCGAGCGGAAAGCCGGAGAAGGCGGAACTGCTCACCGAACTGGGCGCGAGCAGGGTGATCGGACGACTTCCGGAGCCCGATACGAAACCGCGTCCGCTCGGCAAGGCCCAGTGGGCCGCCGCCGTCGACTGCGTCGGCGGCGCCACCCTGGCGCACGTGCTCAGCACCATCGAATACGGGGGCGCGGTCGCGGCGAGTGGGCTGACCGGCGGACCGAAGTTGGAGACCACGGTCCTGCCGTTCATCCTGCGGGGTGTCAGCCTGCTCGGCATCGACTCGGTGCAGTACCCGATCGACCAGCGGCGCCGGCTGTGGGGCCGTCTCGCGTCCGACCTCGCACCGTCCCGGCTCGAATCGATCACCCACGATGTTCCGATCGCGGACGTCGTCTCGGTGATCGACCAGGTGCGGGCAGGCACCTACTCGGGCCGGGCCGTGGTGGGCGTCGCCCCCGTGAGTACTTATTAACGTCCCGCGGTTAACAAGTACTCACGGGCGCCGGAGGCGCACGATCCAGGCACGGGAGTCGGCCGGGTCGATGACGTCGTCGAGTTCGAAGATCGTCGCCGCGTTCAGGGCCTTCCCGTGCTGGTAGGCGGCGTCGACGAGTTGTGCGAACGCGGTGTTGCGCTCGGCGGGGTCGTCGATGGCCTCGAGTTCCTTCCGGAATCCGAGCCGCACCGCGCCTTCCAGTCCCATGGCCCCGATCTCTCCGGTCGGCCACGCGACCGTGAACTCGGACGCGTGGAAGGAACCGCCCGCCATGGCCATCGCGCCGAGGCCGTACCCCTTGCGCAGGATGATCGTCCCGTACGGCACGGTCATCCGCGCGCCCGCGACGAACAGCTTGCCGAACCGGCGAACCGTGGCCTCCTTCTCCGAGTCGGGGCCGACCATGAATCCCGGTGTGTCGCACAGCGAGACGACGGGCAGGCCGAACGATTCGCACAGCTCCAGGAAGCGGGCCATCTTGTCCGCCGCGACCGCGTCGATCGCGCCGCCGAGGTGGTGGCTGCTGTTCGCGACCAGCCCGTACGGCGCCCCCTCCACCCGGATCAGCGCGGTGACGATGCCGACGCCGTGGTCGCGGCGTAGTTCGAGGACAGAGCCGACGTCGGCGATGGCTTCCACGGCACTGCGAACGTCGTAGGCGCGCAACCGGTTCTCCGGGACGACGTGGCGTGCGAGCCGCTCGTCGGGGGCCTCCCACTCGGGCAGCGCGCCCTGGAAGTACGACAAGTACTTCTTCGCCAGTTCGACGGCGTGCGCCTCGTCCCTGGCGAGCAGATCGATGACGCCGTTTCGCCGCTGCACGTCGACGGGTCCGATGTCCTCCGGCCGGTACACCCCGAGTCCGCCGCCCTCCACCATCGCCGGGCCGCCCATGCCGATGTTCGCGTCGGGGGTGGCGATGAGGACGTCGCAGACTCCGGCGAGGGCGGCGTTGCCCGCGAAGCAGCGCCCGGAGACGACCGACACCAGCGGGACCTTCCCGTTCAGCGCCGCCAGCGACCGGAAGGTGTTCAGGTCCAGTCCTGCTGCCGGGCCGGCGTCGGTGTCACCCGGCCGTCCGCCGCCGCCCTCGGCGAACAGGACCACCGGGACCTGCTTGCGGCCGGCGAGTTCGATCACCCGGTCGGTCTTCGCGTGGTTGCGCATGCCCTGGGTTCCGGCGAGCACCGTGTAGTCGTACGACAGCACCACCGCCTGCGCGTCGCGCGAACCGAATACGTCGCCGTTGACGGTGGCGAGCCCGGCGACGAGCCCGTCGGCGGGGGTGTTCTCGATCAGGTCCTGCTCGGAGCGGCGGCTGCGCTGCGCGGCCAGGACGAGAGGTCCGTATTCGACGAAGCTGCCGGGATCGACCAGATCGTCGATGTTGGCCCGTGCGCTGCGCCGCCCGAGCTTCGTGCGCTTCGCGATCGCGGCGGGCCGGGCGGCGTCGAGGGTCACCTCGTGTCGCTGCCGGATCTCCGCCAGGTCTGCGCGCTCACGATCCAGATCGGTTGCGCTGTCGGCGACGTCGCCGGCCTCCGATCCCGTGCGGCGGATCACGACCAACGGGTCGCCGGCGTTGACGTTCTGCCCGGGCGACACCAGATTCCGCTGGACCACCGCACCGGCGGGCGCGGCGATCACGTGCTGCATCTTCATGGCTTCGAGCACCACGAGCTGAGCACCCGACTCCACGGTCGCACCTTCTCCGGCAGCCTCCACGACGGTCCCGGCCATGTGGGCGCGCAGCACGTCCTCACCCGCCCGCAACTCGAGTGTTTCCGACGCCACCTCCGCCGGCTGGTGCACGTGCGCGGCGTCGACGAGCGCGCTCATCCGCTCGGCGAGATGGTCGGTGCCGACGACGCCGTCGGCGAAGCCGGGATCCGCCAGAATCGCCCGGAGGAAGCCGATATTGGTGGGGACGCCCTCGACGACGAACTCGGCGAGCGCCGCATCCGCCTTGCGCACTGCGGCCGAGAACGACGGGCCCCGCGAATGCACGATCACCTTCGCGAGCAGCGAGTCGTACCGCGGGCTCGGCGACAGTCCGGGCCGGCCGTAGGTGTCGACGCGCACACCCGGTCCCGTCGGCGGCGAGAAGACGGACAGGGTGCCCGCGGCGGGAACGGCCTGACCGTCGGGGCGCATCGTTTCCATGTTGACGCGGGCCTGGACGGCGATTCCACGCGCGGCGGCGGGGGTGCCCGACGTGTCGAGCCCCACGGCGCTGACGCCGTCGGGAAGCGACAGGTCCCCGTAGTCCGCACCCCGGGCGACGTCGATTTGCACGGCGACGAGGTCGACCCCCGTCACCTCCTCGGTGACCGTGTGCTCCACCTGGATTCGGGGATTGACCTCCAGGAACACGAAGCCGTCCCGGAACACCAGGAATTCGACGGTGGCGAGTCCCCGGTACCCGACACTGGCGCACAGCCGAGCCGCGGCCTCGTGCAGTTCGCTGCGCAGTCCCGGGTCGAGCCCCTGCGCGGGGGCGATCTCGACGAGTTTCTGGTGGCGGCGCTGCACGCTGCAGTCGCGGTCACCGACGGCCAGGGCCCGCGTCACACCCGCCTGCGGTGCCGCCACGACCTGCACCTCGATGTGCCGGGCGCCGTCGAGGAGTGCCTCGGCGAACAGTGCGGGGTTGCCGAATCCGAGTTGCGCCTCGGACGCGCACAGCCGGTACTCCTCCTCGACCCGGTCCGCGCTGCGGACGGCACGGATGCCGCGACCACCGCCGCCCGCGAGCGCCTTGATCATGATGCCGCCCGGGTGTTCCGCGAAGAACGCGCGGACGCCGTCCAAGTCGGTGGGACCGGTGGTCGCGGTGAGCACCGGCACCTTCGCGGCCACCGCGGCCTCACGTGCCGACGACTTGTCGCCGAAGATGTCGAGCACGTCGGGGCTCGGGCCCACGAAGGTCAGTCCGGCCTCGGCGCAGGCGCGTGCGAAAGCGGCGTTCTCGCTGAGGAATCCGTAGCCGGGGTGCACTGCCGTGGCACCGAACTCGGCGGCCGCGCCGAGAATGGCCCGGGGGTCCAGATACGCGGACGGGCCGGAACCGCGGAGCGCGACCGCTTCGGTTGCCGCGCGCACGTGGGGACTGTCCGCATCGTCCTCCGCGTAGACGGCGACGGTGTCGACCGACATCTCCTCGGCGGTGCGGATGATGCGGAGCGCGATCTCGCCACGATTGGCGACCAGCAGGGTCACTTGTACTCCTCGGCCAGGGCGAACAGGTCGGCCTTGCGGACCTTCCCGGTCGCCGTCATGGGTAGGGCGTCGAGCACCTCGACGGTGGGCACCTTATAGGTGGCCATGTTCCGGGCGGCCCACTCCTGCAGTTCCTCGCCCGAGACCTCACGGTCGGGCAGGAGCTGAACGAACGCGAACGGCACCTGGCCTTTGCCCGGATCGGGCTTCGGCACCACCGCGGCCGACTGGATGTCGGGGTGCAGCATGAGCAGTGCCTCGACCTCGGAGGGGAACACGCTCATTCCGTTGGTCTTGATCATCTCCTTGTTGCGCGCCAGATAGTGCAGTGCGCCTTTGCCGTTCAGCTTGCCGACGTCGCCGGTCTGGAGCCATCCGTCGCGGAGCGCGGCAGCGGTGGCGTCAGGTTTGCCGTAGTAACCGGTGAGCAGCGACGGACTGCGCACGACGATCTGTCCGGCTTGCCCCACCGGCACGGGCGCCCCGGCATCGTCGACGATCAGCACGTCGGTGCCCGGAACCGGAAGTCCGCAGAACACGGGTTCGCTGAGCAGGTCTTCGTCGTCGGTCTGGAAGCCGAGCGTGATGGTGTCGGCGGTGTGCGTCTCCGTCATCCCGTAACTGGCTTCCCGTAGCACGTGGCCGGTGGCGTCGCGCCAGCGGCCGCGAATCGCGGGGTCGAGCTTCAGCACGAACGACACGGCCATCGCGTTGTCCAGCGTGGAGAAGTCTCGTTCGGCGAAGCCGGGCAGATCCATCAGTTCGACATAGTTGTCGACCGTCCCGACCATCGACGTCACCCCACGACTGTCGACGAGGGTCGCCGCGGCGTCCGGGTCCCAGCGGTTGAGGAGCACGACGGTGCCGCCGTTGATCAGCGGGTACAGGATGCCGAAGTCCTCGCCGGCGATCCAGAAGATGGGCAGGAACCCGAGGACCACCGGGGGAGCCTCGCCCACCTGCCTGCCGCCGGCCAGTGTCGCGGTGGCGGCGGTGTAGACCATGTGCGCCTGCGTGTGTTCGCAGCCCTTCGGCATCCCGGTGGTGCCGCCGGTGTAGTTCAGTGCCGCCAACGCGTCGGGATTCATCGGAATCGGCTCGGCGCGAACGGAGTTCATGATCTGCGCCCAGTCGGTGGGTGCGGAGGTGAGGGGGAACGGCGGTGCGACGCTGGGTTCGGCGGGCAGCAGGTCCGACAGGGCGGTGATCGCGACGTGCCGCAACGCCGTCTGGTCGAGCACGGAGTCGACCATGGCCGCGAACGAATCCTGCGTCAGCAGGATCTCCACGCCGGCGTCGTCGAGTTCGTACGCCAGTTCGTGCTCCCGGAACAGCGGATTGATCGGGACGTGGACGGCGCCGATCTTCAGGATCCCGAGCATCGCCACATGGAACTGCGGACAGTTGGTGAGATGGACGCCGACGCGGTCGCCGGCGGCCGCGCCCCGCTGCAGGAGCCAGCCGGCGAAGCGGTCGGACAGTTCGTCGAGTTCGGCGTAGGTGATGGCACGACCGTAGAAGTCGATCGCGACGGTCTGCGGTCGTTCCGTCGCCCAGTGTCGCAGGTAGTCGATCACGGTGCGGCCCTCGATCGGGTACTCGACTGTCCGCGGTACCTGCGGTGGCCACGCGGCGTCCTGGAGTTCGCGTATCTCGGCGAGGGCCGATTCCAGGGCCGTGAGGTCACTCGAAGGCGAAGTGGGCATACCGAACTCCCGATTCTGTGCGGATTGTCGTTGCTAGGCGAAGCCGATGAGTCTTTCGGAGATGGCGGTCAGGTCGGCGGTGTACCGGCGCTGTTCACGGGCCGTCGCGTCGACCAGCCGGGCGGCGCCCGCGAGCTGGGCGTCGGCGAGGGTCTGCGCGATGCGGGCGGGCGGCGCGCACGGCGTGACGTCGCAGGTGGCGTTGATGCGCTCGATGAACCGGGTATAGCGGCGGATGAGCCGAGTCTGCACGGTGGTCCAGCTTCGGCCGACCTCGGGGTCGAGCCGGGCGCGGTGCCTGATCAGTTCGAGGACGCGTCCGTTGGTGTACACGGCTTCCACGAACGCTTTCGTGGTGGTGTGCAGCACCTCTCGCAGGTCCTCGCTCGCCGGTCCTTCCACGTGCTGCGACTCGAGGAACTCCTCGCACACGTCGGCGGCGACGGCGTGGAACACCTCCTCCTTCGACGAGAAGTAGGCGTAGAACGTTGCCCGCGACACTTCGGCCTGAGTGGTGATCACCTCGACGGTCGTCCGGTCGTAACCGAGTTCGGCGAAGCAGGCGCTCGCGGCGCGGAGGAGTTCGCGGCGGCGGGGACCGTCGTTGTCTTTCCGCGCCGATCGTGCCCGCTCCTGAGCCTCACTTGTGGTCACGGTCACAGTATGTGTTGATATTGACGTCAATGTCAATCTTCGGGTGTCACCTGCTCGAGGCGGAGCGGGAGCGCGCTGTGGCGCCGCACGGACAAGCTGGGGACCCAACGTGGCTCGGAGTCGGCGGCGAGGGCGAAGCGGCCGGTGCGCGCGAGCAGTGCGGTGGTCGCGGCGAGCGCTTCCATGCGGGCGAGCGCCGATGCGACACAGAAGTGAACGCCCTTGCCGAATGCCAGATGCGAACGGATGTGCGGCCGGTCGAGCACTATCTCGTCCGGACGCTCGAACACGGCCGGATCCCGGTTGGCCGCACCCCACAGCAGGAGCAGGTGGCTACCGGCGGGCAGTTCGGCGCCGCCGAGCGTGGTGTCGGCAAGCACGTGCCGGTGACGCCCGCGGAACTCGGACGCGAGACGAAGCGCCTCGTCGAGGAACGCGTCGACGAGTGCGGGTTGTTGCCGGAGCCGGGCCTGAAGTCCGGGGCGGGTGGCGAGGAGGCGGGCGGCCCCCCGATCAGCCCCGCGGTCGATTCGCCGCCCGCGCCGACCAACTGGACCAGGACGAGTGTCGCCACGTCCTCGGAGAGTTCACTTGCATTGCATGCGTGCGCGAGGACACCCAGGAGATCCTCGCGCGGATTTGTCCTCGCACGCACGAGGTCGGCCCGCGGATAGCCGGCCAGTTCGGCCGCGGAGGTGACGAGGGGGCGGAGGCGATCCGCGGTGACGACCCCGCCGAGTATTTCCGTGCTGTCGTAGGCCCACGTCAGGAGCTAGGGTACGTCCGACTCGGTCAGGCCGATGAGATGCGCGACCATCGCCGGCGGCAGTCGGTTCGCCATCGCGGACGCCCAATCGATCTGCCCGTCGCGGAGCCCCTCGTCCCACAGCGTGTCGACGAGCGAGTGCACGGTCGGGGTCAGCGCGCGGATGCGGCGGCCGGGCGTCGTCAGCACGAGTGTGCGATGGTGCAGGTGCGCCGGGTCGTCGGCGGTGGCCGCGATCGAAGATGTCGATTCCGCGGGTCGGCGTATGGGTCATCGACAACGTCCATGGTGATCCCGCAAGCTCGAACCTGCACCGGGACGAGATCGGCGCCCAGCGCGCACCCGCAAGGGTTGGCGCTCGTCTCGATAGACGATCCTTGGGTTCGTGCGGTGATCGCAACACCACTGATCAAAGGGTGTTGCACATGGCGAAATATTCTCATCGGATGGTTCCGGAGATCTTTCAGACGTTCTGGTCGGGGATGGCGGCGGGTGAGTTCATCACGGGCGCGGCCGAGGCGGCCGGCTCGTATCGCAAACAGGGTGCTCGGTGGCTTGCGGCCTGTGGTGGGGTGCGTCCCCGGCGTGGCCGCAACCTCAAGGGCCGGTGTTTGACGTTCGCGGAGCGGGAAGAGATCGCCATCGGCGACGCCGCAGGTCACACGCTTCGTGAGATCGCGAAAGCCTTGAACCGGAGTCCGTCGACGATCTCACGCGAGATCGCCCGCAATTGTGAGCCGTCCGGGCGGTACCGAGCCAGATCGGCTCACGCAGCCGCCTACCATCGGGCCTCGCGGCCCAAGCCGTCCAAGCTCGCCATCAATCCGTCGCTGCGCGAGACGGTCGAGAAATCCCTGACCGAGCGCCACTCACCCGAGCAGATCGCGGGCCGCCTCCGACTCGATTTCCCCGACGATCCACAGATGCGGGTGAGCACCGAGACCATCTACCAATCGCTCTACCAACCCTCCCGCGGCGGACTCGAACACACCCTCACTCGATCGTTGCGGACCGGACGTGGGCTGCGCCGACCCAGTCGGAAGGCCGGCCAGCGCAAGAATCGGATCCCCGATATGGCCAACATCGCGGACCGCCCCAAAGACGTGAAAGACCGTGCAGTACCGGGACATTGGGAGGGTGATCTCATTGTCGGCAAACGGAATCTGAGCGCGATCGGCACACTCGTCGAACGTTCGACCGGCACCGTCATGCTCGTTCATCTGCCCGACGGATACAAGCCCGAGCAGACCGCGCCCGCGTTGACCGAACAGCTCGAGACGCTGCCCACGAGCCTGCGCCGGACCCTGACGTGGGACCAGGGTTCGGAGATGCGGGACTGGAAGAGCGTCAGCGCGGCCACCGGGATCGACATCTACTTCTGTGATCCACACGCACCCTGGCAGCGCGGGACCAACGAGAATACGAACGGCATTCTCCGTCAGTACTTCCCCAAAGGTTCGGACCTGAGTGTGCACTCGAAAGCAGACCTGGAGTGGGTCTCACGGCAACTCAATGAGCGCCCCCGGAAACGGCTAGAATTTCGCACACCCATCGAAGAGATGGAACGACTGCTGTTGCGATGACCGCCAGAATCCGCCGATCCCCAATCGGCCTCTCGGAGAGACTCGATGTCTGGCACGTTCTCGACGCTTCGGTGGTGTTACTGGTGACACCACGGACGTCAGAACGGTCACACTGGTCGAATGAGCATCACACGGTGTGTCGATCTGTCGGCCGCGCGCTGGCTCGAACAGCGGGACGAGGACTGGCGACGGCTGGCGGCTCGGGGGCCGGTCGCCTTCGACAAGTACGCACGCCTACGGTTCATCCCAGACCCGGCCTATCCGGCACAACCGGAAGGCGATGCCCAACGCGACTCAGAGGGTCTGTCCGACAACAAACAATTCGGGGTCGTCCTGGCCGAGCCTGCCCGTCACACCGGCAGGCCTGATGACTGCTACTTCTGCATCTGGGACGGGTGGCCGAGTTTCACCGCCGACGATCCGACGCCGAAGATCTCGATCCCGAACCGCGACTACTTCTTGTTCCACGGCACCCTTGCCGACGTCGCCGACTGGAACGCCCAGATCAAGACACTGCTGGATGACGTGGGGGACCAGGTGACGCACCTCCCCCCGCGTTCGTGTGGCCATCCGATCACGCGTGGTGCGTGACCTGCGACGTCGATCCTCACTTCGCGTCGATCGGCGCAAGCCCGGACGCGATCGATCGGCTCGTGGCCGACTCGCGTGTTGACGTCGTCGTCGACGATCCCGACACCGAACCCCCGTACTACTCCTGAGTGAAAGCCCTTTCTTGGTTCAGGCGTGGGATCGACCTGTTCACCGGACGAGTCCGGCGACAGATAGAGGCGGGGGTGGAATTGGGAAGGGCCGATTGAGGATCCGCTTACGGAACCACCTGTCCGCCGGCGCGCTGTCGGTCGGAGTGCCCCGCTGATGGTTCGGCTACTGGCCTGTGCGGCGCCGACGATCCGTGGGCCAGGGGCCACCCCGGAGCGGTCGGTCGGCGAGCGTGCGTTTCTCGTTGTCACGGAACCGTGGTTCGTAGTGGTGGAAGAACACCTTGCCGACCAGGTCGCGGCGGCTGTGCACGCCGGTCTTGTCGAAGATGCTCTTCAGATGTTGCTGCACGGTCTGTGCCGACACGTGTAGTTCGGCGGAGATCTGCGAGGTCGACGCCCCTTGCAACACCATCGCGGTGACCTCCTTCTCACGCTCGGTCAGCCCGTACGCCGACATCAGCAGCGGATACAGGCGGCTCGGATGGGCCGGCTCCACGATCACCGCGATCCGCCGCCTGCCCGTCGATGTCAGGCATGCCCCGTGCAGCACCAACCACGCCCCCGACCTCGACAGCACCCGCGAGATGGCCACGTCGCCCAGCCGGTCGCGGTCTTCCACACACCGCAATACACGACCGGCGAGAGTGATCACCGCGGCCGGCAACTCCCCCCGATCCCAGTCCCCGCCCGGCAGATCCACCATCCACCGGTCGACCCCGGGCGTCGCGGATTCGATGTTCCAGTTCTCGTCGAGGACGAGCAAACCCGGCGAATCGGCATACTCCGGTTCCTCGGCCTGCCCGTACAGCAGTGCGCGGCGGGCCCCGCCCGCGAGGATCGGCGCGATCTCCTGCACGAACGACTTCTCGGTTTCCGAGAACATCGGCATCCCCTCGTCGCGATAGAGGCTCAGCGCTCCCCACGTTTCTCCCGTGCGCGTGCGTAACCGTGCGATCAACTCCTGGTCGCCGCCGAGTGTCCGGTTCCGGCGCCAGCGCGGACTTCCCGACGGATCACCGTGCGCGGCTTCGTGCAACGTGGAAATCCCTTCGGCCGAACGCATTACGTCGGGGATGGACTGAACGTCGTCCTCGTAGTACTCCGCGGCCAGCCATTCGCCGGGAAATTCGTCCATGCCGAAGTGATAGTGACTGGTCATCAGCATGGACACGGGGTCGAGGGTGAACCAGCACGGCGTCCAGTAGTACGGGACGACACCGGCGACGACGTCCGACGCGTCCCGCCACAGCGAGACCAGGCCGCGTGGTGCGGCGCACAATCGTGCGACCTTGTCTGCCGCGCACTGCACGGAATCCACGCTCACGAGTCAATCGTACGAGCGCGGATCGGCGCCGGAAATACCAGAATTGTGGAATGGTGCCCCCACCGCGCCGACCCTAGCGTCGGTGACATGTCCAAAACCGATACCACGAATGTGCGGCTGAGCCCGCCGCCACCCCAATTGATGCGGCTGGTCAACCCGTTGGTCCGGCGGGTCCTCACGACCCGGTCACTGGGGCGGCGCATCCGGCGCCAAGCGCTGATCGAGTTCACCGGCCGTCGTACCGGGCGCACCCTGCGGGTGCCGGTGTGCCTGCACGACGTCGACGGTCAGACGCTCGTGTTCACCGAGCGTCCGTGGCGGCGCAACTTCGCCGGCGGCGCACCCGTGACGGTCACCCACCGGGGCCGTGTCCGCCGGGGCCGGGCCCTGCTACTCGAGGCCACCCCCGCCGAGGCAGGCGCCGCATTCCGTGCCGCGCTCGACGACGGGGCCACCCCGTTCGAACTGGGCCTGAAGGTCCCGCGGGGATACGAGCCGACCGAAGCCGAACTGGCCACGATCGCCCGGTCACTGATCCGCGTCGACTACGACGACTGAGGAGAGTTCCCATGCGTATCAACAAAATCCGACGTGATATCACCGCTCTCAGCGATGAACTGGAAGTACCGGGGATCGGGCACCTACCGGTGAACGCGTACGTTCTGCACGCCGCCGAACCCGTCGTCGTCGACACCGGACTCAGCCTGCCCGGACGCGGCTTCATGGACACCCTGGGCTCGGTGCTCGACCCCGCGGACGTCGAGTGGATCTGGCTGACACATCCGGACCGCGATCACACCGGCGCACTGTTCGACCTGCTCGACGCGGCGCCGCACGCCCGCCTGATCACGACCTTCGCGGGCGTAGGCATCATGTCCTGCGCACGGCCCGTCCCGATGGACCGGGTCTACCTGCTCAATCCGGGTCAATCCCTCGACGTCGGCGATCGGACACTGACGGCGCTGCGGCCCCCGCTGTTCGACAATCCCAGCACCGTGGGCTTCTACGAAGACCGCAGCGGCGCCTACTTCTCGTCGGATTGCTTCGGGGCGCCGATGGAGACCGCCGAACTCGCCACCGCCAACGACGTCGGGTACGCCACACCCAACGCCGTCCGTTCCGCGCAGCACCTGTGGGCCACCGTCGACAGTCCCTGGGTGCACCTGGTGGACGAGACGAAGTTCCTGCCCACCGTCGCCGCGCTGCGCGCGCTCGACCCGCGATGGATCCTCAGCACCCACCTCCCCCCGGCGGACGGACGCACCGCCGAGTTTCTGGACATGCTCGCCGAGGCACCGAAGTCAGACCCCTTCATCGGGCCCGACCAGGCCGCACTCGAGCAAATGCTGGCAGGCTTCGAACCCGCTCGCTGAGAGTCCTCCGGGGTGGAGCACGACCATGGTCCAGCCGTCGTCGCTTCGTCCGGAGCTCGAGCAGGCCGCACACCGGATGTTCTCGCGAAGCCGGACGGCGCCGGCGCGATATCGAAATCGGGCGGGATCGAGATCGGCAGTATTGCGCCCGTATCGGCAGCTTCGTGAATTTCGTCGACGCCGACAACTACAACTCCGTCCCTTCGATAACCGGGTGGATCTACTCGCCGGACCGCGTATCCGATGACGACGGACGGCTCCTCGTCTCCTGCCCACAGCGGCAGGCCCTGGTACGAGTTCGAATACTGGGCCGCCCTGCGGGTGAACCCGGAGCCGCTTAGGGATCGATGACCGGGCAACGATCCGTTTTCGGAACGGCTCTCCTGCGGGGTTCGCAGCTGCCACCATAATCAGATGTATGAGTCGACGTTCGAGCTTGTCGACCGGTTCGTGGTCGCCCTCCCACGATACGAACCTTCCTGCCCGCACCCCCGACCCAGCACTAGTGTGGCGAGGACTTCGCCCGGCGCCGCCGCGCCGGCTCCGCACACACGTGAGAAGATCAGGCAGGTCGTACACGGACAGACGCGGTGGTAGGCGCCGTTCCACCACCACCGGTGTGCTCCCACCAAGCAGTCATCCCGCGAAGCTGCCAGTCGGGCTAGTGATGCCGTCCCCATTCCCGAGGTACCTGACTCCGGCCTCGAATGGCCCTCGGGGGTAGGGGACGCTCTGGCGTTCTACGGTTGAACAACGAGACAGGAGGGCACGGTGTCGCCGCGCAAGCTCGAGTCCGTGATCCTGCACCACGATGTCCTCAGGTTCGTCGACGTCGGAGAGGGACCGCCGGTGGTGCTCGTGCACGGCCTGCTCGGCTCCCATGAATCCTGGGCACCGCAAATCAGTAGGCTCGCCAAGAAGCATCGCGTCGTGGCACCCGACCTGTTCGGGCACGGCCAATCCGACAAACCCTCCGGTGACTACTCCCTCAGTGCCCACGCGGCCACCCTCCGCGACCTGATGGATCATCTCGGGATCTCCTCCGCCGCGTTCGTGGGCCATTCCCTCGGCGGCGGCATCGTGATGCAGCTGTCGTACCTGTTTCCCGAGCGAGTCGACCGTCTGTGTCTGGTGAGCAGCGGCGGCCTCGGCCGCGAGGTGAGCGTGTTCCTCAAGGCGGCCACTCTGCCTGGCAGCGAACTGGTCCTGCCCCTCTTGGCCTCCGACCGACTTCGGCGCACCACCGAGAACATCCTCAAACACCTGGGCCGGCTCGGGCTGCCCGTGCAGCCCAGTCGCAGCGCCACCGAAACCTGGCGATCCCTCGAGACCGTGTCCGACAAGTCTTCGCGAGCCGCGTTTCTCGCCTCCACCCGTGCCGTCGTGGGACTGCGCGGACAGACTGTCAGCGCCAAGCAACACTTCTCGAAGTTCGAGTCGCTTCCGTCGCTGCTGGTGTGGGGTGGCAGAGACAGAATGATTCCCGCCTCACACGCCGAGAACCTGCGCCGCGTGGTACCCCACAGTCGCGTCGAGATCTTTCCCCGCGCAGGTCACTTCCCTCAACTCGACGAACCGGAACTGTTCTTCCGCGTACTCGACGAATTCCTCGGTCCTGCTTCGGAATTCCCTCGGTGACACCGGTGCGGGCCCGGGCTGGCGGCTGCGGCGCGCGCAGCTTCGCGCTGGACAAGGAGTGGGAGCGCGCGGACGAGTCGACCCGGACTCGAAGTCACGTGAGACACAGCCGGGGCAGATCCGGAACAGCAGTCGCGAAAACCCTGACACCGACCCCCGAGGTCTCCGGCAGTCCGGGGCTCGGACCCGTGAGCACCGACGCGGCCCCGACCGCTACGTTGCGGTCAGCGGTGCGTGCTACAACACGGCGATAGAGCGCATCGCAGCGATTGTGGGGGCGGCGTCTGTGCGTCAGCTGCCGCGTTTGCCGGGGCACGCACCGCTGGTGGGTTGATGGTTGCACGATTCATCCCCGTGTTCGGTCCATGGAAAGTAGCATCGCCCATCGTGACAACAGTGGGCACATTGCCGATGGCCCTGCTGCGGCTGCAGTACCGGCTGGCTCGGATCCCGTTGCAGCTCGTCGAGGATCTCGCGGTCTCGCAGCTCGACGAGCAGGCACCGAGTCGGCTCGTCTACGAGCGGTTTCTCACCGGCTGCGACGCAGCCGCCGCGCACTGGCTCAGCGATGACGCCGCCCGGGAGCGCGCCGCTGACCTCCGGCGACATACAGCGGCGGTGCGGCTGCTCATCGCGCGAGAGCAGCACCGAATTCGGCACCGTGGCGTGATCCTGCTCGACGAGCAGCGTGAACGGTTCCTCCGTCGGCGAGGGCAGCAGCATCCCACCGACCGCGTGTGACTGTTTGACTGCGCTGAGGCCGCAGCTCGCTCGGCCTGCCCGGTGTTTTCGATGGGGTCGACCGTCCGGTGGGCGGAGCGACTATTTCGCGCGCACCAGGATGGCCGGCAGCGCTGGACCCTTCGGAGCAACCGTTTGTCTCAGGGGCAGGGTGGTCGCCCGACCGGCGGGCTGTGCAGCGCAATGGCCGTTTCCGAATAGGCCGCTCGGGTACCCGTTCGAAGGACGAGGAGGTCTGAGGAAATGCCTGTTTGGGGATGGATCTTGATCGCGGTTATCGTCGTGATTGCCGTGGTGGCGGTCATCGTTGCGCGTTCGGTCAGCAGCCGTCAGCGGACGGAACGGCTGAGGGGACGGTTTGGTCCCGAGTACGAGCGGACCGTGGGAGAGGTCGGCAACCTCGACGCCGCGGAGGACGAGCTCACCGCCCGCGAACGAAAGCGGGAGAAGCTCGATATCGTCCCGTTGCCGCCCGAGGCGCAAGCGAAGTACGCCGACTCGTGGCGGACGGTGCAGATCGAGTTCGTCGACAATCCGTCCAGTGCGGTCGGGGCCGCGGACCGGCTCGTGATCCAGGTCATGCGCGAGCGCGGTTACCCGATCGACGACTTCGATCAGCGGGCGGCCGACATTTCGGTCGATCACCCGAAGGTTGTCGAGAACTACCGACGGGCGCACAGCATTTATCTGGCGCAGGAGCGGGGCGACGTCGGTACCGAGGATCAGCGTGAGGCGTTCGTGCACTATCGGGCGCTGTTCGAGAAGTTGCTCGAGACGGATGAGAACAAAGACAAGCCGAAGGAGACGCGCGCATGACCACCCCAGATCAGCAACCCGAGAGCACCAGCCCGACCAGGGAGACCAAGACCACGGATTCGACCGAGACCACCGGCTCGATCAGGACCGAGCCCTCGACCGGGACAACCGAATCGTCGACCGAGGCTCCCGGCCCTGCGGCCGAGAGCACCCAGCGGTCCACGGACGCCTCCAGTTCGCCGGTTGCGGACCAGCGGGCGACTGATGAGCCGGTCCGCTCGACGGAGAACGCCCATCCGTCCGCAGAGGAGACCGAATCATCGGCTAATCAGACACTGTTCGCTGAGGACGAGTTGTCGGTCCTGCGCTTGCGGTGGGACGAGGTTCAGGCGGGCTTCGTCGACGATCCCAGAGAGTGTGTTCAGAAGGCCGATGGTCTCGTGTCCGATGTCGTCGATCGGATCACCACCGGATTCTCGGAGGCGCGTTCGCGGCTCGAGGAGCAGTGGGCTCGGGGCGAAGAGGGCTCGACGGAGGATCTTCGTCTCGCGCTCAAGCGGTACCGCGAATTCTTCCAGCGGCTGCTCGCACTCTGAGGAGCGAGGAGCAAGGAGTAAGGAGTCTGGCGTTCTCGGTGACAGGGCTAGAACGATTGACACGTTCGAAGAGTTCGTTGAGCACCGGGAAGTGAGACCGGTGGTTGGTGCGGGGATGGGGTGAGCTGATGGATGCGGCGCCGGCTTGTCAGATAGGTGGAATGAGTGGAATGAATTGCGGGAACCTGTGCTGGACATTGTGAGCGCCGGACCACCGACCACCCAGCTGCGGGTGAGCGCAGCCCTGGATCAGTTGCCGATAGTCCTGGCGGCGGCGCGGACGTTAACCCGCCGCCGCGGCTTCGCGCTCGAAGAGGTAGCGGAGGTCACCCACGCGATCGATGAGGTGGGCGCGATGTTGATCGATGCGGCGTCGATCGGGTCCCCACTGCGCTGTTCGTTCGTCGTCTCGGGCTCTGTCTTTCTCATGACGAGTACCGTCACCTCGCGCCGATGCCTTCCGCGGCACCCCGATCCGAGGTGGAGGGTGCTCGAGGCGTTGACCGATCGCGTGCTGACCACCGACCTTCCGGGGGAGTCGGAGGGCGAGCACGAAATCGTGGTCGGGTTCGTCACACGACGGCATTGGTGCACCTGAGACGGTCACTGTCCACCGCTGGCACACCTCACTCTGGCCTTCCCGTCCCCGCCCGAGGGGTGGGCCACCGGTGAGCCCGGGTGGTCTGTTCGTCGGGCTGCTCGTGTGCGGTCAGGAGCAGGTGGTCGAACCGGGCACGAGACGCCGCGGGGAGGTCGCCTCGGCGGTGAGGGTATCGACGAAGCGATCGGCGAGGACGCGGTTTGCTGTTGGTCTGCCGTGGCGCCAGGTGAGGATGCCGAAGACTCGTTCGGGGGAGAGGCCGTAGGCGAGCATGAGCGCACCCTTGGCCTGTTGATCACCGTCCGGGATTGCTCGAGTTCGGCGACTGCGTGGGTGAGCGCGGCGTCGACGATCAGGGACAACGCTGCCCCACTCCTACCGAATTTCTGACCTGAGCTCTGGTGTTCTCCGGCTTAGCGGTCGCCCGTGGAGTCGGGCGGGGTGGATGGATTTCGGTGGGGTGTGCGGGTCTACTCGTGGGGTTGGGGGTGTTCGGTGAGTTGGTGTCGGAGGTGGTCGCGCATCTGGTGCGGGCTGAGGGCGGTGAGGTGGGTGAGGATTCGGGTGCCGGTGCAGGTGGTGTCGGCGAGGAGGGCGAGGAGGAGGTGTTCGGTGCGGATGGTGTGGTGTCCGAGTAGGGAGGCTTCTCGCAGGCTTTGGACGAGGGTCTTTGTCAAGGTCGGGGTGAAGGGGGGTCCGGCGCATTCGGTGTCGGTGTTGGGGTAGGCGGGGATCTCGTCGAGGGCGCTGTCCAGGTGGGGGCTGGTGATCCCCCAGTTGGTGAGGGTGGCAGCGGTGGGGCCGCCGGCGGCGTGGATGCCGGTGAGGAGGTGTTCGGTGCCGAGGTGGTTGTGGTGGTGGGTGCGGGCCGCGTCGGAGGCGAGGACGACGACGTGGCGTGCTTGATCGCTGAATTTGTCGAACACCGTTGATCACCCTCTCGGCGCGAGCCCTGCGGATGGGTGGAGCCGTCGCCCTTCCAGTATCCCCGTGTGGTGTGGCGCTGAGCCTGCAAGATGCGCCCCGTGATCTCGGTGCGCCTGCAGGCGTGGGGAGGCGCCGTGCGGGCTATATGTGGGGTCGCATGGACCACGGCGCGTGCAGCCGACGCCCGATAACGAGTCCGCGACGTGATCGGTTTCGTTCGGGGACTGGTATTGCGGAGGGTGCCCGCCGCAGGTGTGCGAACCCGGGGACGGGCGGATTCAGGTCCGCAAACTGGACGGGCAACGGAGTCGTTGCACCAACTCGTTGCCCGCGGCAATGATTGACGGCTCCGACCATTGCGGAGCGGTGATGCCGACGCTGACAGACCAGGCCTTTTGGGGCGTGTCAGGTGGCCAGCCACAGGCGTCGCCGCGCGACGGCCTTCATGCGCTCGAGCAGGTCGGGGCGCAGGGGAGTGGGCGGGGACAGTTCCAGATACTCGGCCAGGTGCCGGAAGAATGCGGCGGCGTCCATGCCGAAGTCGGCCATGATCGTCTCGGCGGGCCCACCGCCGAGGGCGCACCACCGCACTTCGAAACGCGACCACCCCATTCACCCGAGCGGCTTCCACGGTCATCGCCGTGTCTGCGACGGCCGTGCGGCGCCCGCATCCACGGTCCCGACCTCGCCGCCGCGGTCGCCGCGCGCCTTCAAATCGAGGTAATGCTTGATCCACGCGGCCGACCACCCGGACGGCGGGGATGGGTGGGGAGACGGATTCGTCAGGCGAGGAGGCGGGTTCGTCATGGGGCGATGCCTTTCCGGTCGAGTCCTGTCGTGGCAGGGACGGCGGCGAGGGAGCAGTGCACCGAATGGGGTCGGTCGAGCATCGGAAACGTCGGTGCGTGTTCTGCGGTGACAGCAGGGTGGGCGAGTGCTGCGTGGAATGCGTCGGCGACGGTGTCGAAGCAGGACACCGCCGTGCTGAGTCCGAGTCGGTCCAGGGCGGAGTGCAGGTCGGCTGGCTCGGTATCGTGATCGCGGTTCCGGCACTGTGGCTGGTCGCACACACCGGCACGCAGGCTGGACCCGTGCTGTCGGCCGCGGCCCTCGACGGCCTCATCGCGGGACTCGGGATTGCGGTGCAGTATGTGGCGTTGGCGCAGGCCGGCGCGGGGTCAGGATTGTGGCCCGTGGCCGCTGGGCGGGTTGCGGCGATCCTCACCATCGCGCCGCTGCTGCCGAGTTCGGGAGGCGCACACATCCGGTGGTCCCTGGTCCCGGCGTTGGCCGCCGGGTTCACGGGCGCGGCAGCGGCACTGGCGCTGATCGCGTATCTGCTCGCCGCGAGGGAGCAACTCGCCGTGGTCGCGGTGGTGGTGTCCTACCTCTACCCGGTCGTCCCCGTACTGCTCGGCGTCACCGTCCTTGGAGAACGCCCTCATCCCGAGACAGGCAGCCGGGTTACTCGTCGCCGCGTCCGCGGTCACCCTTCTCGCCACCAGCTGACCCTTTCGAGCGCACCCATTGCGCCGCCCACACGGAGGGCGACGGCGGCCGCGCCCCTCGAGGGGAGTGGGTTGACATCAGCTTTCGGCGCCACCACTGGCCCGCGGGTTCCGGCGGTCTCTTGGGCCCTGCCATCGAACGTCGCTTCCGCTGTGTGGCAATGGGGTTGGGGTTGGTCGTCGGCATGTCACCGCGGTGGTTCACGGGAGGTTCGACGAGATTCGGGTCGAGCATCGGTCGAGCGTTGTTTGCTCTCGGACGGGCACCGGATCAGTCCTGGGCGGCAAACCGCTTGATGACGGAATTCATCCCTGTGCTGGGTCGCGGGCCGGTACGGCCTACGTCCAGGCGCCTCGTAGGCGAGTGCGGCGCGGTGATGGCTGTACCCCGTGTAGCGGACTACTGTGCCTTGCGAGTGTGAGAGTCCGCTACCGCTCTTGTCTTGACAAGGCAATCAACGGGCCAGTGCCTCCAGGTAGGTCAGGAGGGCGGTGATCGCGATGGTCAGTCCGATCGCGATCGTTCCCGCTCGTTCATTGTTGTCGGCACTGTTCGCGGCCATCGGTGCCCCTTCCGTCCGTACTTCGTCACTCCGGTTCGGCAACCGCGGTGCGGTGCGCGCGTGTCATGGTGAGAACGGGTTTGTCCGTGCACCTGTGGAAGCGTCTCGGTGTCCCTGGCACCAGATGCCCGAGGTTGATGGTGATGGGGTAATGCCGGCGTGCGTCGTTGGTGTACGCCGGCATCTCGGGGTTGGGGTACGTGTGCTTGACCGGGTCCGGTCAGTGCTCGCCCACCCGTTAGGTGAGGTTCTGGGTGTAGAACTCGGTCAGCTTGTCGAACGGGATCATCTCGGCCCGGTCGTAGAGGTCGACGTGACCGGCACCGGGCACGATCACCAGTTCCTTGCGGTCCCCGGCGAGGCGGTAAGCCTCTTCGGTGAACTCGCGCGAGTGCGCGTTTTCGCCGGCGATGAACAGCATCGGGCGGGGTGAGATGGTCTCGATGTCGTTGAACGGGTAAAAGTTCATGAATTTGACGTTGCTCGACAGTGTCGGCTGAGTGGTGGTGTCGGGGCTGTTCCCGCGCGCGGTGCGGTAGAAGTCGTAGAACTCGCGTGGCCGTCCTGACCCTTTGGTGGGCGATTAACGTTGTGGCAAAGCTGGGCACGCCCCTCCTCGTGTCAGGGTCGCCATCGCAATCAAGGCCTCGGGGCTGCGAAATCCGTAGGATCGCTTCGTCAGTGACCGCAGGTGGGTGTTGTTAGCCTCGACGCGGGCATTGGACAGGTCGTATTCGATTGCGTTGAGGATCTCGCGCCGATAGCGAGCGATGCTCTTAGCCAGGCCTACAAGTTCCGGGATCCGACTGTCCTGGGCCATCTGCCTCCATGCTCGCAGTCGTGCCGAGGCTCTCTTCTTCGATCCGGAATAGACATGTTGCAGTTGTTCTTTCATGACATAGCCTCGACACAGTTCGCTGTTTCTGTCCTCGAGGATCTTTGCTCGGACTGATATCTGCGCGGGGTTGAGATTCTCGACGTTCTTCAACAATGCCCACCGCAGGTGCCGTCGATCCCGGTCGGTGAATCCCCACAGCCGCGACAACACACGCGACCGCAGTCGGTCCAGAGCCCGCGTCATCCACTGAATAACATGAAACGGATCCATACACCGCTTCACCTGCGGCGCCCTACTGCGCACGGTCGAGGCGATCCACTTCGCAGCATCAGCACTGATGTGTGTCAGACGAGCTGTGCGTTCTTCACCCAACTCGTCGAAGAATCGATTCAAGGTGCTCTCGTTGTGCCCTTCGGCTGCCCATACGAGTCGGCCTGTGTCATGATCGACCACCACGGTGAGGTATCGGTGACCTTTCCGGTAGGCAATTTCGTCGATCCCCAAGCGCCGCAATCCCTGGAGCCGATCAGTACGCCCGACAGCATCGCCGACGACACGGGTGACGATCCTGGTCACAGATCGCCACGCCACTCGGGCGTACTCGCACACCGACGTAGCCGGACTGTGTGCGGCCAACCACGCCACGTTGTCGTCGAACGCCCTGGTCATGTTCGCAGCCGGCCGTGCCCACGGCACCATCTCGGTCACCACGCCGTGGTCGGGGCATCGAATCCTCGATACCGAAGCTCGTACGAAGCACCGCATGCCGCCCATATCCAGGTGACGCCACTGTCGAGGTCGATTCGGGCGATCGTATCCAGGGCAGCGCTGTTCACAATGCGGGCAGCGGGACCGCACCGACGCGTGTGGCTCGAGGGTCACCACGATCGCGGGCCCTCGTTCGTCATCCGTGAATGCGACATCGATTATCCGGGCCCTGTCGATTCCCAGCAGTTTCTGCAGTATTCTGGCAGCGCGCAACGCCTTCTCCCTTAGGTCTTGTCTTCGCAAACCAAAACCTATGTGAGGGACGGCGTTGCGTCTATCAGGCTCGCGGAGATCACTCATCAAAGGGTCAGAGAGCCACTCGCGTTCGATCGGGCTGGATTGATCGGTCAGCTGCTCGGGTGTGCCGCCGGTGTATTCGGTGGGACCGCCGGTGAATTCGACGTCACGCTGGGCTGCGGCTCGGGCCAGGGCGGCTTTGCGCTGATCGGGGGTGACCGAGTGGCCCAGCCCGTTGCGGGTGGCACCGCCCATGTCGTACATGCTGACCGTGGCGACGGCCTTGATGCGGGGGTCGATCTTGGCGGCGCTGATGACGAAGCTGCCGCTGCCGCAGATTCCGAGCGCGCCGATGCGTTCGGTGTCGACGAAGGACTGGGTGCGCAGGAAGTCCACGCCGGCACTGAAGTCCTCGGTGTAGATGTCGGGGGCGACGGCATTGCGGGGCTCGCCGGCGCTCTCGCCCCAGAACGACAGGTCCAGCGAGAGCGTCACGAAACCCTGCTCGGCCATCTTGGTGGCGTAGAGGTTGGCGCTCTGTTCCTTGACCGCACCCATCGGGTGCCCGACCACCATGGCTGCGTTCTTGGTGTTGCGGTCGAGGTTCCTGGGAACGAACAGGTTGCCGGCGACCTCTATCTGGTACTGGTACTTGAACGTCACCTTCTCCATGGTGACCTAGTCGCTGGTGTAGAAGTTGTCGGCGCCGTGGGACAGATCGCCGGAGGCCAGGTTCGCCACCGGCGACACAGGGGCGGCCGAGGAGGAGCAGGCCGAGGCGGCCAGGACGGCGAGCGTGGCGATACCGGCGCCGGCCAGCTTCATCGAGCGGCGAGTGCCTCGCCGTGTGCGGAGGGTGTGAGCTTCCCCCGTTTTCCCGGAGACTTCCGAGCCAGGTTTGATCCTGGGTAGATGGAGGAGGATGTCACTGTGGGAACGAGAAAGTATCCGCCGGAGCTGCGGGAGCGTGCGGTGCGGCTGTACCGCGAGTCGGAGCCGAGACCTGTGATCCGGCGGCTGGCCGAGCAGCTGAACGTGCACCCGGAGGCGTTGCGGATCCGCCAGGCCGAGGCCGACCACGGCGAGCGCAACGATTTGGCCGTCGACGTCGATGCTGGAGGAGAACCGGAGACTGGCGAAGGAGAACGCCGAACTGCGCCGTGTCAACGACGTATTGCGCGCGGCGAGTGCATTTTTCGCGTCCGAGATCGACCCGACCCGGAGGCGGTCATGAGGTTCATCGACGCCCATGACAACGCCAGCAGCTCGGCGTCCTCCCGTCGCCACCGAGCGGGCAGGGTCGCTCGTGCCCGCCAGTCGTAGTAGGTCGACACCGCGACCGCCCCGAACCGCAAGTGGGTCGCCGATCTGACGCGGATCCCGACCGGTGAGGGGGTGCTGTGGCTGGCCAGTGTGCGCGACGCGTTCTCGAACAAGGTGGTCGGCTGGCGCACCGGGCCACGTGCGGACACCGATCTGGTGCTCTCCGCGCTCGACTACGCTCTCTTCTCCCGCGACGTCCGTGGTGGGGAACTAATTTTCCACAGCGACAGTAAGACTGTTCTTGCCAGGTGCTCCCGAGTTTCCTGACTCGCACAGCGATCGACCAGCTCGGGTTCTATCGTGGTGCTGGAGGTGTTCTCGCAGCATCCTGACCCGCACTCCGATCGACCCGTTGTCGGTGTCATTCCTCGGACATGTCGGTTGCTCGGGAGCGCCTCCGGCGAGGCCTTCGGTCTCGCTGGAGCCATGTGACTCAAGAAGGGCCTGACGGACTTCCGTCTCCTTACTGTCTTGTCCAGGCCTCCGGTCCGGCTGAGGGCGAACCTGTGTGTTGTTGTCCCGACCGAACTGGAGGCACGTGCATGACCGACTCCCCGATTACACGCCCCGCCCCGTCTTCTGCCGTCTCCCCGGTAATCGTTGGCGGGGTCGACACGCACAAGGACCTCCACGTCGCCGCCATCGTCGATGCCGCCGACAAGGTGGTTGCGACCGAATTCTTCTCCACCACCCGTGCCGGTTATCGGGCCATGCTGCGCTGGATGCGCAGCCACGGCGACCTCGCCCGGATCGGGGTCGAGTGCACCGGTTCCTATGGTGCCGGCCTGCTCCGGTTCCTCGACAATGCCGGGCTCGAGGTTCTCGAGGTCACTGCACCCGACAAATCCGATCGGCGCCGGCGCGGCAAGGACGACACCATCGACGCCGAGAACGCTGCCCACGCGGCGTTCGCCCAGATCAGAACCGTCACACCGAAAACCCGTGACGGGATGGTCGAGTCGCTACGGGTTCTGCAGGTCACCCGCAAGACTGCCGTCTGTGCCCGCAGGGTCGCGCTCGGAGATGATCAAGTCGCAGACCATCTCCGCGCCCGAGGAATTGCGTGATCAGATCCGCAACCTCACCCGGATGCAGCTGATCCGCACCCTCGCCGCCTGGCGGCCCGACCTGACCGACTTCCGCGATCCGACCACCGCCACCAGGATCGCGCTCAAGCACCTCGCCCGTCGATACCTGGAACTGCACGACGAGATTGCCGACCTCGACCGTCTCATCCATGCCCTCGTCGACGAACTCGTGCCCACCCTCCTCGAGCGCGTCGGAGTCGGTTACCAGTCCGCCGCAAAACTCCTCATCACCGCCGGTGACAATCCCGCACGACTGACCTCGGAGGCGTCTTTCGCCATGCTGTGCGGGGCCGCACCGCTCCCCGCGTCCTCCGGAATGACCACCCGCCACCGACTCAACCGCGGCGGCGACAGGGCTGCGAACTCCGCGCTACACATGATCGCCGTCAGCCGCTGGCGCATGGATCCGAAGACCCAGGCCTACGTTGCCCGTAAACGCGCTGCCGGGCACTCCAATCCCGAAATCCTGCGATGCCTCAAACGCTTCATCGCCCGCGAGATCTACTACCTGCTCAAAGACCGCGACCGAGCCACCCGGCAACTCGCACCGGCGGCTTGACACACAGAAGGGCGTCAAAGGCTGTCAATACACCGCGCTGCGGTTCACCCAGCGGCTCGTCGACGCCGGCATCGCCCCGTCCACAGGCAGCGTCGGGGACAGCTTCGACAACGCGCTCGCGGAAAATCTGTGGTCGACGCTGAAGGTCGAGTTGATCTATTGGCCCACAACTATATTCGCGACCAGGGCGGAGGCGGAGTCGGCGTTGTTCCGGTATATCGACACCTGGTACAACCCCCGCAGGATCCAGGCCGGTCTCGCGGGACTCTCACCCGACGAGTACGAACTCGCCTACCATGACAGCCGGAGCTGAAGGAGGCGGATATTATCCAACCCGAGCTCACCGGAGCCATGTAGAAAGGTCTCCGGAGAAGCGGGGGAACCTCAGTACGTCGCAGGGGGAGAACATGTGGTGTGCGTGAAGCAGTGTCGCTGTAGGTCGGGTATTTTTCGCCGCTCGCCGCTCGCCGCTCGCCGCTCGCCGCTCGCCGCTCGCCGCTCGGCGTGGTGTAACCGGGCGGCCAGCCTGCTCGGAGACAGCGGCGTTTTTTAGGGGAGTGGCGAGGTTTCGCCAATTGTCAGGGCACTGTCCCAGCCGGAGCGCAGTCCGGGCGGGGCACGTTGCTATGGCGGATACGGCGAATTGGTCTTCGATGTACGTCGGCCGGGCGACGACCCGTGCGACGAGGGCGAGGAGGACGGTGAGGGCGGTGAGCGCGAGGAGTGGAGCGGTCCAGTTCCCGGTCGCGTCGTACAACATTCCGATGAGAAATGGCCCAGGTGTTGCTATGAGGTAGCCGGCGGATTGGGTGAAGCCGGACAGCGCAGCGGTTCCCTCGTGTGCTCGTGAACGGAGCCCGATCTGGGTGAGTCCATACCATTAGCGCTGTTCAACGCGCTTTGGTCTGCATAGTGCTTCGGAGAGTCTCGACCTGCGATTTCTGCAGCGGGGGAGAGGGCAGACCGTGTAGAGGCAGGCGCTGGGCGTGGCGAACCACGCGCACCGCCTCCTCGACGCCCCGGACGTAGTTGTATCCGGGAGACAGCGTCACGCCAAACACTCGAAGTTGGATTACTTTGCCGACATCGCTCTACGGCGCAGGTGATCGCCATCTGTGCCCAGGAGCCGCTCGCTCAGATGTTGCAGCGCGACACGTCGTCGGCGGCCACAGCGATTGAGCCCGAGTAGACCCACTGCGGTGCAATGTGATTACTTCGCCTGAGCTGACGCTATATGGCGGCCTTGACGATTTCGGCCAACGGGCCGACCGGGTCACCCTCGCCGAGGACTTGAATAGCAACGTGGTCGGCGCCGGCGGTGAGGTGCTTATCGACCTGTCCGCGCACAGTGGCCGCGTCGCCGTGAGCCACGAGCGCGTCGATCAGTGCGTCGCTACCACCATCGGCGATGTCGACATCCGCCCAACCGAGCCGCTTGAGGTTGGACACGTAGTTGGTCAGATGTAGGTATGGCTGGTCGACCGGGGGTCGACCGATCGCACGGGCCTTCTGAGGGTCGATGTCGATGACGACTTTGTGCTCCGGCGCGAGCAGGACCCCATCACCCAGCTCGGCCCGGGCGAGTGCGGTGTGAGTCGGCTGCGTGAGGTACGGATGCGCGCCGAGGGCCCGGTCCGCCGACAGTCGCAGCATCCGCGGTCCGAGCGCTGCGAGGATGCGACGTTGGGTCGGGACCTTCTTGGCATCGAGGATATCGAGGTAGTGGTTTACTGCGGTGTAGGGCTTCTGGTAGCCGGCGATGGCCTCTCGGTGGCCGGCGCCGATACCCAGGTAGAAGCGTCCCGGGAAGTCGTCTTCGAGTTCGACAAACTCGTCGGCGATCACCGCGGCGTCGGTGTTCCAGATGTTCACGATGCCGGCGGCGACGGTGATGGCCTCGGTGGCGTCCAGGATTTTGCGAATTGGTCGCAGATGCTTGGGTGAACCCCCGAGCCAGATGGTTCCGTAACCGAGCTCCTCGATGGCCCGGGCCTGCTCGGGGGAGAACTTGTCCCATCCTGCCCAGACCCCGTGCGTTCCGAAGCGTGCAATGTGTGCAGATCTGTCGGAAGTCATATCTCTAGCAACCGCTCTCTCGAGAGAATGATGGGGTTCGATTGTACGGATGAACAGCGGAGTCACACAGCGAGGTCTCGGCCGATGATCTCCTTCATGATTTCATTGGAGCCGGCCCAGATCTTTGTCACACGAGCATCCATCCACGCTCGCGCAACCCGGTATTCGCGCATGTATCCGTAGCCGCCGTAGAGTTGGACACAGTGATCCAACACTTCGTTCTGAACGTGAGCGGACCACCATTTTGCCTTGGCCGCGTCCACGGGGCTCAGGCCGGACTCCGCGTGCTCAGTTACTGCGGCATCGACGAATGCCTGGGCGACCTCGATCTTCGTCACCAACTCGGCAAGCAGAAACTTGTTGTGCTGGAAGGAGCCGATTGATCGCCCGAAGGCTTTCCGATTCCTGACGTAGTCGATTGTCTCGGAGAGGATCTGCTTGGCATGTGCAACGTTCGCCACGGCTGTGCCGAGACGTTCTTGAGGAAGTCGTTCCATCATTGCTGCGAATCCTGTTTCGGGTTCGCCAAGCATTGCGGCGGCAGGTAGGCGCAGTCCGTCGAAGAAGAGCTCAGCTGTGTCTGACTCCGGTTGGCCAACCTTGTCCAGCTTACGTCCGCGTTCGAAGCCGGGTAGGGACGAATCGACAAGGAACAGGCTGATCCCTCTCGAACGTTGCTGAGGATCGGTTCGTGCGGCCACGACCACCAGGTCGGCGGAATAACCGTTGGTTATGAAGGTTTTGGAGCCGTTGAGTATCCAGTCCGAACCGTCGCGGACGGCTGATGTCTTGAGACTTGCCAAGTCGGACCCGCCGGCGGGCTCAGTCATGCCGATAGCGGCGACGACCTCTCCCTCGGCCATCTGAGGCAACCACTCTCGCTTGGTTTCCTCCGTTGCGAGGTCGACGATGTAGGGTGTCACGATATCGAAGTGGATACTGAAGCTTGATACCAGTGCCATGCTGACGGCGGCAAGCTCCTCAGTGGCGACGGCGTTGAATCTGTAGTCGTTGGCCTGACCGCCACCATATGTCTCCGGAACTTCGAGGCCGAGGATGCCCTGCTTTCCGGCTTCGCGCCATACTTCGCGTTCGATCAGTCGCTTTTCCGCGTAGGAGTCAACGTTGGGCACCACCTTCCGGTTCAGGAAGTCACGCACCGATTCTCGAAACTGGTCGTGTTCTGCAGTGAAGGCTGATCTCTTCATGTCGACTCTCTATGTGCCGTTCGAATGGTTCAGGGGATTGGTTCTGGCCGGGTGGCGTCTCGCGATGCACTTGCTGGGTCGGACGATATCGACACCTGCACCGGGGCGAATCTACTGTTCGCTAGCGCAATTGGGGGAGAGTGAGTAGTCGGGCCGAGTCGACGCATCGTCGCCGTAGTCGTCCGGGAAGGGGACGATTTGTACTCATGCCCTGGCGCTGGGGTCGTTACCCTCGTGTCGGTGAAGCCGGCGATACGCACTGCGGTGCAGTCTGACCGACTGCGGTCGATGCCGAGTTGCTCAAGGTGCTCCATGCCTCGAACAGTCCCGGCGGTGGGTTGACCAGGCGGGGCTCGAGGACTTCGCGGGCACGTAGTATTTGCGCGATATCAGCAATCCGCTCGCCGTATCGATTGTGGAAGAAGCAGTCCGGGCGGTCGGACTGCTCCATGTCATGCGCGTCATCCGCGTCATTCGCGCGTCGGGCGATCACGACCAGGCCGTCGCGGTCATCCAGTGCGTCGGTGATATCGGGCTCGGCCTGGTCTACCGAAGGTGCATGCGGGGCGAAGTCCGTCTCGAAGCGTGCGTGCACTCGTGCGCGACTCAGTGTTGACGGATCGCCGGAGGAGTAGGCAATGTAGTCGGCATTGGTGACGTCACTGTGATAGCCCAACGCCTCGACGGTGCCACAGGATGTGTTACGCAGGGTACGGAAGGTCTGACGGACGTGGACCTCGGTACTTCTCCGATAGTTCACGATATCCTGTACTGAAATCGAATTCAGTTGGTGCGCGTCCGCAAACGCGAGCGACTCGGTCGAATCCGCGATACCAGTGGGGTCGACGACCGAGACAAGTGCCGCGAGTGCGCCCACCTCCCGAAGTCCGGCCGCACGCATCAGATCGATGACCGCCTCTGCCGACCTGCGACGACCGAGCACCCCGTCGCTGTGGGCCCGAATAGGATGATGTCCCGGGCGGGTGAACCCGCCCGGAGTGCTGAACGGGTCCGCGATCTGACGGAGAGTCCAGGCTCGGTCCTTGGCGGAGATGCCCGTGCCCACCCCTGCGGCATCGACCGCGACGGTGTAGTCGTCTCCGGGGGTCGGGCGGGTTCCGGCCATAGGTGGCAGGTCGATCCGCGCACATGCGTCGTCGGTCACTGCGGCGCAAATGAATCCTGATGTGTGACGAACCATGAAGTCGAGAGCGGAAGTGCTGGCATTCTCTGCCGCGACAACAAGGTATCCGTCCGGGTCCGTACTCCCGCAACCGACAAGGACGATGGCGTTGCCGTCGACGAGGTCGGCAACGGCACGCGCGACTCGCTGGATTGAACCACTCACAGCCGGTTCTCCATTCTCCCGGAAGATATTATGTGAAGGCGAATTGCTCACCGCGCTGTGTTCTCACGCGAATAGGGTGACGGTGTCAGCAACACATGCTGGTTTGTCCGACCCGGCACATTCGATCGTCACCCTGATTGTGGCCAGAAGCCCGTGGTGGGTCGGTTCTACGGACGCGATCTCGGCGCCGGCGCGACCGGCCCGGTCTCGACATCCTGGGAACAATTCTGATGGGCGATCCGCCGTACACCTACCCCGAGGACCTGCCCGAGAACGGCGCCGACGGTCCCGCCCAGTGCTACTCCTACGGCGCAGGAAACCCACCGCCCGGACACACTCCCTTCGACGTCGGCACCCGGGTGTACGACCCGGTGCAGACCCCAGGAGACCTGCTCGGTAATCCATTTGCCTCCCTGATCTACGGACTGACCCGATGAACGCGCGCCACCCCGGACTGAAGTTGACCGTGTTCATCGCCGTGACCTCGCTGATCACCGCCGCGCTGGTGATGGTGATCGGAGACATCCGCCTAGGCGCGGCCGGAACTACTCGGCCCTGTTCACCAGCGCCTCCGGACTCAAGCCCGGTGACGACGTCAAGGTGTCGGGCGTCCCGGTCGGAAAGGTCAGCGATGTGCAGCTCTCGGCCACCGATTCGGTGTCCGAAGTCTCGTTCTCCCTGTCCGAGGACATTGCGCTGTCACCGACGTCGACCGCCGCGATCAAGTACAAGAACCTGATCGGTGACCGATACCTGGAGTTGACCGTGTTGCCGGACGGACGCTCACCCCGAGGGGAACACGACCCGATCCCGGTCGCCCAGACCACACCCGCACTCGACATTGACACCCTGGTCAACGGATTCCGGCCCCTGTTGGAGGGTCTCGAGCCAGATCAGACCAACCGCCTCTCCGCCTCGATCATCGAGGTACTCAACGGCCGGCAGGAGAGCATCGGCACTCTCGTCGAGCAGCTCGGCTCGCTCGGAAACGCGCTCGCCGATCGCGACGAGGTGATCGGCAACACCGTCGACAATCTCAATACGGTATTAACGACCGTCGACGGCCGCAGCGACCAATTCGGCTCCCTCGTCACCGAACTGCAGCAACTGACCACCGGCCTGTCCGCGGATCGCGACACGCTCACACGGGCACTCGAACAACTGGACAACGCGAGCGCGGAAACGCAATCGGTGCTCGAACAAGCCAGGCCCCCGCTGCAGGCGGACATCGAACAGCTGTCTCGGACCGCCGCGAACCTGAACTCGCGTACCGACACCCTGAACCTGACCCTGGGCAAGCTGCCGGAGATGTATCGGCTGGTGGGTCGCAACACCGGATACGGCAGCTTCCTGAACTTCTTCGTCTGCGGTCTCGCCATCCGCTATCCCGGGCTCAACGGCCCCGAGACGACACCGATGTTCACCGCCCCCGCAGAGAGGTGCAAGTGATGGCGACGAAGTCGTTCAAGGAACGCAACCCCCTTCACCTCGGACTGATCGGCACGGCTGTCATCGCTGTGCTCATGGTCGCCGTGTTCAACTACCAGGCAATACCTTTCCTGACCGGTGGACGAACGGTGACGGGCGAGTTCGCCGACGCCAGCGGCCTCGCCGCGGGCGATCACGTGCAGATCGGCGGCGTAGAGATAGGCGAGGTCCAATCGATCACCCTGCGCCCGGACTATGTCGATATCGAGCTGAGAATCGATCCAGACGGGCGGACGCTCGGAGCCCGGACACGTGCGACGATCAAGGTCGAAACGGCGCTCGGCCGGCGCTACGTCGAACTCGTCCCCGACGGGGACGGCGAGCTCGGAGACACGATCCCCGCCGACCGCACCACCTCCGGATTCGACATCACCGATTCCCTCTCCCGCGTCACCGAAACCCTGGAGGGAACCGACAAATCAACCGCCTCGCAGGCATTGACCAGTATCTCCGAACTGATGAATGCGTTGCCGGACAACCTGAAACAGTCGTCGGACGGCATCGCCCGGATCGCCGACACGGTCGCGTCCCGAGACACACAGATCCGGCAGCTACTGGACCTGTCGACCTCAGTGTCCGGTGTCCTGTCCGAGCGCAACAACAACCTCACCGCACTGATCACCGACGGTGAAACGCTGTTCGCGGCACTCAACGACCGCGCCGCCACGATTCGCAGCCTGCTCGTCCAGATCCGCGCCGTCAGCGAACAGATCCGCGGCGTGGTCGCCGACAACCGCGAGAGCACCGCGCCCATGCTCGCCGAACTCGACACGGTGCTGACCACGTTGAACCAGAACTACACGAACATCGACAACGCCATCACCGGGCTGCGCCCCTTCGTGACCCAACTCGGTGAGGTGGTCGGCAGCGGCCCCTTCTTCGGCGTCCTGTTGCAGAACATCGCACCGGCCAACCTTCGTGGCCAAATGCCCGGAAGCCCAGGAGGAGTGAACTGATGACCACCCGCACCCGGCACCTGGCACGGCGAATCCCCACCCCGGGAAAGGCGCTCGCGGCCCTACTGCTGTTGGCGGTGATCTCCACCACCGTCGTGGCGATCGCCACCCGCGATTCGACGCTTCATTTCACCGCCTACTTCCGCAACTCGATCGGGCTCTACGAAGGAGACCGCGTGACGATTCGCGGGGTCCCCGTCGGCACCGTCGATGCGATCGACCCGATGGGGGACCGGGTGCGCGTCACGCTCACCGTCACCGGCGATCACCCCGTCCCGGCAGACGCCGGCGCCGCGATCATCGCTCCGACGCTGGTCACGGGACGATACGTGCAGCTCGCACCGACCTACGACGGCGGCGCCCGCCTCGAGGACGGAGCCGAAATTCCCCTCGACAAGACCGCGGTGCCAGTCGAATACGACCAACTCAAGAAGCAACTGACCGAACTGTCCACCGAGCTGGGTCCGCAGGGCTACAACGTCGACGGTTCACTGAGCGAGCTGGTGGCGTCTACGGGGACGGCGCTGGACGGAAACGGGCAGAGCCTCAAACTGGCGTTGTCCAACGTCTCGGCCGCAATGCAGACACTCTCCGACGGCGGCCCGGACCTGTTCAGCACCGTCCGAAACCTGCAGGTGCTCGTCTCTGCGCTCGCGGCCAGTGATCAACAGATCGTCGGCTTCAGCGGTGAGCTGCGATCGGTGTCGACGCTGCTCAACAACAACCGGACCGAACTCGACGCGGCATTGGCATCCATCGCGGCCCTGCTCCCTGAAATCCGCGGATACGTCGACGACAACAACGAGGCGCTGACCACCGATGTCGAATCTCTCAATTCGATTGCGACCCTGCTCATGAACAAGCAGGACGACCTGGCACAAATCTTGCACGTCACCCCGACCGCACTCGCCGACCTCTACAACATCTACGACCCGGCCTCGAACTCATTGACCGGTGCGCTCGCGATCCCCGATCTACCGGATCCGATGTCCTTCATCTGTGCCTTGCTCACCACCGTCGATGCACCGCAGGAGGAATGCTCCCGCATGAGCGACAAGTTCGGGGACATGTTCGGCGCCGCGGTCCGCGCCGCACAAGGATCCGCGCCCACCGGCCCAGCTCCCAAACTCGGTGAACTGGCCGTCCCCGGATCGGGAGGCACACGATGAACCACCGCCGCTCACTGGCCGGCATCGTCATGCTCGGCACACTCCTGGCCGTCTCCGGCTGCCGCTTCGACGGCATCAATTCGCTGCCACTGCCCGGCAACGCCAACGACGGCCCGACCTACACCATCACCGTCGAACTGCGCGACGCACAGAACCTCGTCGGCAACTCCATCGTGAAAGCGGACAACGTCACCGTCGGCACCGTGCGACGAGTGGTGGTGGACGGGCTGATCGCCAAGGCCGTCCTGGACATCAATGACAGCGTCGATCTACCGCGCACCGCGACCGCCCGACTGGCGCAAACCAGCATCCTCGGCGCCCAATACCTCGAAATCTCCACACCCCCGAACGGGGACACCACGGAAAAGATGCGTGACGGCGACGTCATAGCGCTCGAAAACTCCGCCGAATACCCCTCGACCGAACAAGTGCTGTCCGCCTTGTCGCTGGTACTCAACGGCAGCGGGCTCGAACAGCTCCGCACCATCATGGCAGAACTCAACGCCGCCGCCGGGGGCCGCGAACACACCCTCAACCAGTCCCTGGCACGAATGGAAACCTTCGTCGACGGCCTGGACAGCCAGCGGGGCAACATCGTCCGCGCCATCGACAGCCTCGACCGCTTCTCCCACGAACTCGCCGAACAGAACACCACGATCGCCACCGGAATCGACGCCATCACCCCGGCCCTGGCAGTCCTCGACGAACAACGGGTCCAACTGACACAGATGCTCGACAGCATGGGCCGCTTCGGTGACCGGGCCCGCATTGTCCTCAACAGCAGCCGCGACGATCTCCTCTCGAACCTGCACGATCTCGAGCCCACCCTGACCGAATTGGCGAACTCCGACACAGACCTACCCGAGTCGCTCGCCGTGGCTGCTTCCTTTCCATTCCCCGTCACCACCGCCGACAAAGGCATGCGAGGGGACTACCTCAACCTGTTCCTCACCCTCGACCTCAGTGCAGAAGCCATCAACAACAAAATCCTCGGAAGCATCCCTGCCGGCGACCTCGCGCGTGCTGTCCTGCCCAACCGAGCGGTGAACCCCCTGCTGGCACCCACCCAGCCCACACCGGCGCCACTTCCCTTCGCGGCGGGAGCCCCTCGATGAATCGCAGTGCACTCGTCCGATTCCAACTCGTCACCTTCACGGTGCTCTCGATCCTCAGCCTGACCTACGCACTCATCTCGTACGTGAGCATCGAACGCATCACCGGCCTGCGCACATACACGGTCACGGCGGACTTCGCCGATGCCGGCGGCCTCTACGAGAACGCGCTGGTCACCTACCGTGGCATCGACGTCGGACTGGTCACCTCGATCGACCTTGCGCAGGACGCACACGTGCGCGTCACCATGCAGATCGAGGACGCCTACCAGGTCCCCACCGCCAGCACCGCGCACATCCGCAGCATGTCCGCGGTCGGCGAACAGTTCGTCGATTTCGTCCCCACGACGGACGAGGGACCATATCTCGTCGACGGGGACACCGTCCCGACCGACCAGACCGAGACCCCGGTACCCGCCGGCGAGGTGATCGAATCCGCCAACCAGCTGCTGCAGAGCATCCCGAAGGATTCTCTGGACAAAGCCGTCGACGAAACCTTCAACACCTTCGACGGAACAGGTCCACAGATCGCGCAGCTGATCGACTCGTCCGCCGAACTCGTCCGACTGGCGCAAGCCGACCTCGAGCCCACACGCACCCTGATCAACGATGCCGAGCCGCTACTGACGACCGGCAATGAGGTCAGCGAGGACATCACGTCCTTCACCACCGACCTGTCCGCGTTCACCGAGCAACTCGTCCTCAGCGACGGACAGATCCGTGCGGTGCTCGATCAGGGACCGTCCGCCGCCGCGACCACCACAACAACGCTGACCGACCTCCAACCGACCTTCCCGCTGCTGATGGCCAACCTGCAAACCGTCGGTCAGGTGTTCCGGATGAACATCCCGGAACTGCGCCAGATCCTCGTCATCTACCCCGCATTGAGCGCGGTGACCAACCATTCGGTCACCGGATTCCAACTCGACGACGACCAACGCGGCCCACAGGCCCCGCTGGACATCAAACTCGGCAACACCCTCAACCCGCCACCGTGCACCGAGGGCTACCAGGCGACCGAACGCCGCGATCCCTCCGACACCGCACCCGCCCAGGTACCCGGTGCCTCCTACTGCGATGTCGCCCCCGACGACCCGAAGGTCAGCCGCGGACTTCGCAACACCCCCTGCGCCACCGACCCCGCAGTGCGGGCACCCGACGTCGCGAACTGCCCCCAAGGCCTGCCGTCGACCTGGGAGGGAATGCTCCGACGCCCCGGTGCCAGCCCGACACCCGAAACACCTGCGGCGCTGCCGAATCCAGCCCCAGCCGCCGTCCCCTACAACGACACCGACCAGAGCTTCCTCAGCCCCCAAGGGGCGTCCTACATCATCGGCACCGCCCCAGACCCATCCGCACCAACAAAGGAGGCCGATCGATGGCAATCGCTAGTGATCAAATGACAACAGCGGACGATGCACCCGAGCTGACAACCCCGCCCGCACCCCATGAACCCCCCACGCCCGATTCCGAAGGCCCTCGTTCGAGGCGACCGGCCTATTTCCTCCTCGGACTCACACTTGTGCTCTGCGTGCTCGTCACTGCATGCGCAGTTCTCGGTGTCCGCATCCAGGACAGTCGGCACGCGGCCGAGCGAGACGCGCAGGTCCTCGACACGACCCGGACCGTACTGGCCGAACTTGTGTCGCTGAACCACACTTCCGCCCAGCAAGATCTCGACCGCATCGCCGCCAACGCCACCGGCCAGTTTCGTGACCAGTTCGACTCTGTCGCCGACAGTTTCGCCCAAGTCCTCGGCAACGGACAAGTCGAATCCACCGGGGAGGTCAAAGCCGCCGGCATCGTCGACGCCAATGACGACACGGCGACAGTTCTCGCCGCCGTCACCTCACTGGTCAAGAACTCCGAAGCTCCAGAAGGTCAACCGAGGGTCTACAGGATGAAAGCAACACTGAACCACATCGACAACCAATGGCTGGTCGCAAGTGTGGAGTTCGTCGCATGAGCACCTCAGTACAGGAACAGAGTGTCCCACCCGCACCGGAGTCTGCCGCGAACACCAGCCGGAGCAGGCGCGCATTTTCTCTCCCTGGCAGTATCGCGCGGCGACTGACCGGCCTGTCGAACACGAAGCTACGCGTCTTGATTACGGCCGTTGCAGTACTGACCGTCACGGCCGTGGCCACCGGGGCCGTCCTGGTCGTGCAATTGCACAACCAGGACCGTGCGCGCACCGCATCCGCGGAGGCGACTGCGGCCGCACGCGAGAAGATACCCGCGGTGCTCTCCTACGAGTTCGGTTCACTCGACGACGAATTCTCGTCCGCCACCACGAACCTGACCGGCCCGTTTCGCGACGATTTCGCCGAGCTCGCCCGCACCGTGATCGTGCCCGCAGCGCGAGCGGACTCGATCGTCACGAAAGCCGAAGTCGTCGAGTCATCCGTCGTCGACGCGACCTCGGACAAGGTGACCGTGTTGATGTTCCTCAATCAGAACACCACCAGCACCAAACTCCAGGCGCCCCGCCTCGACGGCAGCCGAGTCACGGTGGAGATGACCCCCATTGCCGGTGACTGGCTGATCTCCGGCATCACACCGGTCTGATCCCCACCACACAACAAACATATTCGCAGCAGGAACGAGGAACCCATGGGTGTCGAGGTATCCGTCGAGGGACTGACCAAGTCGTTCGGCTCGCAGAGGATCTGGCAGGACGTCACGTTGACCCTTCCCGCCGGTGAGGTCAGCGCGTTGCTGGGGCCGTCGGGCACCGGTAAGTCGGTGTTTCTGAAGTCGCTGATCGGTCTGCTCCGCCCCGAGCAGGGCTCGATCGTGATCGACGGCACCAACATTCTCGAGTGCTCCAGCAAGGAGCTCTACGAGATCCGCAAGCTGTTCGGTGTGCTGTTCCAGGACGGCGCCCTGTTCGGCTCGATGAACCTCTACGACAACGTGGCGTTCCCGCTGCGCGAGCACACCAAGAAGTCCGAGTCCGAGATCCGCAAGATCGTGATGGAGAAGATGGAACTCGTCGGCCTGCTCGGGGCCGAGGACAAGCTGCCGGGTGAGATCTCCGGTGGAATGCGCAAGCGGGCCGGTTTGGCCCGCGCCCTGGTGCTGGACCCGCAGATCATCCTCGTGGACGAGCCGGACTCGGGTCTGGATCCGGTTCGCACCACCTACATCTCGCAGACGTTGATCGACATCAACGCCGAGATCGACGCGACCATTCTGATCGTCTCGCACAACATCAATCTCGCGCGGACGGTGCCGGACAACATCGGCATGCTCTTCCGTCGTCATCTGGTGATGTTCGGTCCGCGGGAGGTGCTGCTCACCTCGGAGCAGCCGGTGGTCAAGCAGTTCCTGAACGGCACCATGATCGGCCCGATCGGCATGTCCGAAGAAAAAGACGAAGCCACCATGGCCGCCGAACAGGCCATGGTCGACGCTGGCCATCATGCGGGTGGTGTCGACGACGTCGAGGGCATCGTCCCGCAGATGAAGGCGACGCCGGCGATGTCGTTCCGGCAGGCCGTCGCCCGCCGGCAGGAACGCGTCCGGCACATCATGCACACCCTGCCCGAGAACGCCCAGATCGCCATCCAGGAAAGCCTCGACGAGACTTCCGGTTACGGGTTCTACGACGAATCCACCGCTCCGCTGGAAGCGGTAGGCGATGTCCGTTGATCCGTCGACCCTGATCGTCGCCGTGGTCGCGGCGGCCGGTGCGTTCGTCCAAGGTATGGACGCGCCACCGGAGGTCGAGGATCAGGCGACGCAGATTCTCGAGTCGTACCCGGCGCCGGCCGTCGACCAGCAGGTGTCCGACGTGATCGCGGCACTGCCCGAACCGGTGCGCGTACCGGCGCAGCAGGCGGTGGACGACGTCACCGCCGCCGCGGCGGCGGTGCTGGAACCGCACCTGCCGGCCGGCGCCCTGGCGCCGCCTGCACCCGAACCCGGGCCGCAGACACCCCCTGAGCCGGTCGCTCCACAGTCGGTGCCGGAACCGGTGCCACCAGCATCGGTGTTCCTGTCCAGTCCACCCGTCTACGACGACGCGCCTTCGGTCGGCACCAGCACTGTGCTGCAACCGATTCCGGCCACGTTTCCCCGCGCGTCGCTCGCCCCGGTCGGCGCGATCGCACTGTTCGCCCCCTGGCTGCGCAAGGCCGGAGCGATCTGCGACGGAATCAAGCCCGCGACACTGGCGGCGCTGTACGCGGCGGAGAACGGATTCCGGTACGGGCCCACCGCGCCGGTGTCCCCGTCCGGCGCACTCGGACCGGGCCAGTTCATGCCCGGCACCTGGGCGATCTACGGCAAGGACGCCGATGACGACGGCAAGGCCGACGTGCTCGGCATCGCCGACCCCGTGATGGCGTCGGGACATCTGCTGTGCGATACGTACGAACAGATCGACGCCTGGAAACGTCAGGGCAGAGTTTCGGGGAACACACTCGACCTCACCATCGCGGCGTACAACGCCGGCGCCGGTGCCGTACTGCGGTCCGGTGGAATGCCCTCCGGCAGCCCGGACTATGAGAACCAGACCAAACCGTATGTGGCGAAGATCCGGGGCAGCGAGCCGTCCTTCGCCGAACTGCTCGCGCCGCTCATCGGACTACCCCTGGCCGACGGCGTCGGCGGGCGGGTGGTCGAATCGGCGATCCGCTACCTCGGCGCGCCCTACGTATGGGGCGGCGGCAACGTCGACGGTCCGTCGGGTGGCGGCTTCGACTGCTCGGGACTGACGTCGTTCGCGGTCCACGCCGCCACCGGCATCACCCTGCCCCGCACGTCCGAGACCCAGTGGACCATCGGGCAGGAGATTCCGATGGACCAGGCCCGGCCGGGCGACCTGCTGTTCGGCAACTGGCAGTCCGAAGGTCCCGGGCACGTCGCCATCTACATCGGCAACGGACAGATGATCCACGCCCCACCACGGGTGACGTCGTGCGCATCGCGGACGTCTTTCCCGAAATGAAGGCCCGCCGCATCCTATGACCACAAACGAAAAATCCGTCCAATCTCAGCTCGAACATGAACCGCCCGACTTCTGATGGAAGCGAAAACCGATAAGACAGAACCGGCGAAAATCCAGTGAGTAGAACCATGATTCCCGCACGTCGTGACAACCCAGGACGAAATGAATGGCGAGGCCCTTCACGTCCGTCCTCGATGACAGGCGCTCCTCAGATGTAGATCCTCGAGACTACTTTGGCCATTTTCGCCGCCTTCTCGCGAGTCTTTTATTCCGAAAGGCGGATAAGAATCCGACGAACCCCGAGCAAGCCGGATGGTTCGTCAGGCCCGGCGAAACAAGCCCGACTCTAACGTTGTCCCCCAACGGGGCGTGGATCTGGATGAAGTTGCACCTAACTACCGGCACCCCCGGACGGGCCCGAATCCGCCCAAACAGCAGTTGAGCGAGATCTCGACTCGTATACGGGGGAGTTAGACCTCGCCCGCATGGATTCGATTCGACGCCAACATCCCTCAGAGTGCATCTGAAACTCGGGTACGGGTTACGACGCCCGGGCGAGCCGGCGCGACGTGGTCGCGATCATGGCGATGTAGACCATCGCTTCGTGATGATCGGGCCGCGTGCAACGCGACGGTTGGGGTGACTCCGAAACAGCATGTTCCTGCACCTCGAGCGTCGGTGTGGGACACGGTCAAACCCGCACCACCGCACGGTGATGCGGGTAGCCGTGACACACGTACATCTCCGACACACGCCACACCAGTGGCAGACATTATGAGATCTACGTAGACGCTATCCGCGCGGTCGTACCGCCCACAGCCAGCTCGAGGACGTCACCGACATCCTTGACGGGATCGAAGACGAGGCCGACCAGCTGCTCGCCGACTTGTTCGCCATTCTCGACGACGGGTGCACCGAGCTGCAGCGGTTGCCCGCCGAAAGATGATTGCCGGAAACGTTGCAATAACTGAAATTATCGTGCCCCAGTGCGCACAAACCATGAGGGACACGGAGGCAGTCGGTTTGTCGCCGAATCCGGCGTTGCCTGTAGGTTTTCGCGAGCTGTGTCAGTTTCTGAGTTTGGTGTCAGTAGGCCACAAGCTTTCGGCGTCACCCTCAGTTCAGCGACCTGGTCGTCTCCGGACTGTTCGAGGATTCTGACAATCTAGTGAGAATCCCTTGGTGGCAAGGCTTTGTAACGTCGCAGGTCAGTGCGGCGTGCGACTGACAAGATCGGCGAAAACCTACAGTTGCGGTTGTAGGTTCCACGGTTCCGTGTCGGTTTCCAGATTTCGCGTCGGTGGCGAACCATCCCTGGGATCGCCGCGGCTATCCGGTGGCCGATTCGAACAGCCGCCGCAGCCCGTCAGGGATCGGCACCGGGCGCCGGGTGTCACGGTCGACATAGACGTGCACCCACCGCCCCCGCGCGGCGACCGCCGCCGTCTCGGGCAGCCCAGTAGGAAAGAGTCCGAGGTCATAGGTGACGCTGGTGCGGCCCAGCCTGGCGACACGGATTCCTACCGCCAGGGCCTGAGGGAACTGCAGCTGCTCGAAATACCGGCATCCGGACTCGGCGACGACGCCTAAGGCCGGAGCCGCGACCGGGTTGAGGCCGGTGTGCTCGATGATCCAGCCGTTGATCGCTGCATCGAAGAGTTGGTAGTACACGGCATTGTTCAGGTGGCCGTACATGTCGTTGTCGGACCACCGTGTGGTAGCCGTGCGGTGCACCGTGAAGTCTGCCACGGTAGGGGTTTCGCGTACATCGACCGCCTCAGCGCTCATTCCATTTCTCCTGTCATGTCGGTCCGCACGAGTTGCGGACGGGTGGGGATTCGGGCGGGTGGGGATTCTTCCGCACCGAGCCCGACCTGGGAGCGCACTCGCAGTTTGGTGAAGGCGTTGCCCTGACTGGGGTCGGGTTTGCCGATAATGGTCCCGATCCAGCAGCCCAGGAATCCGACTGGGATCGATACCAGCACCGGGAAGGTCAGCGGGACGGGGGCATTGTCCGCGTCGCCCGGCCACACCTGAGGGCAGAGGATGATCAGGGTGACGGTGGTGACCAGGCCGGTCCGGTGTCGATTCCGGTCACGGCGCCGAGGGTGTTGAAGCGTTTCCACCCCAGATTGAGCGCTAGATGTACTGACCTGAGAGCCGGAAAGTTCGCGCTCGCTGCGATCGACAACGCCAATCCGACGAGCAGCGCGACGTTGATTCCCGATCCGGGATTAACGGTGGTATCGGTAGAGTGGTTCGGCGACGCAGACGGGTTTGTCGGTGGCGCTGCATTCGACGGTGGCGGCGACCACGATCTGGACCCCGCCGCTGATGTCCTCGGCCGAAATTATCTCGGCGTTGAGCCGGACCTTCGATCCCGCGGGGACCGGGGCGGGAAACCGGACCTTGTTCAGGCCGTAGTTCACCGCCAGGGACGTGCCCTGAACGTCGAGAACCTGTGCGAACATGACGCTGAGCAATGACAGGGTGAGGTAACCGTGGGCGATGGTACGCCGGAACGGGCTTTCCGTGCTGGCCCGTTCCGGGTCGACGTGGATCCATTGGTGATCGTCGGTGGCGTCGGCGAAGGTGGCGATTCGGTCTTGGGTGATCTCGAACCAGTCACTGGGGTTCAGTGTGGTGCCGACGAGGCTCTTCAACCCGTCGACGGTGGTGGTGGTGGGCATGGTGGCTACTTTCGACGCGATGGGCTTGCGGGGCGTGGTGCGGTCAGGTGATGGTGATGCCGCCATCGACGGCGAGGGTTTGTCCGGTGACGTAGCCGGCGGCGTCGGAGGCGAGCCAGACAAGGGTGGCGGCGAGTTCGGCGGCATCGCCGGTGCGCCCGAGCACCATCCGTGACGCGAGGCTGTCGAGGTAGCCGTCGTGATACTGGTCGGTCATCTCGGAGGCGAAGAAGCCAGGCGCGAGCGCGTTGACGCGAATTCCCATGCGGGTGCCCCATTGTTGGGCGAGATCTCGGGTCAGACCGATGATTGCGGCTTTGCTGGCGCTGTAGGCGGCCTGGGGCAGACCGGCGGTGGTGAGCCCGAGGACGCTGGAAATGTTGACGATGGAACTGCCGGGTTGCATGACCTTCCCGCACGCCTGGGCGGTCCAGTAGGAGCCGCCCAGGTTGATGTCGACCACCGAGCGGAACTGGTCGGGGGTTTCGCGGGTGGCGGGGTGGGCGCTGGCGACGCCGGCGTTGTTGACGAGAACGTCGACGCGGCCGAACTCGGTCATTGCCGCGTCGACCAGGGCGGCGCACTGATCCGGATCAGCGATGTCGGTGGCCACGGGCAGGGCCCGTCGGCCGGTGGCACGGACCAGTGCGGCTGTGTCGCCGAGTTTGTCGACGCGCCGCGCCGCGAGGACGATGTCCGCGCCGGCCTCGGCGAGGGCCTTGGCGAAGGCCACACCGAGACCGGACGAGGCGCCGGTGACGATGGCGACGCGGCCGTCGAGGCGGAATTTGTCGAGCACACTCATGTGTGATGCCTCCTGGGTCAGAACCAGCTGGGGTTCATGTCGAGAGTTGTCCGGTCTCCGCTGGCCAAGAGATCGAGTTGCGGGCCGACCTTGGGCACCTCGTGGGTGTAAAAGTAGCGGGCGGCGTGGCGCTTTCCGTCGTAGAAGTCACCATTCTTACCCTCGGTGGCGATGAGCTGTTCGAGCCACATCCACGCGATGACGGTGTGTCCGAACGCTTCCAAATAGACCGATGAGTTCGCCAACGCGGTCGTCGCGTCACCGGCCGCCCACAAGGCGGCGGTGATGTCGACGATCCGGTTCCAGACGGTGTCGAGGGTGTCGGCGTAGCCGGTGGCGTCGCCACCGAGGGACCGAGCCCGCGCGACGGTCGCGGCGATCTTCGATCCGAGTAACCTCAGCCCGGCACCGTCTTGCATGGTGACCTTGCGGCCCAGCAGATCCAGACCCTGGATCCCGTGCGTGCCTTCGTGGATCGGGTTCAATCGGTTGTCGCGGTAGTACTGTTCGACGTCGTAGTCGCGGGTGTAGCCGTATCCGCCGTGGACCTGGATCGCGAGGCTGTTCGCTTCGAGGCACCATTGCGAGGGCCAGCTCTTCGCGATCGGGGTCAGCACGTCGAGAAGCAACGTCGCCTGGTCGCCGGTGGCCGCGTCGAGCGCAGTGTCCTGTTCGTCGACCAGCCGGGAGCAGTAGAGGCCGAGCACGAGCGCGCCCTCGACATAAGACTTCTGTGCCAACAGCATGCGGCGGACATCGGCGTGATCGATGATCGGAACCGGTGGGGCGGCGGGGTCCTTGGCGCCGAGAGGGCGGCCCTGGGTCCGCACCCTCGCGTAGTCGAGCGACTTGCGGTATCCCACGTAGCCGAGGGCGATCGCGACGAACCCGACACCGATCCGGGCTTCGTTCATCATGTGGAACATGTAGGACAGGCCGCGGTGTTCCTCGCCGACCAGGAAGCCGACTGCCCCGGCATCGCCTGCGGGGGTGTGGGTACCGTCACCGAAGGCGAGCAGGGTGTTGGTGGTGCCGCGGTTGCCCATCTTGTGGTTGAGGCCCACCAAGGTGACGTCGTTGCGCTCGCCGAGGCCGCCGTCGGCGCCGGGGAGATATTTGGGCACGATGAACAGCGAGATGCCCTTGACGCCCGGGCCACCACCCGGGGTCTTGGCCAGCACCAGGTGCACGATGTTCTCGGTGAGTTCATGATCGCCACCGGAGATCCACATCTTGGTTCCGGTGACCCGGTAGCTGCCGTCGTCCTGCGGCACCGCGCGGGTGGTGATGTCCGCCAACGATGATCCGGCCTGCGGCTCGGACAAGCACATGGTGCCGAACCAGCGGCCCTCGAGCATCGGACGGACGTAGTCGTCGATCTGCTGCTCGGTGCCGTACTCGGCGAGCAAATTCGCGTTGGCGATCGTCAGGAACGGATAGCCCGAGGTGCTGACGTTAGCCGCTTGAAACCAGGCCATCGCCGCCCGCGCCACCGTGGTGGGCAGTTGCATCCCGCCGACGCTCTCGTCGAATGACCCGGCGATCAAACCGGCCGCCGCGTAAGCGTCGAGCGCCGTCTTGACCTCCGGAATCATCTCGACGGTGCCGTCCGGGCGCATGGTCGGCTCGTTCGCGTCGGCCTTCTTGTTATGGGTGGCGAAATGCTTGTGCGCGAGGTCCGCACTGAGGTCGAGCACCGCGTCGAAGGTGTCCTTCGAATGTTCGGCGAAGCGTTTACGCGAGGTCAACGCGACGACGTCGAGCCACTCGTAGAGCAGGAAATCGAGATCGCGGCGAGAAAGTACATCAGTCATGAGAATCAGTTCCGTTCAAAGGTGAGCTCGCTCAGATGGAGATGCCGCCGTCGACCGGGAGGACGACGCCGGTGACGTAGCCGGCTTCCTCGGAGGCGAGGAAGCAGATGGCGTCGGCCATCTCGGCGGGGTCGGCGAACCGCGAGATCGGACCGGTGACCTCGCCGATCTTCTCCTTCGGAATGGAGGCGGTCATCCGGGTCGCAGCGTTCGGGGAGATCGCATTCACGGTGACCCCGAAAGCAGCGAGCTCTTTCGCGGCAGTCTTGGTGAACCCGATGATCCCGGCCTTCGCGGTGGCGTAGTTGGCCTGCCCGCGGTTGCCGTGCAGCCCGGTGTAGGAGGTGATGTTGACGACCCGCCCGAATTCTTGGCTCCGGAAGTGCGGAACACAGGCCCGGGTGAACCGAAACGTGCCGCCCGCGTGGACATTCAGGACTTGGTCCCAGTCCTCGTCGGTCAGCTTCCACAGCACCTTGTCGCGCAGGATCCCGGCATTGTTGATCAGAATGTCAACCCGCCCGGTCTCGGCGATCACGGTGGAGACAACGTTCTCGACGTCACCGGTGTCGCTGACGTCGGCGGGGATGCCGATGGCGCCGACCTCACGGGCGGCCTTGTCGAGTTCGTCCTTGTCGAAGTCCACCATGAACACTGTCGCCTTGGCCTCGGCGAAGTGGCGGGCCAGGGCCTGGCCGATGCCGCGGGCGGCGCCGGTGACGATGACCGATTTACCGGTGAAGTCGTACGTGATGTTGCCCATTGAGGTTTCCTGTCTTGGTTGTCAGCTGAGGCGTTCGAGGACCATGGCCATGCCCTGTCCGCCTCCGACGCACATGGTTTCGATACCGAACTGCTTGTCGTGGGTGGTCAGGTTGTTGAGCAAAGTGGCGGTGATGCGGGCACCGGTCATGCCGAACGGGTGACCGAGGGCGATCGCGCCGCCGGACACGTTGAGCTTGTCCTCGTCGATGTTCAGCTCCCGCGCCGACCCGATCACCTGCACCGCGAACGCCTCGTTGATCTCGAACAGGTCGATGTCGGAGATACCCATCCCGGCGATGGCCAGGGCCCGCTTGGTGGCCTCGATCGGGCCCAACCCCATGATCTCCGGCGACAGCCCGGACACCCCGGTGGACACGATCCGGGCCAGCGGGGTCAACCCCAGCTCCTTGGCCTTAATGTCGGACATGATCACCAGGGCGGCGGCACCGTCGTTGAGCGGGCACGCGTTACCGGCGGTGACGGTGCCATCCGGGCGGAACACCGGCTTGAGCTGGCTGACGGCCTCGTAGGTGGTGCCGGCGCGGGGGCCGTCGTCCTTCGTCACGACGGTGCCGTCGGGCAGGGTCACCGGGGTGATCTCCCGTGCGAAGAAGCCGTTCTTGATGGCCTCCTCGGCGCGGTTCTGGGAGCGCACCGCCCAGCGGTCCTGCTCCTCGCGGGTGATGCCGGTGATCTGCGCGACGTTCTCCGCGGTCTGGCCCATCGCGATGTAGGTGTCCGGGACCAGGCCCTCCTCGCGGGGGTCGACCCAGGTCTGGCCGCCCTGCGCGAGCTTCTCGGTGCGGGTCTGGGCGTCGGCGTACAGCGGGTTCTGGGTGTCGGGCAGCGAGTCGGAGCTGCCCGCGATGAACCGGGACACGGTCTCGACACCGGCGGAGATGAAGACGTCGCCCTCACCGGCCTTGATCGCGTGCAGCGCCATCCGGGTGGTCTGCAGCGACGACGAACAGTACCGGGTGATGGTGGTGCCGGGAATGAAGTCGTAGCCGAGCTGGACCGCGACGTTGCGGCCCATGTTGAACCCCTGCTCCCCGCCGGGCAGACCGCAGCCCAGGAGCAGGTCGTTGACGTCGGTCGGGTCGAGTGCGGGCACCTTGTCCAGTGCCGCCTGGACCATCTGCGCGGCCAGGTCGTCCGGGCGCATGCCCTTGAGCGATCCCTTCATGGCGCGACCGATCGGCGAACGGGCGATGGAAACGATGACAGCCTCGGGCATGAGGAACTCCTGGGTGCGGGTCGTCTGGCGACGGTGATGGGAAAGCTACGGCGGATAGCGGGAAATATGCATGCGCATATTTACTATGCGCTTGCATATACTGATTGTGTCGGAGGAGACCTGTCAACCCCCGCCAACCGAGAGGCAACAGTGTGATGGACGCATCACTGACCGGAGCGGTCGCCGAGCTGGGTACCTCGAAAGCCGCTGCGCGGATACGCGCCGCGGCCATCGAGGTGTTCGCCGCCAAGGGGTACGGCGCCACCACTACCCGGGAGATCGCCGCCAGCCTCGACATGAGTCCAGGAGCGGTCTACCCGCACTACAAGACCAAGGAATCCCTTCTCTACGCCATCAGCCTCGAAGGCCACCATTCGGTACTGGCGGCCATCACCGCCGCTGATTTCCCCGACATCGCGGCGCCCGACCGGCTGATGTCGACCGTGACGGCCTACGTGACCTGGCATGCCGACAACCGCGCCAGCGCCCGGGTTGGGCAGTACGAACTACGCTCGCTCTCGCCCGAGCACTTCGCCATCATTGCGGACATCCGCCGGTCCACCACGAAGGTGTTCACGCGGATCATCGAAGCGGGCGCAACGGCAGGCGACTTTCACCCCTTCGACATCGAGGCCGCCGCGCTGGCAATCACATCCCTCGGCATCGACGTCAGCAGGTGGTTCCCCTCCCACACCTACTCCGACCCACGCATTATCGCGGCTCGCTACGTCGAACTTGCCCTTCGAATGGTCGGGTGCGCCGACCGGCAACCCCTCGACAAGCCTTCGTGACACATGTTGCTGAACTGCAGGATTCGAGAACGGCTGTCACCGAAGTTGGCGAGACCTGCGCCGGTGTAGCCCCGCCGCGGCGTCCGCTTGGATCTCGCGGTGCTCGCCGTATTCGGTGTCGTCGACCGGTCCAGCCGCTATGCCGAACCCGCCGGCGATGAAGGAGCGGTTCACCCTCGACGCCGCCGATCTTTGACATGAAAGTGATCGTTCTCTATCGTTCGAGAAGTGGCACAACGGCAATTTGTTCGAGCGCATCCTGCGCGAGGAGTACTTCGCCGGTCGCGAATCCAGCCTCGTCTGAAGGAGAGCACTACATGAGCACGCTTGCAGGAGACCTGGCGCGCGCGCTGGGCAATGTCGAAGCGATGCAGCAGCTGTATGCCGGCGACATCAGCTGGACACTGCCTGTCACCTTGGGCCGGATCGGCGGTACCCATGAGGGCAAAGACGCCGTCATCAAGTTCAACAAGATTTCCCTTGCGGCCTACAGCAAGTCCGCGGGCTTCAAGGTCGACATCCATCACGAATTCGGTGACGGCGAATACAGCGTGGCCCGCTTCACGTGCCGCTCGACCGTCTCGGCGACCGACGAGACCTACGAGAACGAGTACGTGCTCTTCGTGCGTGGGCGTGACGGCAAGATCACCGAGGTCGTCGAGCACCTCGACACGCTCAAAGTCATGCACTACGAGGGACTGCGAACCTTCCTTCCGCGTATCCCGGGGGTCGTCGTCTCATGAGTGTGTTGAACCGGACGTGGCGCGTCGCGGGCATGCCCAGAGAACATCTGGAGACCTCCCACTTCTCGTTCGAGACCGCGGACCGGCCCGAGGCGGGCGACGGGCAGGTGTTGTGTCGGGTGCTGTGGATCTCCATGGACGCGGCGCAACGAGCGTGGTTCCAGGCGGCAACCTATCGTGCGGCGATCCAGGTCGGCGATGCCATGCCCGGGTTTTCGCTCGCCCAGGTGGTGGAGAGTCGCTGCGACGATTTCGCGGTCGGCGACATCGTTGCCGGTGATCTTGCATGGCAGGACTACGTCATCGCCGAGCCGAACACTCTGCGTCGGATCGTTCCGAACCGGCCGCTGTCCAACTACCTCAGCGTCTTGGGAATCACCGGCCTGACCGCCTACTTCGGCCTGCTCGACATCGGCGAGGCCAAGCCGGGGGAGACCGTCGTGGTCTCCGGGGCGGCCGGCGCAACGGGCACCCTCGTCGGTCAAATCGCGAAGAAGCAGGGGTGTCGTGTGGTCGGCATCTGCGGGAGCCCCGAGAAGCAGAAGTGGCTCACCTCCGAGCTCGGATTCGACGCGGCGGTGAGCTACCGTGACGAATCGTTCCGGAAATCACTGCGCGAAGCATGTCCCGACGGCATCGACGTCTTCTTCGACAACGTCGGCGGCACGACGCTCGACACCGTTCTCGGGTCCATGGCGTACCGCGGACGCGTCGTCTGCTGCGGCGTCGTCTCGCAGTACGACACCACCTCTCCCGTGCGCGGTGCGCGCGGCGTCCCCGGCGTGCTGATCATCAAGAGCATCACGATGCGCGGATTCCTGGTGATGACAGATTTTGCCGATCGGTGGGACGAGGGGCTGAAGGTGCTGGAGGGGTGGCTCGACGACGGCTCCTTGCAGGTCCGCGAGGACACCCTCGAGGGACTCGAGAAGGCGCCGGAAGGCCTCATCGGGCTTCTCAACGGGAACAATGTCGGCAAGCGAATGATCCACGTGGCCGACCCGTCCTGACTTCGAGCAGGCGGGATCGGCGAGATGATCGAGCGGTGGTTGACACCGCGAGCTTCGCGACGCCGAAACACCGCGGCGGACTGGCGTCGTGACCGAGCCAGTCCGCCGCGGTGTCTTGACCAGCCGATCGTCGGCGCCGGCCGTGTGCGTCGGCTCGAAATTAGTTGGGGCCCTTGCCTTCACACCTTGCGGGGGCGCGACCAAATAAATTGAATGGCCTCCCGCGGCCCGAGTAGATGGTTTCCGTCCATGAATTCACACGAGCATCGCCGATGGCTTCAGAGGCGACATGCCGCATGGGTCGAGGTCGACCGCAAGCATCGCGACACCGACGCGGAGTTCCTCATCGAGTTCGCCAGTAGGTGGGCTCCATACGGGGGCCCGAGCGACGAAGAGATCCTCGTTCACTTCGGCCTGACAAGGCCCCGCTTCATTGAGCGTTTGTGGCAAATCATTCCTGAATCCCACTGCGCTCACGAGGAGACGCTTAAATTTGCGAACGTATACCCGCGTCGGCGTCACCTGCGAACAAACACTCGTCCACGCTGAGTAGTGTGCAGTCCACTCTGGAGCCGTGCTCGTCGACACGAACGCGACGGAGCCGTGAACGATCTTCGGGTCGACCTCCCGCCCGGCTACCCGTTCAACGATCCTGAAGTCGACCAGTTCGGCGTGCACAACGCGGTCATGCCGTAGACGCCGATGGTGATCTTTGGTCGAACGGCCTACGCTGGATCTTCACGGCAAGCGCAACCTGCCCTCACCGCTACACGTAGAGGAGCTGATCGCACATGGCGGGGACTGTAGAGGCCACGTCAGACTGGTCGCCACTTCAGTGAGCCGCGTCGTCGACGCGATAACCCGCGGGTAACGTGTCCGGCACCTGGTCGTTGCTCAGGCTGTGCGAGTGGAGTGTGTCATGGCAGTACGGTCTGGGAATGGACCGTCCGGTGTTCCAGCGGAGCTGACCAGTTTCGTCGGCCGCCGGACGGAGGCTGCTGAGGTACGGACACTCCTATCGACTGCGCGGCTGGTGACTCTCGCCGGCGTAGGTGGCGTCGGGAAGACGCGGCTAGCGCTGCGGGTGGCAAGCGACGTCCGCCGCGCCTTCCCCGACGGGGTCTGCCTGGTCGAACTGGCAGCCTTGAAGGATGCGGCCCTGTTGCCACACACCGTGGTGAACGCACTCGAGTTGCTGGAGCAGTCCACGAGGCCTCCCACAACCGTCCTGGCGGACCATCTACGCGGTCGGCAGATGCTCCTGATCATCGACAATTGTGAGCACTTGCTGCAGGCTGTCGCTGACCTCGCTGAGCTTCTGCTCAAGATGGCACCGGAACTGAAGATCCTCGCTACCAGCCGGCAAGCCCTCCGGATCACTGGCGAGCACATCTATCTTGTCCCACCTCTCCCAGTCCCAGACCCGAGAGCTCCGCACACACCTGGCATGGCTACCGGCTTTCCGGCAGTTTCTCTGTTCGCCGACCGAGCCTCGTCGGCAGTGCCCGGCTTCACCATCAGTCCTGCCAATGAAGCGGCAGTCATTCGCCTCTGTCACAGGCTGGAAGGCATCCCGCTCGCGATCGAGCTGGCCGCCGTCCGACTGCGCGTGCTGGATGTCTCGGACCTTGCAAATCGGCTCGACAGCAGGTTCGAGTTACTTCTTTCGGGGAGCAGGAGTGCACCGAAACGGCACCAGACCTTAAAGGCACTAATCGACTGGAGCTACGACCTCTGTGCCGTGCGCGAGCAGGAATTGTGGGCGCGTGCCGCAGTTTTCGCAAACGGCTTCGGACTCAGTGCCCTCGAAGCCGTCTGTGCGGACGAACAAATTCCCCCCGAGACCATTCTCGACACGGTTGCCGAGTTGACCGAAAAGTCAATCTTCGTGCGCGAGGAGCATGGGGGACGCGTCCGTTTCCGCATGCTCGAGACCATTCGAGAGTACGGGCAGGCTCGGTTACGTGAGAGCGGATCCGAACCGGTGTTTCGCCGCCGCCATAGGGACTGGTGCCTCCAGCTGGTGGAGCAAGCCGCCACCGAATGGTTCGGCCCACTACAGGAGGACTGGGCGAGTGTTCTTCAGGACGAGCACGCGAACCTGCGTGGCGCACTCGAATACTCCCTCACGGAGCCAAGCGAGATCGGCGTCGCCCTTCGCATGGCTGGTCTTCCTTGGTTCATGTGGCTCGCTCTCGGATTCATGACTGAGGGTCGCCACTGGATCGAACGGGCCCTTCAGGCAGACAAGACGCCCAGCCACGAGCGCGCCTGGGCCTTAGCGACCTGCGGTTACATCACAACCCTCCAAGGGGATACGGAAGCCCAAGCAGCGCTTCTCGCGGAAGCCCATCGGCTTGCCGTGGAACTCGACGACGATGCCGCTCGCGCCTACGCGACGCACTTGCTCGCAATGCAGGGCAACTTCAGTGGCGAGCTCGCAGCCGGGATTCCGCTATTCGTCGAAGCCCTGGAACGCTACGCCGCCGTCAACGTACCCCAGGACTACCCCAATTCACTTCGCATTCCACTGGCCATCACGTACTTGCTGCTGGGCGAGTTGGACAAGGGCTCGGCCGTGGTCGACGAACTCGAGCGGCTGTGCAACGTAGCCGGCGAACGCTGGCTCCTCTCGTATGCGAAATGTGTCCGCGCCTTCCTCCACTTGCTGAGTGGCCGCCTAACGGAAGCAGAGACACTTCTGCTTGATGCACTGAGAGTCCGGCGGCCCATCCACGACATCTTTTGGCGTGCGATGGCTTTAAACTTCCTTGGGTGGGTCACCGTCGCGAAGGGCGATTGCAAACGCGCAGCAGTGATTCTGGGCAGCGCCGACACGCTCTGGCAGACTATCGGTGCGCCGTTATTCGGATCAATCCAACTCCAGGCCCGGCGCCGACAATACGAGGCTACCGCAAGAAAGGCCATCGGCGACGACGCGTTCGACAGCGCTTTCAAGCGGGGACACGGCCTAGACGGAAACGCTGCGGTGGCATTCGCCTTGGGCGAACCCCTCCGCGAGCGGCAACGGGCCGGCGCAGGTCGCTCCGAAGCGGAGCCAGACCCCAGCGAGCTTACCCGGCGCCAGCGTGAGGTTGCCGAACTGGTGACGGACGGATTGACAAACGGTGAGATCGCCTCACGGCTCTTCATTTCTCCGCGTACCGCCGAAGGGCATGTGGAAAATATCCTGACCAAGTTGGGCTTCACGTCCCGTGCGCAGATCGTGAACTGGTTGGCAGCACAGCGTTTCGCATCGATCAACGACTCCCGCTAGCTGCTCGCGTAACCGCCCGCTGAAATGGCACCGGCATCGGGGGCGCGACGTGCGCACGCAATTGATACTGCAACGACTGTTTGTGATGTCGATGTTGGAGTGGCTGGCGCGCGCTCCGGCCTGGCTGGCGCGGCGCCGAAAGAAAGTCAACATTAAGGAGACCGACTGTGTATTTAGTGCCTACTGGCACCTCGTGGACCTGCTATGGATCGTGCTGTTCCCCTTACTGTATCTACTGCCGGGGTAGAGCCATGTTGGTGATGCGTCAGCGGGTGACAGCAGTCTGGGCACTGTTGCTGGCAGTTACGTGCGCCTCCACGTGGCTGTTGTCGAAGGATGCCTTCAGTCCGACCATCGCTGTCGTCGGCATTTTCCTGATCGCTGCCGTGAAAGTCCGGTTCGTGATGCTGGACTTCATGGAGCTGCGACATGCGCCGCTGCCGGTACGGGTCGCGTTCGAGGGATGGATCGTGCTGGTGACATGTCTGATCCTCGGGTTCTGGTTCGCCACTCCGGCGATCCCCGGCTGACAACGCATCTACGGTCTATCCCACGGCTCGCGGCCGCATGGCGACGTTCCCTCGCAAACCGACTCCTTCGCAGCTTCTCCAAGCTCCTGCGAAGGAGTCGGTTTGCGCCGGAGACGGGTTGCGGTGCTGCGGATTTCACGGTTTCGGGCGCTGGCGTGCCGATCCCGACGGGTCGAGCCCGCGGACCTCGGCCTCGTCGGGACCCGGTCCGTCGCGCGGGATGTGGGGCCGACTACCCCCTTCCGGCGATAGAGAGCGCTTGCTATAGTGCGGTGATGACCACTTCCTCCCTGCCCCGAATCCGTCAAGCCGTACTTGTTGCCCGTGACCGCGAATCTGCCGTCAAGGCGCTGCGGGCTCAGCTCCCACTCGGTGACCCGTTCAACGATCCCGAGGTCGAACAGTTCGGAGTCCACAACGCGGTCATGCCGCTCGGTGACACGTTCGTCGAGGTGATCTCACCGTTCGAGGAGGGGACCGCGTCCGGCCGCCATCTCGATCGGCTGGGCGGTGACGGCGCCTACATGGTCATGTTCCAGGTCGACGACATCGCCGCCGCCCGCACGCGAATCGACCAGCTCGGATTGCGCACCGTCTACGACCTGGAACGCGACGGCGATACCGACATTCATCTCCATCCCGGCGACGTGCGGGGCGCGATCGTGGCGATCGACTCGATGAAGTTGCCGGAGTCGTGGCGCTGGGCCGGCCCGAAATGGATCGCAACGGCACCGGCCGAGCTCGGCCCGGGCCGTGTGACCGGAGCGACGGTGACCGCCCGCGAGCCCGCTGCGCTCGCGAAGACATGGGCAGCCGTACTCGGCGTGGACGCCGTTGGTGACCGGATCGCGCTCGACGGCGGCGAGCTCCGCTTCGTCCAGGGCGAGCGCGACAACATCGCCGCCTTCCACATCGCCGGAGTAACTGCCGACGCCTCGATCGGAGACTTCCGCTTCGTGTACGTGTGAACCCGGCCGCGACATGAGAGTCGAGGAGCTGGGGCTCACGCCGCTGGCCCGGATCGGCTCGACGGCGGTCACCGGCCTCTCCCTGGAAAAGCTCAACGTCAACGGCGGCGCAATCGCCGTCGGCCACCCGTTCGGCATGGCCGGAGCCCGCATCGCCACCACGCTCATTAATTCCCTGCAGTGGCACGACAAGCGCTTCGGCGTCGAGTCCATGTGTGTCGGTGGCGGTTTGGGCATGGCCACGATCATCGAACGTCTGAAGTAAGAGGAACTGACATGAACAAGCGTTTCGAGGGTAAGACCGCGATCGTCACCGGAGCGAGCCGCGGTATCGGGCTCGCCATCGCCGAGCGGCTGGTCGCCGACGGCGCCCGCGTCGTCATCACGGCGCGCAAGAAAGAGGCCCTGGACGAAGCCGTGACCCACCTCGGCGGTCCGGATGTCGCGCTCGCCGTCGCGGGCCGCGCCGACGACGCGGACCACCAGGGCGACGCGGTGCGGCAGGCGGTCGAAACCTTCGGCAGCATCGACTTCCTGGTCAACAACACTGGGATCAACCCCGTGTACGGTTCGCTCGTCGACCTCGACCTGGCGGCTGCCCGGAAGATCGTCGAGGTCAACTGCATCGCCGCGCTCTCGTGGGTCCAGCAGGTCCACAAGGCCTGGATGAAGGAGCATGGCGGCGCGATCGTCAACGTGTCGTCGCTCTCCAGTATTCGTACGGCACCAGGCATCGGGTTCTACGGCGCCAGCAAGGCGATGCTGAACTCGCTCACCGAGTTGATGGCGGTCGAACTCGGCCCGGACATCCGGATCAACGGGGTCGCTCCGGCGGTCGTGAAGACGCGGTTCGCCACGAAGCTGTACGAGGGCCGCGAAGACGCGGTCACCGCGGCGTACCCCCTCAAGCGGCTCGGCGTACCGGAGGACATCGGCAGCGTCGTCGCCTTCCTGCTCTCCGACGATGCCGCATGGGTCACCGGACAAACCGTCGTCGTCGATGGCGGCGTCAGTCTCCAGAGCATGGGTGAGTGAGCCGGTGCGAGAAATCGATGCGGTCCTCTTCGACTACGGCGGCGTGCTCACCAGTCCGGTAAAGCACTCGATCGCCGGCTGGCTGGCAGCGGACGGAATCGAGCCTGAATCGTTCTCGCACACGTTGCGCGCCTGGATGTCCCGTGATGCCGCAGACGGTACGCCGGTCCACCGGCTGGAGACCGGCGAGCTCACGATCGCGGATTTCGAGGCTCTGCTCGCAGCCGAGTTACAGACCACCGACGGGCGCGCAGTCACGCCGGACGGGATCCTCGACCGCCTCTTCGCGGGCATGCAGGCCGACTCGGCAATGTTCGGGCTGGTCGAAGACCTGCGCGAAGCCGGTCTCGAGGTCGGCCTTCTCTCCAACAGCTGGGGCAACACCTACCCGCGCGCACGGATCGACGAACTGTTCGATCCGGTCGTGATCTCCTGCGAGGTGGGACTCCGCAAACCCCACGCCGCCATCTACGAACTGGCCCTCGACAAACTCGGCGTACCCGCCGACCGGGTGCTCTTCATCGACGACGCCGAGCCCAACGTGTTCGGTGCGCGGGCAGCCGGCCTCCAATCCTTGCTGCACATCGACCACGCGTCGACGCGCGCCGCCCTGGCCGAACTGGTGCCAGGCCTCAATTCCCACCGCACAGGAGTCACCGCATGACCACACCCACCACGACCCGGACCGCCATCGTGACCGGAGCCGCCCGCGGCATCGGCGCCGGTGTCGCGCAGCGCCTCGCCGCCGACGGCCTCGCCGTTGCCGTCCTCGACCTCGACGAGACCGCCTGTAAATCAGTTGTGGCCGAGATCGAGACGACCGGGGGCCGGGCACTCGCGGTCGGCGTCGACGTCGCCGACGAGGAGGCGGTCCAGGCCGCGGTCGAGCGGGTCGCCGCCGAGCTGGGCGAGCCGACCGTGCTGGTCAACAACGCCGGCATCCTCCGCGACAACCTGCTCTTCAAGATGACCACCACCGACTGGGACGCGGTGATGAACGTCCACCTGCGCGGCGCCTTCCTCATGACCCGCGCCGTGCAGGCCTACATGACCAAGGCGAACTGGGGTCGCGTGGTCAACCTGTCGAGCACCTCCGCGCTCGGTAACCGGGGCCAGGCCAACTACGCCGCAGCCAAGGCGGGGATCCAGGGCTTCACCAAGACACTGGCCATCGAGCTCGGCAAGTACGGCGTGACCGCCAACGCCATCGCGCCGGGATTCATCGAGACCGAGATGACCAAGGCCACCGCGGAGCGGATAGGCGTGCCGTTCGACGACTTCAGGACCGTCTTGGTCAAGGAGATCCCGGTCGGGCGCGCCGGCCAGCCCGCCGACGTCGCGCACGCGGTCTCGTTCTTCGCCAGCGAGGGCGCCGGCTTCGTGTCCGGTCAGGTGCTTTACCTCGCGGGCGGGCCGAAGTCATGAGAGTCTTCGACGGCATCGCCGACCTCGAGAAGGCCGCGGGCACGCACCTCGGTCACTCCGAGTGGCACACGGTCAACCAGGACCAGATCGACGCCTTCGCGGCGGCGACGGGCGACCACCAATGGATCCACGTCGACCCGCCGAAGGCGGCCGACGGGCCGTTCGGATCGACCGTCGCCCACGGCTTCCTCACACTGAGCCTGGTGCCGATGCTCACCTGGCAGGTGTACAAGGTCGAGGGCGTCACGATGAGCGTCAACTACGGCGCCGACAAGCTCCGCTTCCCCTCACCGGTGCCGGTCGGCTCGCGCGTCCGGGCGGGCGTGGAGCTGACCTCGGTCACGCCGAACAAGCTGGGCTACCAGGTCGCCACCCGGGTGACGATCGAACGGCACGGCGGCGACAAGCCGGCCTGCGTCGTCGACATGCTCGCGGTCGTGGTGCCGTGATGACAACCGCACAAACGCCCCTCGGCCTCGATCTCGACGTCCTCGGCGCGTGGTTCGCGTCCGAAATCCCGGGCTCCGGCAGCGATCTGCGGGCGACCCTGATCGCCGGCGGGAGGTCCAATCTGACCTACATCGTGACCGACGGCCAGCAAGAATGGATCGTCCGTCGGCCACCGCTCGGTCACGTACTCGCGACCGCCCACGACATGAACCGCGAGTACCGGGTCATGTCCGCGCTCCAGAACACCGGGGTACCGGTCCCACGGACCTTCGCGTTGTGCACCGATCCTGCGGTGCTGGGCGCGGATTTCTATGTCATTGAGCGGTGCGCCGGTACGCCGTACCGGACCGCGTCCGAGCTCGAACTGCTCGGCACCGAGCGAACTCGTACGATTTCCGAACGCCTCGTGGACACGCTCGCCGCGCTGCACGCGGTCGAGCCGGCGTCGGTCGGACTCGGTGACTTCGGGCGCCCGCAGGGGTTCCTCGGCCGCCAGGTCGCCCGCTGGAAGAAGCAGCTCGACGCGTCGTACACCCGTGACCTGCCCGCCGCCGACGAGCTCTATCGCAGACTCGCGGAGTCGGTGCCGGCCGAGTCCGCTGCGGGCATCGTGCACGGCGACTTCCGGCTCGACAACGTTCTGGTAGACAACTCCGATCAGGTGGCCGCCGTCCTCGACTGGGAGATGGCCACGCTCGGCGACCCGCTGACAGATCTGGCGTTGATGCTCGTCTACTTCCGACTCGATGCAGACGCCGGCAGCGACTCGGCGGGCAATGTGTCGACTGCGCCCGGGTTCCTCGACGAGCGTGCGGTGATCCAGCGGTACTCGCGCGGCAGCGACCGCGACCTCTCCGGATTCGGCTTCTACCTCGGCCTCGCGGCCTTCAAGCTCGCCGCGATCCTGGAGGGCATCCACTACCGCCACCTCCAGGGCCAGACCGTCGGCGGCGGCTTCGACGGGGTCGGCGAATCGGTCCACCTGCTGCTCGACGCAGGCCTCAACGCACTGAAGGAGAACCCCTGATGGGCTTCCAGGAGCTCGAGCACCGCTTGACGTGGGAACACCCGACGCACCTGTACCTGAAGAAGGCGAAGGCCGACCAGGTCGCGTTCGGCACCGCAGGCGCACACCGCGCCGCGCTCGCCGGCCTCGTCGACCTCACGGTAGGGGAGACGCGATGATTGTCGGAGTGCTGAAGGAAGCGCGTGCCGGGGAGACTCGGGTCGCGGCAACGCCGACGACCGTCGCCGCGCTGCAGAAGCTCGGCTACCAGGTGGTGGTCGAGCCCGGTGCCGGCGAACCTGCCGGCTTCACCGACGGCGCGTACGCCGGGGCGGGCGCCGAGCTGAGGGATCCGCTGGCGGCGGACGTGGTCATCGGGGTGAACCCACCGACGCTCCCGCAGCGGGACCGGTTGCAGCCGGGAGCCACGCTGATCGCAATGCTCAACCCGCGGCTGGACGACGGAATCGTCGCGGACCTGGCGCAGCGCCCGATTACGGCGCTGTCGATGGACGCCGTGCCGCGGATCTCACGCGCACAGTCGATGGACGTGCTGTCCTCGATGGCGAACGTCGCGGGCTACCGCGCCGTAGTGGAGGCCGCCCACGAGTTCGGCCGGATGTTCACCGGGCAGGTCACCGCGGCCGGCAAGATTCCGCCCGCACGAGTCTTCGTCGTCGGAGCGGGCGTCGCCGGACTCGCCGCGATCGGTGCGGCGTCCGCCATGGGCGCGATCGTGCGTGCTTTCGACGTGCGCCCCGAGGTGGCCGAGCAGGTCGCGTCGATGGGCGCGGAGTTCGTCGAGATCGACTTCGAGGCCGAGGTCAGCGCCGACGGTTACGCCAAGGAGATGACCGCCGAGCAGGAGATCGCCACCGCGGCGATGTACGACGAGGAAGCCCGTGCGGCCGACATCGTCATCACCACCGCGCTGATCCCGGGTCGCCCCGCCCCGAAGCTGATCACCGAGGAGACCATCGCCGCCATGCGTAACGGCTCGGTGATCGTCGACATGGCTGCTGCCAACGGAGGCAACGCCGCGTTGACGAAGACCGACGAGCGCATCGTCACCGACAACGGCGTCCGAATCCTCGGCTACACCGATTTGGCAGGCCGGCTCGCCGCCCAGGCGTCACAGTTGTACGGCACCAACATCGTCAACCTGCTCAAGCTGCTCACGCCCGATAAGGACGGGGAGCTCGTCCTCGACTTCGATGACGTCGTGCAGCGTGGCATCACCGTCGTACGCGACGGCAAGTCGACCTGGCCGCCACCGCCCGTGCAGGTCTCGGCCGCACCCCGCACGCCCGCCGCGGCAACAGTCCCCGCCGCCGAACCAAAGGAGCCGATGAGCCCGGGCAAGCGGCTCGGCGTCGTCGCGGCCGCGGCTACGGTCCTGTTCCTGCTGATCGGCGTCGCACCCGCGCAGCTCCAGCTGAACCTGACCGTGTTCGCGCTGGCCATCGTGATCGGCTACTACGTGATCGGGCACGTGCACCACGCGCTGCACACCCCGCTCATGTCGGTGACCAACGCGATCTCCGGGATCATCGTCGTCGGCGCTCTGCTGCAGATCGGCAAGGGCGACACCGCGATCACGGTGATCTCATTCGTGGCAGTCCTGCTGGCCTGCATCAACATCTTCGGCGGGTTCGCGGTCACGCGTCGCATGCTCGCCATGTTCTCCAGGAGCTGACCGGCATGGACATATCTTCTGCATCCGTGGCGGCCTTTCTCGTCGCCGCCCTCCTCTTCGTGCTCACGCTCGCGGGGCTCGCTCGGCACGAGTCCGCCAAGCTCGGCAACTATTTCGGCATCCTCGGCATGGCGGTCGCTCTGGTCGCGACCACCGCGCTGGCCTTCGATGGCGGTGTCGACAGCCTCGGCGCCGTCCTGCTCGTGGTCGCGGTCATCCTCGGCGCCACCATCGGCATCACGTTGGCCCGCAGGGTCGAGATGACGGGCATGCCGGAACTGATCGCCTTGCTGCACAGTTTCGTCGGCCTGGCCGCCGTGCTCGTCGGCTGGAACGGCTACCTGCACGTCGAGAACCACCCCGGCGGCCACGAGTCGGCGGTGCTCGAGGCCGCCGGACTGCTCGGCATCCACAGTGCCGAGGTCTTCATCGGCGTGTTCATCGGCGCGGTCACCTTCACGGGCTCGATCGTCGCCTACCTCAAGCTTTCGGCGAGGATCAAGTCCGCGCCGCTGGTACTGCCGGGCAAGAATGTGATCAACCTCGGCGCGCTCGTGGTCTTCGCGGCCCTGACCGTGCGGTTCGTCATCGACCCGCAGCTGTGGCTACTGATCGTGATCACGCTCCTCGCGCTCGCCCTGGGCTGGCACCTGGTCGCGTCCATCGGCGGCGGCGACATGCCGGTCGTCGTCTCGATGCTCAACAGCTACTCCGGCTGGGCCGCGGCGGCTTCCGGCTTCCTGCTCAACAACAACCTGCTGATCATCGTCGGCGCACTGGTCGGCTCCTCCGGTGCCTACCTGTCCTACATCATGTGCAAAGCGATGAACCGCTCCTTCATCTCGGTGATCGCCGGCGGGTTCGGCGTGGTGGCCGGACCAGCGGACGACGTCGACTACGGCGAGCACCGCGAGATCCAGGCGGACGCCGTGGCGGAGCTGCTCTCCGGCGCGACGTCGGTCGTGATCACCCCGGGCTACGGCATGGCGGTCGCGCAGGCGCAGTACCCGGTCGCCGACCTCACCGCGAAGTTGCGGGCGAGGGGTGTCGACGTGCGCTTCGGCATCCACCCGGTCGCGGGGCGCCTACCCGGTCATATGAACGTGCTGCTGGCCGAGGCGAAGGTGCCCTACGACATCGTCCTGGAGATGGACGAGATCAACGACGACTTCTCCGAGACCGACGTGGTTCTTGTCATCGGCGCGAACGACACCGTCAACCCGTCCGCGGCCGAGGACCCCTCCTCCCCGATCGCCGGGATGCCGGTGCTCGAGGTGTGGAATGCCAAGGATGTCATCGTGTTCAAGCGATCGATGGCCGCCGGCTACGCCGGGGTGCAGAACCCCCTGTTCTTCCGCGACAACAGCCAGATGCTGTTCGGTGATGCGAAGCAGCGGGTCGACGACATCCTCAGCGTGCTGTGACCTTCGAGGACGTGTAGACGCCGCCGAACCGATCGGGTGAATGTGGGCCCTGCAATGGGCGCTCACGCTTGAGTCGACCAGCTGCATCGAACGTTTGTGTCTGGCGGACTCGGAGTTTCGTTCGGCGTCGATCACGTCGATGGTCTTCACGATGTGGTCACGCATGGTGGTCGCATTGTCGGTCGGGAACGCATTGTCGGTCGGGAACGCATTGTCGGTCGGGAACGCGTTGTCGGTCGGGAACGCGCTGGCGAGCGGATTGGTGGGGTGCTGATGGGAAGTCGGACATATCCCACATGCGCTGGCTGGTCTCCTCGAGTAGCCGCGCTCCGGGCAGCCGTCACGGCTGACGCCCTGAAGTGACTCGCTGGGCTGACCCCCATGAGCACCGGGTATGCCGAGAATGTCAGCCGTGGGCGTGAAAGGGGGCGCCTTGTCCGCGGCGCCCGGTCCACGACGTTGCTACCGGGCGCCGACGTTTGGGCAGTGCCTTAATCTGGATTCGCTGCTCGAGGATCTGGACGATGGCATCCGCGGCGGTTGCCGGTCCATTGGACCGATTCTCCCAATGGGCTGTCACATTACGAGGGCGATCGGCCACCGGCCCGCCACTCGCCGTGGGATTGCGCGATGGTTCTCCGCTAGCGACGGCGAGCGACGCTTACTACACGCGTTTTGGCGTTGAAGGCGGCCTTCAACGCGCGATCCGCAATCGATCCGTCGGGCGGTAGCAGCTTGATCTGGCGGGCGAACTCCATCTGGTCGTAGCGCACCGTATTGGTGACGACCTTCCCGTCCTCGATGACGAAGTGGTCGAATCCATCGAAGTCGATTCGCCGCCCGGTGGCGGCGATGCCGACAAAGGTGCCGACGTGTCGTCCGGTCAGGTGCCAGTGGGCCAAGACGTCGTTGCCGGACTCGGCGATCGAGACCATCTCGAAGGCGAAGTCGGTGACCGCGGCGAAGACCTGGTCGAAGTAGGCGGCGATCTCGGTGCTCCCGTGACATGTCCCGGTCGGGAAGTGCACGGTGGAATCAGCGGTCCAGAAGAAATTGCGCAGGCTCTCGACGTCCTGGGCGTTGATGCGGTCGAAAGCCCATTGGACGAGTTGCGCGTTGGTGACGTCGTTCGGCGGGGCGAGAGGGGTCGAGGTAGGGCTGGGATCGGGCATCTCTACTCCACACACGTTGGCTGAGGCACGTTGGCGAGCAACCGTAAGGGGTCTCTACTGTCAACGCTAACATCGCAGATCGTCCGACGCGTGAGTAGCCGAACTACTCGATAACGACGTCGGGACGGTGCCAACGGCCTCTACGCCAGCCAGACATCCGGGCTGTAAGTCGTCAAGCGGCTTGGGTGGTGCGCGGTGGTCGCTCGGATCAGGCCGTTCCCCGAGAACACTCGCCCTCGGCGACGACGTGATCATCTTGTGGAGATGCCGTGGCCAGCGGCCCTCGTCGGCTGCCCTGCATCGTCGAAGCCCGTGTGTTGCCCCGATGCTCTATCGTGGTCTCGTTTGCTTGCCAGGCGGCGATATCCTGAAGGCGCATTCTCCTCGAGGTGTGGCAGGTTGCCTCATCGAGGATCGGATCGTTCAGTCCTGTTCTCGCTCTGCGGGGAGACGGTGAGGACCCTCCGATGGCCGCAGGTGATCCGTTCGAGACGCAGCGCGGCGTGGCCCACACGGTCACGGCGGAGTTGAGCGCTGAGGGGTTCGAGGACGCCCACGAGATCGGCCGGGGCGGGTTCGGTATCGTTTACCGCTGCGTGCAGCCGGCGCTGGACCGCACTGTGGCGGTGAAGGTCCTTGCTGCGGACCTCGACGAGGAGAACCGGGTTCGGTTCTTCCGGGAACAGCGGGCGATGGGCCGCCTCACCGGGCATCCGCACATTGTGAGCGCATTGCATGTCGGTGCCACCGACAGCGGTCGCCCCTACATCGTGATGCCCTACCATTCGCAGGATTCGCTCGACGTCCGGATCCGCCGCGACGGCCCACTGCCGTTGGAGGAAGCACTCCGGCTCGGGGTGAAGATGGCCGGTGCCCTCGAGACCGCACACCGTCTCGGCGTCTTGCACAGAGACCTCAAACCCGGAAACATCCTGCTCACCGACTACGGGGAGCCGGCGCTCACCGATTTCGGCATCGCCCATATCGTCGGCGGATTCGAGACCGCCACCGGCACCGTGACCGGGTCACCGGCCTTCACCGCGCCCGAGGTGCTCAGCGGCGAACCGCCGACTGAGGCCTCCGATATCTACGGTCTCGGTGCGACGGTGTTCTGCGCCGTCACCGGTCACGCCGCATTCGAGCGCCACAGCGGCGAGCATGTGGTCGCCCAGTTCCTACGGATCACCACCCAACCGGTCCCGGACCTGCGCGAGCACGGCGTCCCGGACGACGTGTCCGAGATCGTCGACCGCGCCATGGCCGCCGATCCGCGGCAGCGTCCTGCCACTGCCGCCGACTTCGGCGATGAACTGCGGCGGATCCAGCTCCGCCACGGCTTCCCCGTCGACGAGATGGCCCTGTCCGCGAAACAGGGCGCCTCACGGCGCGATCCGGACCCGGCCCGCGCCCAACGTGCAGGGACCACAGCGGCTCCGCCACCTTCACCGTCGATGGCACCCGCCGTGAGGACTCCGGTGAGTAATCTGCCGCTCGAGCTCACCAGCTTCGTTGGGCGCCGCCGTGAGTCCACCGAGGCGAAGCAGCTGCTGTCGGCTGCGCGTCTGGTGACGTTGACCGGGATCGGTGGTGTCGGGAAAACGCGTCTGGCGCTTCGGCTAGCTGCCGATGTCCGGCCGGGATTCGGTGACGGAGTCTGGTTGGTCGAACTGGGCGAGTTGCGGGACGGGTCCCTCCTGACGGACACGGTTGCCGCGGCCCTGGGGCTGCGGGATCAGCCCGCGCGACAGCTCGACGACGTGGTGGCGGAGTTCCTCGCCTCCCGGCACCTGTTGCTTGTACTGGACAACTGCGAACAGGTGGTGGAGGCGGTCGCGGCATCGGCCGAGATGCTGCTGCGCACCTGTCCGCAGCTGCGGATCTTGGCCACGAGCCGCGAACCCTTGGGTATCGGCGGGGAGGCGGTGCTGCGGGTTCCCCCGCTGACGGTCCCGGCCCCGGACCGCGAGCCGTCGCTGCGCGGGCTGACCGGGTACGACGCGGTGACGTTGTTCGCACAGCGCGCCGCGGCCGCCGTCCCCGGATTCGAACTTACCGACGACAACCGGATGACGGTGGTCCGAATCTGCCACCAACTCGACGGCCTACCGTTGCCGATCGAGCTGGCGGCGGCACGGTTGCGGGCGATGTCGCCCGAGCAGATCCTGCAGCGGCTGACCGACCGGTACACGCTGCTGACTCTCGGCAATCGCGGTGCCCCGACGCGCCAGCAGACCCTGCGGCTGTCCATCGACTGGAGTCATGAGCTCTGCACATCTCGGGAACAGCAGCTGTGGGCCGAGCTGTCGGTGTTCGCGGGAAGTTTCGAACTGGATGCGGCCGAGTCGATCTGCGGGGAGGACCTGACTTCAGAGGAGTTGCTCGACACAGTGACGGCATTGGTCGACAAGTCGATCCTGATCCGGGAAGACGCCGGCTCGGCGGTGCGGTTCCGGATGCTCGAGACCCTGCGCGACTACGGCAAGGAAAAGGCCGAGCAGACCGGTATCCGTCCGGTATTGCGACGACGGCACCGGGATTGGTATCAGCACTTGGTGTTGCAGGTGGAAGCCGAATGGATCAGTCCACAGCAACTGGACTGGATTGCGCGGCTCGAGAGGGAACAATCGAATTTGCGTGAGGCGATGGAATTCTGCCTGTCGGAGGAGACTGACACCGGTGCCGAGGCCGGGTTGCGGATAGCGGCGGCCCTGTTCCGGTTCTGGTTCTCCCGCGGACTGTTCCGGGAGGGGCGGCACTGGCTCGACCGGGCCCTGGTCCGTGGGCCCGGGCAGCCGACCGCTTCACGAGTCGGGGCGCTGTACGCCGCCAGCGTGTTCGCCGGCGTGCAGGGTGACCTTCCGGCCTCGAGGGCCCTGGTGGACGAAGCGCAGGCGCTGATCCCGCAGATAACCGACCCACTGGACCGCGCACGCATCACCCATGCCGACGGTCTCCTGGGCCTCGTCAGCGGCGACCTTCCCCGCGCCTGTACCTGCATGGAAGAGGCCCTGGAGGTGTTCGGGGGCCGCGGCGACCTGGCATTGCGGGTGTGGGCGCTGATGATCCTCGGGTTGGTGTACGAATTGCAAGGAGACGTTCCCCGGGCCGTCGGCTGCCATCAGCAGGTTCTCGGTGTCACGGAAGCGCACGGTGAATCCGTATACCGGTCGTACTCACTGTGGGCGCTGGGAGTCGCCGCCTTGCAGCAGGGCGATCGCGGTCAGGCGGCGGACCTGCTGAAACAGTGCCTGCGGCTGACCCGGTTGGTCGACGATCCGTTCACTGCCGCGATGACCCTGGAGGCAATGGCGTGGATCGCCGGCACCGAGGACGGTGCACGACGTGCCGCCACCCTGATGGGGGCCGCAGATGCGCTGGGCCGCGCCCTGGGAAGCTCCTCGGTGCTGTTTCCCACCCTGCTCGTCCGCCACGAGGACTGCGAGCGGCTCACTCGCACTGCACTGGGTGAGCGCGCGTTCGAGGCGGCCCGCAGAGAGGGTGCGCTCCTCGGATTCGAGGGAGCGGTCGCCTACGCCCTCGGCGAGCGCACCGAGGCCACAACAGAGCCCGCCGGTAGCAGCGCGACGGGCCTGACCAAGCGGGAGCGGGAGGTCGCAGACCTGGTCGCACAGGGCCTGACCAACAAGGCCGTCGCCGCCAAGCTGGTGATATCGCCGCGCACCGCGCAGGGGCACGTCGAACACATCCTGACCAAGCTTGGGTTCACCTCACGAACACAGATCGCGGGCTGGGTCGTGGAGCATTCGCAGGACGAGCGCCCCTGACCGACCACGCCACACACGTCAGGGTCGAGCACTATCCTGCCGCTACGAACGCCCTGCGTGAGACTGCCGGCACCGCCGAAGTGCTCTATGGTCGACGGAAGATGACCGCCATCACGACGCCGCCATCGACCTCGCTGCACTCGCCGCGAGTGTTGGCGGTAGCCCGTCTTCGGCGAGTTGCGGACGAGACGTGAAAGCGGCCCGACAGTAACCAACCCTCAGACACGCCACGGGGTGGGGCACGACGGTAATTGCTGCGGGACACCACCGAGTGTTGAACGTGACCGAGATGATCCGGACACTTGCGGCGGTGCTTCCTGTTAGTCAGTTAGAGGCCGAGATCGCGGCCGATGACTTCGCGCATGATTTCGTTGGAGCCCGCCCAGATCTTGGTGACGCGGGCGTCTTTCCAAGCACGGGCGACGCGATATTCGTTCATGTAGCCGTAGCCCCCGTGGATTTGTACGCAGTGGTCGAGGATGTCGTTTTGGATGGTGGAGCTCCACCACTTGGCCTTGGCGGCGTCGACGGCGGTCAGTTCGCCGGCGATGTGGGCGGCCACGCAGGTGTCGACGTGAGCCTGGGCGACGTCGAGTTTGGTAACCAGTTCGGCGAGCAGAAATTTATTCCATTGCATGGAGCCGATGGTCTTACCGAAGGCCTTGCGGTCCTGGGCGTAGGTAACGGTTTCTTCGAGGATGCGGCGAGTGTGGGCGAGGTAGGCGACTGCGCCGCTGATGCGTTCCTGGGGGAGCAGGTTCATCATGTGGATGAATCCCCGGTCGAGTTCGCCGATGATGGCCGTGTCGTCGACACGGACGTCTTCGAAGAACAGTTCGGCGGTATCGGACTCGGGTTGGCCGACCTTGTCGAGTTTGCGACCGCGGGTGAAGCCGGCAGTGTCGGCGTCCACAGCGAACAAGGTGATGCCCTTGGAGCCCTTTTCTCGTGTCGTGCGCGTGGCCACGATGATCAGATCAGCTTGGGTGCCGTTGGTGATGAATGTTTTAGAGCCGTTGATAACCCAGGTAGCGCCGTCTTTGACGGCGGTGGTCTTCAACCCGGCCAGGTCCGAGCCGCCCGACGGTTCAGTCATGGCGATGGCGGTGATGAGTTCGCCGGTGCAAAATTTCGGTAGCCAGCGTTGTCGTTGTTCCTCGGTGGTCAGGGTGACCAGATATGGTGCGACGACGTCGAATTGGATGCCGAAAGACGATGCGGCGGCGGCGCTGGAGCGGGCTAGCTCTTCACCGAGTACGGCATTGAACCGGTAGTCGCCAGCGGCGCTACCGCCGTACTGTTCGGGAACCTCCAGACCCAGGTAGCCGTTGGCGCCGGCCTCGAGCCAGATCTCACGATCGATGTAGCGCTGCTCGATGAACTTCTCCTCGTTGGGCACCAGATGACGGTTGACGAACTCGCGTACCGAATCCCGGAACGCCTCATGATCGGAATCGAACAAACTGCGCCGCATTTAGAAGTACCTTTCAGGCGTGGTTGACGGTCATGCGCCGGACCGGACCGGCGGTAAGTAAGGTGCGCACGGCGTTGCGCAGGTCGCGGACATACCAATTCGCGGGCGGGGCCGCCGCACCCCGAGGGCTCGGTGAACCGCCGCCCATGGAGGGAGTCAGGCCGGCCACCGTCTCGACAGCCTGAATCCTGCCGTCGGGCTGCACGATGGGATGACATGTCAGCGCGATATCGAACGCCGCGGGCGGTGTCAGGCCGTGTGCGGCGAAGACGAGCGGCAGGCCTTCGAGCGGATGCATCGAACATCGTTCCACAACGCGGCGCCTGCTCGGGAGGAGTCCGTCGAAGAGGTGCACCTCGGCCCCGGCCGAGGGCGTCTTGCCCTCGACCGGCAAGAGCACTACCCGAGTCGGATCGCCGTTCAGGTTCGCTATCGTTGTTGCCGGCGCGTCGAACACGGACTGATCCAACGGTTCAGTGGGCGGTGGTGGACCGTCGGTACCGCAATCGGTGCACCGGCTGGGCTGTGTGAGCACTGCAGCGACGCGGGTTGTTCGGGCACCGGAGGGTGGGTCGTTCAGGCACCCACAGGTACCTCGGGAGAGCGTGATTCGTCACGGGACGAGGTCGGCTGCGGAGCTCTGCGCGTCGCGAAGCGCGATGACACTCATGGCGGAGAACTCCAGCGACCACAGATTTCCGTGGTCCGGGTACTTGGCCGACATGGCGTCGATGAGGTCTTCGGCGCCCTTCGCGGTCTCGTAGGCGGCCGCGAAGTCCTGGATGTAGGCGCGGGTCTGCGCGATCATCGTCTCGACCGCGTAATCGTCGCCGTCCGGTCGGCGGTGGCCGGCGACGATCATCCGAGGGTGGAGCTTCTCTACGAGGTCCACCGTCTCGAGCCAGTCCTGCCACTCCTTGGGCGTCGCCAGGCCGAGCATCGGGTGGATCTCGTTGTAGACGGCGTCACCGGCCACCACGGCATCGATCGCCGGGATGTGCACGATCGAGGTCGGGTGGATGTCGGCCTGCTTGACCTCGATGATCTTCAGTGGTGAGCCGTCGACGTACAGCGTGTCGCCCTCGATCGGGTCGGGGAGCGCATCGCTGACGACGCAGGCGTCGCCGAACATCATCGCCCACTGCTGACGGTGTTCCTCCATGTTTTCCTTCATGGCCTCGACGACCTGGGGCAGCGCGACACACTTCGCCTCCGGGAACCGCTCCATCAGGGGACCGATGCCAAGGTAGTGATCGGCGTGCGCATGCGTGATGTAGATCGTGGTGAGGGTCTTCCCGGTGCGTTCGATCAGGTCCCCGAGATCCCGGACGTCGTCCTTGAGGTACTGGGCGTCGATGAGAACTGCCTCGGTCGGGCCGCTCACGATGGTGGCGGTGGTCGGCGAGAAAGTCCCGGTGGGCATTTCGGGCCAATCATGCGGGACCCGGGGCCAGCGGCCGACGTAGGTCGTCGCACGGATCGGCGGTGCAGCCGGCGACGATCCTGAGCCTGCGCTAGGTGAGTGAGCGTCGATGGTCACGGAGTACCTCCAGGGTTGCGGGTTGGGCAGCGCGTCTTCGCGGGGGCGTCGGGTCGGCGAGGCCACTTAGAGAGAGTAATCTCTACCACATGGCAGGGCAAGAGCATGACGCGGCTGCCCCATCCAGCCGGACCGCCCGGGGCGGTCCCGGCCCCACACGACAACGGGCCCCGACGCGTGCGCCTCACACATTCGATGTGTGATATAGCGCTCGCTTTCATGTGTGAGATAGTGCTCGCTCGCTAAGATGGTGGCATGACAGCAACGAAAATCTCACCGCGAGATCGCCTCCTGAAGGCCGCGGATGATCTCTTCTTCAAGGAGGGCATCCGCGCTGTGGGGATCAACCGCATTCTGGACGAGGCGCAGACGCCGATCATGACGCTGTACCGCCACTTCGGGTCGAAAGATGGGCTGGCCGCGGCATACCTCGAGCGTCGCGGCGAGCGTAATGCCGAGGAGGTCGCCAGCGAGCTCGCGAAACGTGCGTCCACGCCGCGGGAGAAGATACTGGCGACCTTCGACATCATCGTCGAAGGTCTCGAACAGGGAGAGTTCCGGGGCTGTCCCTTCATCAACGCGACCGTCGAGATGGCGTCACCGGACCATGAGGTCGCGAAGATCGCGCGCCGCTACAAGGAGGCCGGGCGACAATGGTTCGCCGAATTCGCGGCCGAGGCCGGGGTGCCTGATCCGGCGGGACTCGCTATCCAGCTGACGGTGCTGCTGGACGGTGCGGCCGCGGCCGCGGCCCTGTATCAGGATTCCTCGGGTGCCACGTACGCCCGCTCGGCTGCCGAGGCCCTGGTCGACGCCGCGCTGGCCGCCGCCTCGACTGGCTCGACCGGCGACGACGTATGCGCTCCTGCGGTAGCAGACTGATCCGGAGCAGGAGGTAGTCGCCGGGCACTTCGGACTGTTGCGCACCGGCGCGTCAGCAGCGGGGCACGTTCGCCCTCGCGGCGTACGGGCCCCGGGTCGGGCAGGGGATGTTGCGTGCGCCGCGGGGGGCGCGGGGGTCGGCTCGGCGTCGACCACCGACAGCATCGCGGCGACCTCTCCTCGTGCCCGCGCCTTGATGGGGGAACGAGGAGAGGCCGCCGCGATGACAGCCCCCGATCTCAGACTGGTGCCGGGACCACCTTCTGCGCCAGGTGTTCGAGGAACCAGTCGCGTGCCGCGCCCGAGGAGAGCTCGAAGGGGTGACCGGTGTATGCGTCGAAGTGGCCGCCGGGGATCGAGACGAGACGCTTGGGCTCCGCCGCGGTCTCGAACGCCTCCTTGGCCCACTCGGCCGGCGTCACAACGTTGTCGTCCTCGGCAACCACCATCAGCAGCGGGGTGGGAGCGACGAACTTGAGGAACTCACCGGCCTCGTAGCCCAGCTCCGTCGAGCGTAGCGTCACCTCGTTGCGCCACGCGGTCCCCTCGTAGGCCGAGAAGAACGCGTAGGCATCGGGCGTCGGCATGACGGCCGGCTGTGTCGGGTCCGCGGTGACCACCGGGATCATCGCGGGCGCCTCTCCTCGGGCTCGCGCCAGGCGGTCGGCGGCCTGCCCGTCCCACGCCGCCTGCCAGAACTCCTTCGGAACGTTCGCCTCGAAGGTGCGTCGCCCTGCGACCGCCGGCACCTGACCGCACACGGCCTTCACGCGCCGGTCGATCGCCGCGACGACGAAGGCGTTGCCGCCCGCGTAGCTCGAGCCCCACACCCCGATGCGTGAGGCGTCGACCTCGGGCCGGGCCTGCGCGTAGGTGATCGCGTGCTGGTAGTCGTGGATCTGGTCCCACGGGTCGATCTCCTGCCGGGGCTTGCCCGGTGCCGTGTCCGAGGCACCGAACCCGCGGTTGTCGTAGACCACGCAGGCGAACCCCGCGGCGCTGAACGCCTCGGCGTAGGGTTCGAGACCCATCTCCTTGGTGCACGAAAACCCGTGCGTCATGATCACGCACGGCAGCTCACCGGACACGCCTTCGGGCTTGTAGAACCAGCCGCGCAGCGTCACACCCTCAGCGTCGAACTCGATATCTTCACGCATCGGCGTCTCGCTTTCAGTAAACGTCATGTGAATGCTTCTCAGGATGGTGTGGGGTGCGTGCCGCGCCGCGGCACGCACCCCAAGGATCGGTCAGGTTGGTACTGAGAAGGTGCCTGTTCAGGAAGTCGCCACGATCAGTTCGTCGGCGCTGTACGACGAGCTCCGGTTCTGTTCGAACCAGCGCCGCTCGGCCGGTGACTCCGGGGGCGGCGGCGTCATGCCGTCGATCTTCCAGGTTTCGAACGGCGCTGTCTCGACGTGGAACTCCAGCTCGTATCCACGGTCCGCGATGTACGGCTTGAGCACCTCGCTGACCATCGCGAAGTAGTTCTCCAGGATCTGCTCGACGGAAATCCCCATCAGCGCCGCGGCCCCCTCGTTGGTGCGGGCGATGTGGACAACCTCGATCTGGATGAATTTGTCATGGGACTGACCGCCGACGAAGAACGAGTCCGCTTCGATCTCGTGGAAGACCACCGTGGTGTAGAACCGCGGGAGCTCGAAGCCGAAGTTCCCCTTCGACGTGGGTCCGGAATAGATATCGCTGATCTTTTTCGCCAGATCAGCCTTCTCTTCCTTCGTGTAGGCATTCTTCGGGGTGAACAGCTGCCACAGCGGCATTGGTGCTCCTTGTGATCTGGTGGGCCAAAAATGCAAACGGTTCGTCAGCGGCGCCGACCTCGAACTCTTCGCCGTGGTGAACGTTTAGCGGGATCGCGCGGGGTGCGCCGGTGTGCCTATTCGGTGATCGGGTCGACGGTCAAGCTCCCTCGTGGGGTCTGACCGGGAGTCGTCATCAGCACATTCCCGACAGTAGAGTGAGCAATCTCTCTTGTCAATGATTTGCGTTGACTTCGTCACAGATGGCCCGTGTAACTGCCCGCACGGCGCAGGAGAGCCCGCTGCCGGCGAAAATCGTCACACCTCCGACCGTCGCGCACATTGGTATGAACCGAAAGGGGATGCGGCACTGATGTTCTAGTGAGCGGTGTCGGGTACGTGTGCCGGCAAGCGGCCGGCCTCGATTCCGCCCGAACTGGTGGCGATCCGGCACCGTTCCACTCGCATCGACAACGACACCGCCGCGCTGCGGTGAGACACGTCGGCGGCCACCAGCGCCCGCCGTCTGGCTGCCGGATGCAGGAAACATCAGCGCAAGGGCGTTGGTGCACCGACCGAGCACACTGCTTAAAAGCATTGTGCTGGTGTCGAATTGGGTGACCTGGATGACGCGGCGTCGAGGTTTTCGGGATCGACCGGTGTCCACGGCGACGGAAACACCGTCGGGGATCACCGGGACGCCGACCGTCACCGACAATCGCTCCGGGCTGGCGGGGACCGCAGCATGCGCACCAAGGCCGAGAAGTGGGTACGACGGCTGCCACGCGGAGCAGAAGAGCTGGGCGATCGTGCGGATCGTGATCGGCTACTAGCGCTATGGCACCGAGACGGAATTGTTGGAGCTCAACTGGTATGGGCGCTGCAGTCGTTTCTGACGAACTGCTTCCACCCACGGTAGAAGCTGATCTCCAAGACCTGCTCGACGATCAGCAGTGGACCCGTCGGCCCGTTGAGGACGGGCGCTTCGCCGGGTCAGTGATCCGCGTCCCGGTGCATGCCACGCTTCAGTGGGCGCGTGCTTCGCCGTTGGGGTTGTGGGAGCTGTCGCCGCGCTCGTCCGATGGTTACTTCGCGTAGAGTTCCTCGATCTGTGTGGCGTACTTGGTGACGACGTTCCTGCGTTTGATCTTCATGGTGGGGGTGAGTTCGTCGCTGCCTGGTAGCCACGGCTCGGCGACGATCGTGAACTTTTTGATTTGTTCGACGCGGGAGAGGTGGCTGTTGGCGTGCTCCACGCCGGCCGCGATTTCGGCGATGGTGGCGGGATCGTCTGCCGCTTTCCCTGCGGCACCGTCGGGGTCGAGCGCGATCAGCGCGACGTTGTACGGCCGGCCGTCGCCGATGCACGCAGCCTGGCCGATCAGGGGGCTCGAGGTCCTCAGCCAGGTCTCGATGTTCGCGGGCGACATGTTCTTGCCGGCCGAGTTGATGATGATGTCCTTCTTGCGGTCCACCAGCCGCACGTAGCCGTCGTCGTCGATCGTCCCGATGTCACCGGTGTGCAGCCACCCCTCGGAATCGATGGCCTCGGCGGTCTGCTCGGGCTTGTTGCGGTAGCCCCGCATGACGGTCTGGCTGCGTACGAGCAGCTCTCCGTCGGGGGCGAGCTTGACCTCGAGCCCGGGGATCGGCACTCCGACCGTGCCCACCCGGTTGCGGTCCTTCGGGTTGACGGTCATGACGCATGACGTCTCGCTCATGGCCCACAGCTCGCAGATCGGGATCCCGACGGCCGCGAAGAATTCGAACACATGGCGCGGGGTGGGCGCCGATCCGGTCAGGAACCATTCGGACTGGTCCAGCCCCAGCTTCCGGCGGATCTTCGAGCCGACGAGTGCGTCGGCGATTTTCGCCTGCAGGTCGAGTATCGGACCGACGGACCGGCCGTCCTGCTCGGCGCGGGCTTTCTTGATCCCGGTGTCGATGGCCCAGCGCGTCAGCGTGCGGCGCGCAGTGCTGGGGTCGGCGTCGATTTCCGCCTCCAGGGCCGCCTTCGCCTTCTCCCACATCCGCGGCACCGGCAGGAACACCGTCGGGCGAACCTGCTGCGCAATCTCCATCACCTTGCGCGCGTCCGCGCAGGTGGTGACGGTGAAGCCCCACACCGCCAGCGGCGAATAGTGTCCGCTCCACCGGTCGCCGATGTGCGCGGCGGGCAGGAACGAGATGGTGCGGCCCCCCGGCGTGACCGGCAATATCTGCTGTAGGGCGCGGATCTTGGTCATCATGTTGTGGTGGGTGAGTTCGACTCCCTTGGGTGGACCCGTGGTGCCGGAGGTGTAGATCAGGGTGAGGAGCTCGTCGGGGCCGACCGCCGACCACGCTGCCTCGAAGTCGAAGTGCGGGTCGCCTCCCGCCTCCACGTCCTCGAGGCTCAGGGTGCCGTCCGGTGCGCCGTCGACGACGATGAGGTGATCGATCGGGGTGCCGCCGTCGCGGACGGCGGTCAGCCGGTCGACGAACGCACGCTCGGTGATCACGATGCGGTTACCGGCGTCGGCGAAGAGGTATTCGATCTGATCGTGCGCCGAGGTGTTGTAGATCGAGAAGGCAAGGGCGCCCAGGTGCATGGCGGCGAGGTCCACCAGGTGGAACTCGGGCCGGTTGGTGAGCATGATGCCCACCGTGTCCCCGCGCTCGAGGCCGAGGGCCGCGAGACCGGCCGCGACCCGCCGCACCCGCTCGGCGAGTGTGCCGAACGTCATCGAGACACTGTCATCGGCGGTGCGCACGGCAACCTGGTCCGCGCGGGCGGCCGCGGTGATCTGGAACGCCTCGCACACGGTGTTCGCGTGCAGCGCGCGTTCGAACGCCTCACCGGGAGATGTGTCGGCGGTGCTGGTTGCCTGCATGTGTGATGTCTGCCTCTCGCTTAGTGCCACGGCCGCTACGATAGAGAGCGATCACTACCGCGTCAATACCGTGAAGAAGGGGGTGACGGCACCGCGAGCGCACTCCTGTCGTTGAAGCGAGGAGAACGACGCCGGGTCCGTACAAGTGGTAAGAGGAGCTTTCGCCTCGGTGCCTGCCGGGATTCGGGATCCGATGAGTTATCAGGCGATGAACCCGCCACCAGGTGTTGGTGCCGACCCTCTCGACGATCTCGGACGCCGGTCCTTAGATTGTCATCGAGTGTGCCCACTTCTGCTTACACACCGATGTGCGCCACGGAGGGTCCCCTGAGCGCGCCGAGTCAGCGCGCGGTCGCCGGTGAGATGCGCACCAGCGCCGATGAGTACGCCGGGTAAGTCATCCCGGGGAAGATCTGGAGACCCGTGACATGGTCTGGGTCCGAGTCCCGGTCCGCGGCCACCACCCTGGGATCGGGCCGTGCGTTGTGGGTCTCAGGGTTGTGCGACCGGGTCTTCGAGCCTGGGTTCTGTGGCGACTTGGCGGGACTCAGGTGGGTGGGCACCGCGTGGGCGTCGGTTCGGTGTCGTAGGCGTCATGGGTCAGGGTTGGTCGGCGATCCAGTCGTTGTAGAAGTTGGGCATCTCGGATGCGCGTCCGTGGAAGTGGGGTTTCCGTTTCTCGAGGAAGGCGGTGACGCCTTCCTTGCCGTCGCCGATGCTGGTCCAGAACATGGCGAGTGAGTCGATTCGGTGGGCCTGGTCGGGGTGGGTCAGGGTGGCGTTGCGTCGTACCATTTGTCGGCTCAGGGCCACGGCGACGGGGGAGCGGTCCCGGGTCCAGGCGTCGGCGATTGCGGCGGCCTGGGTGAGCAGGTCCTCGCCGGGGTGGATTTCGTCGACGAGTCCGACGGCCAGTGCGGTTTCGGCGTCGAGGATGTCGGCGCGCAGGACCAGGTCGAGCGCTGCGGAGGGGCCGACGAGTCGGGGTAGATACCAGGTCGAGCAGGCCTCGGGCACGATGCCGATGCGGCCGAAGACGAGTCCGATTCGGGCGGAGGTGGACATCAGTCGGCGGTCCATTGCCAGTGTCATCGTGGCGCCGATGCCCACGGCTGGGCCGTTGAGGGCGGCGATGACCGGTTTGCGGCAGTCGTGGATGGCGAGTGTGCAGCGTCCGCCGGTGTCGCGGACCGCGGCGATGGCCGGATCGTCGAGGTCGGCCATGTCACTCAGGCCTGGTGTGCGTTGCTCGTCGAGGCCGAACACGTTGCCCTCGCGACTGAGGTCCATGCCGGCGCAGAACGCGCGACCGGCTCCGGTGACGATGACGGCGCGGACGGAGTCGTCGTCGTTGACGGCGCGGAAGGAGTGCTCGAGTTCCTCGGCCATGGTGACGGTGAAGGCGTTGAGGTGTTCGGGTCGGTTCAGGGTGATCGTCAGGATGCCGTCGTTGACGTCGTGCCGGATTGTCTGGAAGTCCATGCTCAGACCGCCTGGGATGCGGTACGGGCGGTTGCCGGGATGGTGTGGCCGAGGCCGGTGATGATGCGGTCGGCCTCGTCGATGATGCCGTCGACGATTTCCTGGCAGCTCTGCACGGAGTCGATCAGGCCCTGGGCTTGGCCGGCCCACCACATGCCGTCGTGCATGTCGCCGTGGGTGAGGACGCGGTCGCGTCCGCGTGCTCCGGAGGCGAGGTCGGCGACGTCGGCGAAGGTGGCGCCGGGTTGTGCGGAGCGGCGGGCGATTTCCTCCGAGATCGTGTTGCGGGCCACTCGTGCGGTGTTGTTGAACTCGCGGAATACCAGTTGGGTCGCGCGTTCGTCGTTGGCGACGATTTGGTCTTTCACGTTTTGGTGGACGGGGGCTTCGGTGGAGGCGACGAAGCGGGTGCCCATGTTGACTGCGGATGCGCCCAGGGCGAGGGCGGCGACCAGGCCGCTGCCGGTGGCGAAGCCGCCGCTGGCGATCAGGGGGATCCGAACCTGGCGGGCGGCTGCGGGGATGAGAACGAGGAAGGGGCGGGACCCGGGACCGTTCCGGCGGAACGGCGCCTCGATGTTAATTCGGACCGTTGGTCCGTCAAGGGACTTGTAGATTCCCGGTTCGCTGTGAACTGTGTAGTTGAATGCGTCGGTTGCGAGCGAATGGATGGAGAATGAACTCCTCATCGGCGCGGAGTCCCCGGTCGTCTGCGTCGGGGCCCCGGACGGCGCGGTGTGCACCCGCGCCGCACCGTCCGGGTCGTCACTGCCGTCCACGACAAGCGCACGGACAGGCTTCACGCTGCCGATCTCGCGGTCCGCCTCGAAGGAGTTTCGAACCTTTGAGCGTCGACGAGGGGTCAGCTGGGCGACTATTGGCCGGAGGTCGCGCCAGCCGTGGTTCGCATCTCTATCGCGCTGAAGGCCGAGAACGTCAGGGTCCATACGTTGCCGTGGTGCGGGAACTTCGCCGACATGATGCCGATGAGGTCTTGAGCATCCTTCGCTACGTTGTACGCGGCCGCGAATTCTTTGATGTAGGAACGGGTTTGTTGAATCATCATGTCTACTGCGTAATCGTCGCCGTCGGGTCGACGGTGTCCGGCGACGATCATTCGCGGCTTCAGGTTCTCCACGACGTCGACGGTTCCGAGCCAGTCCGGCCATTCGTCGGCTGTCGACAACCCGAGCATGGGGTGGATCTCGTTGTAGATCGCGTCGCCGGACACAACAGCGTCGATGGCCGGTATGTGCACGATCGTAGTGGGGCTGATGTCGGCTTGTTCCACCTCGATGATCTTCAGCGGCGAGCCGTCGACGAAGAACGTGTCACCGTCGAACGGGTCGGGAAGAGCGTTACCCGTCACGACCGTGTCGCCGAACATCTGTCCAAACTGTTCGGCGTACTCTTCGTTGTTCTCTTTCATGGCCTCCACGATGTGTGGCAGCGCAATGCATTTCGCATCGGGGAACCGTTCCATCAGCGGGCCGATCCCGAGGTAGTGGTCGGGATGTGCATGGGTGACGTAGATCGTGGTGAGTGTTTTCCCGGTGCGCTCGATCAGATCGCCGAGGTCCCGGACGTCCTCTTTGAGATATTGGGCATCGATGAGTACTACTTCGGTAGGACCGCTCACGATGGTGGACGTGCAGGGCGGGAAGGTACCGGTTTCCGGCCCCGGGAACGGGCTGGGAAATTCGGGCCACCTACCGACGTACACCGTCGCGCGAATTGGCGGTGCGACCGCAGTGGGGTGAGCGTCGATGGTCATGTGTCCTCCAGAGGTTCGGGGTTGGTTTGCCTTGGGTGGCCGTGGTTTGCCGGCCAGCGTTATGGAGAGAGTAATCTCTATCACACTCAAAAAGCAAGGGGCCCAGGACTTTCGCATATCGCGGGGGCCTGAGCACACACCGCTTTCGTGATGTTGCGTCACAGTGCCCGTCGGGCAGAATGGTGAAGAGTCACCGAAGGTGGAACGGCAGAACGAAACTGCCCTTCTCAGGAAGTCACCACCGGCACGACTCGTTCGTCGACGGGTGTTCGTGCGTTCAGCGTCGCCCCCTGTGCCGGGCACGTCTATGTCGAGTAGAGGTCGTCGATCTGAGTGGCGTACCTTGTCGTGACATTCCTGCGTTTGATCTTCATCGTGGGTGTGAGCACGTCACTTCCGGGCAGCCAGTAATCCTCGACCACCCTGAACTTCTTGATCTGCTCCACCCTGGAAAGTTGAGAGTTTGCAAGATCGACCCCGGCTGCAACCTCGGCGATAACGGCGGGATCGCTTGCCGATCTCCCGGCAGCCGCGTCGGGGTCGAGGGTAATCAACGCGACGTTGTACAGCCGTCCGTCACCGATACAGGCGACCTGCCCGATCAACGGGCTGCTCGACCGCAACCGTGACTCGATATTCGCCGGGGACATGTTCTTACCGGCCGCATTGATGATGATCTCCTTCTTGCGATCGACGATCCGCACGTAGCCATCCTCGTCGACCGTCCCGATGTCACCGGTATGGAGCCACCCGTCTTTGTCGATCGCCTCGGCGGTCTGGTCGGGCTTGTTCCGGTAGCCACGCATGACTGTCGCCCCACGGACGAGCAGCTCCCCGTCCTCGGCGACTTTCACCTCGATTCCGGGCAGGGGTAGCCCCACCGTGCCCTCCCGGATGGCGTCGCGCGGATTGACGGTGATGGCAAGGGACGTTTCGCTCATGCCCCACACTTCGCAGATGGGAATACCGATTGCCGAGAAGAACGCGAACACGTCGCGGGGAGTCGGGGCCGATCCAGAGAGGACCCAGTCTATTTTCTCCAAGCCCAGCATTCGACGAAACCTGTCGCCGATGAGCGCGGCCGCGACCGATGCCTGAATGTCGAAGATCTTGCCGAGAGAACGGTTGTCGCGTGCGGCCTGTGCCTTCTTGATCCCGATGTCGATGGCCCAGCGCAGCAGTGCGCGCCGTGCCCAGTTGGGGTCGGCCTCGAGCTGAGCCTCCACTTTGGCCTTGGCCTTCTCCCAGATACGGGGCACCGGCTGGAACACCGTCGGACGCACCTGCTCCACGACGTCCAGTATCTCGCCGCCGACCGGATGTGGCGTGACCGTGAATCCCCAGATCATCAGAGCGCAATAGTGCGCACCCCACCGATCACCGATGTGCGCGGAGGGAAGGAAGGAGACGAAGCGACCGCCCGGTGTGGTGGGCATTGCCTGTTGGAGCGCGCGAACTTGACTCATCAGGTTGTGGTGAGTGAGTTCTACACCCTTGGGTGGGCCTGTGGTGCCTGAGGTGTAGATGAGTGTCAGGAGGTCATCAGGAGCGACCGCCGACCACGTTGCGTCGAAATCGAAGTCCGGGTCGCCCGCTGCTTCCACGTCCTCGAGGCTGAGCGTCCCCTCCAGTGCGCCGTCGACCACGACGATCAGGTCGAGCGGGGTGCCGCCATCGCGCACGGCCACGAGGCGGTCGACGAACGCTCGCTCGGTGATCACGATCCGGTTTCCGGCATCACCGAACAGATATTCGATCTGATTGTGTGCGGACGTGTTGTAGATCGAGAACGGCAGGGCACCGAGGTGCATGGCGGCCAGGTCGACGATGTGAAACTCCGGCCGATTCGTGAGCATGATGCCGACGGTGTCGCCGCGCCGAACACCCAGCGCCGCCAAGCCGGCCGTCAGGCGTCGGACTCTCTCCGAGAGTGCGGCGAACGTCAGTGAGACGCCTCCGTCGACAGTGCGCAGAGCGACTTGGTCGGCCCGCGCGGCCGCGGTGATCTGGAACGCCTCGCACAGGGTCGCAGCGTGTAGTGCGCGAGTAAACGCCTCGCCGGGATCGTTGGCGACTTCGAGTGCGTGCATTGTGATTTCTGCCTCTCCATGTGATCGCCCGCTACCGTAGAGAGCGATCCCTACCATTTTAAAAGCCAATAGTGTCATTCGTCTGCCACGTCGGCTACTGCCGAGAACACGGGGCCCTCACCAGATCCGCCGAGTTCCTCGACGGCCTTGCTGAGCGTGTCGAATTTCGACCGAAGATGCCGACAGCTGACCCGGCAACGCAAGCATCCGGGCTACCGACCACTCGATGTCCGATGAGCCGCCCGTGACGAGCATGCGCGGAGCCGGAAAATGTTGATCGGTCCAACTTTCGCCTCACACTCGAACATCGGCCACGACCACGACCACGCAAGCGCACCAGACTTACGGCCAGGTCGGGATCCTTGGTGGTCTCGAACGTGAGCAGTTGCCTACCGGTGGCCGGGTTGAGGGGCACGTAAGGCATCGGTTCTCGCCTTCTGCAGTTGCTCGAACGGGCCGACGGCCCGGGTCGGTGGGGGCACAGAGACCCGGGCCGGGATCACGGAGCGTTGGTCAGACTGTGGGTCGCTAGGTATTCAGCCCCTGGGATCGACCAACCCCACGATCTGGCCATCCGCGTTAAGACCGACCGTTTCGGTCCAGTCGTACGGGGATGATTTGTTGTCCTTCATCCACCGCTTCTCCGCCGGTGAGCGGAACGGCGGCGGGGTGAGCCCGTCGACCCTCCACAGCTCGGCCGGCATCTCCCCGATGCTCATTTCCCAATCGTGTCCCCGGCCGTCGAGCCAAGGCCGGATGGTCTCGGTCAGCATGTCCATGATGAACTCCTGCATCACCTTGCCGTCTATCGCTCGTGCGATGTGTTCCACCTGGAGGCGAACAAAGTTGTCGACGGCCTCGCCACCCCTGAACGCGTTCCTTTTCTCCACCTCGTAGAAGAACACGTCGCAGTAGAAGGCCGGCATTTCTGCCGCGTAGCGAGCTGTGATGGCCTTCGCGAAGTCCTCCTTGTCCTGGTCGGTGTAGGCCCCAACAGGGTGGTGGATTCTCCAGAACGGCATGACTATTTCTCCTTTTTCGTCGTGAGCCGAGTGCTCACACTTTCGATGACCACGCCCGGATCGGACGAGGCGTGTTGATTCGGGATGCGGACTGCAATCACCGCGAGATCGCAAGAAGCGGGGCATCTTGTCGAGGGCCTCATGCACCGATGTAGTTGCCGTCGCGGCGCTTGGGTTGTTTCCTACCGCCACAGCACCTCCGCGACGAGCGGAACGGCGGCGGGGAGAACCCGTTGATCTTCCGGATCGGCCGGCAACTCGCTGATGATCATTTCCCAGCCGTAGTCCCGCTCCGTACCCGCTTATTGCCAGGACCGCAGCGGGGTAGACCCCGGATGTCAGACCGATGCCGGGGCGACCTTCTGTGCCAGGTGCTCAAGAAACCAGTCGCGTGCCGCGCCCGAGGAGAGCTCGAAGGGGTGACCGGTGTATGCGTCGAAGTGGCCGCCGGGGATCGAGACGAGACGTTTGGGTTCTGCCGCGGTCTCGAACGCCTCCTTGGCCCACTCCGCCGGCGTCACAACGTTGTCGTCCTCGGCAACCACCATCAGCAGCGGGGTAGGAGCGACGAACTTGAGAAACTGGCCCGGCTCGTAATTCAGCTCCAACGAGCGCATCGTCACCTCGTTGCGCCACGCGGTCCCCTCGTAAGCCGAGAAGAACTCGTAGGCATCGGGCGTCGGCAGGGCTGCCGGCTGCGTCGGGTCCGCGGTGACCACCGGAATCATCGCCGGTGCCTCTCCTCGGGCTCGCGCAAGCCGATCGGCGGCCTGCCCGTCCCATGCCGCCTGCCAGAACTCCTCGGGCACACCCGCCTCGAATGCGCGCCGCATCGAGACACCAGGCACCTGACCGCACACGGCCTTCACGCGGCGATCGATCGCCGCGACCACGAACGCGTTCCCGCCCGAGTAGCTCGAACCCCACACCCCGATCCGCGAGGCGTCGACCTCGGGCCGGCCCTGCGCGTAGGTGATCGCGTGCTGGCAGTCGTGGATCTGGTCCCACGGGTCGATCTCCTGTCGGGGCTTGCCCGGCGCCGTGTCCGAGGCACCGAACCCCCGGTGGTCGTAGACCACGCAAGCGAACCCCGCGGCGGTAAACACCTCGGCGAAGGGTTCGAGACCCATCTCCTTGGTACACGAAAACCCGTGCGTCAAGATGATGCACGGCAGCTCACCGGACGCGTCGTCAGGTTTGTAGAACCAGCCGCGCAGCGTCACTCCCTCAGCGTCGAACTCGATATCTTCACGCATCGGCTTCTCCATTCCAGTAGGTGTCTTGTGGATTGCCTGTTCAGGCAGGCGCCACGATCAGTTCTTCGGCGCTGTTCGACGAGCTCCGGTTCTCCTCGAACCAGCGAGGCCTCGACGGCCGACTCCGGCGGCGGGCCAATAATTCAAATGGTTCCTTCAACGGTGTAGGCGTTCTACGGGGTGAACAGCTGCCACAGCGGCATTGGTGTGCTGCTTCTATCTGACGGGCGTAAAAGTGTGCAAAACCACATTGCGTACTGGGCTCGAGCATGCCCGCTGGGCCTGCTGCGGCACACGCGGGTATATACCTACGTAGGTACCTGTTGAGGGGCCCATCGTCGCCACGGCCGCGACGCGGTGGCGGTGCTGCCGCGCTGGAGCAACGGGTCATGGTCCGCCGAGAACGACGACGGGAACGGGTGCGGCGGCTCGGTCTTTGGTACTGCAACGACAGTTTGTGACCGAGACCGTTGTGGTAATTGATCCAATGGGCAGTCAGAGGTGCTGGAGTGGTCAGCGGGGTTCACCGCGTTCTGGGCGATCGAGGAGTGCTTCCGAACCACCAAGAACGAGACCGGACTCGACCACTCCAGGTGCGTGCGTACTCGGCCTGGTACCGGCACATCACTTTGTCGATGACTGCGGCTGCCTTCCTGACGATCCTGCGCCGCGGCGCTCAAAAGGGGGATCTCCAGTCGGCGCCCGAGATCTAATACCTCTGATAGTCAACGAGATCCGGCGATTGTTTGGGCCGTGTCGCCCCTCCGGTCGAACACGCCCTCGTGCATGTCTGGCACCGATCGAACTGGCGCCGCGCCAGCCAGGCCGGAGCGCGCGCCAGCCACTCCAAACATCGACATCGCAAACTGTCGTTGCAGTATTACGTGCGTGCGCTCGTCGCGCCCCAATGCCGGTGCCATTTCAGCGGGCGGTCACGCGAGCAGCTAGTAGGACTTTGTTGCGCTGTCCATCGCGGCGAGGACCGTAGTGGTATCAGCGAACTGCAAGAGGAGTACGGGATCCGCAGCCTGAATACCGTGCGCGCCGCGCAGCAGCGTGTCGCCGAGGAAGGACTGCTCGAAGCCCGCCAAGGAGTCGGCGCCTTCGTCGTGGCACCGAATCACTGACGGCACTCGACGTGCACGGAGAACTGGCACAAATCCGGGATCGACTCTCGAGTGGGCCGAAACGGCAGACCGACTCCGGCGGAAGGTCGATGACGCCCTGTGGGCTCCGGCGAGCCGGGCCACGACGTCCTCGACCGAAATCCACTCTGAAAGGACCGCAATGGTATTGCTGACACTGCACACCGACCGACTCGACCGACTCACCCCCAGCCAAGTCAGCGACGGCTACTATCTCGCCGGACATTGGCTTCTGCAGAAGGCCGTCGACGCAGAGATGATCACCTGGGACTGCGGTGTGGGGGCACCTGATGCTCGGGGTCGAACCCGAGAATAAAGACGACCTACGTCCCCGCGAACTCGTGATCAGTTACATGGTCTCGAAGGACGGGTCGACGATCACCTCGCGGTACTCGTCGTAGGGCACGGGGGTGAGCGTCGGGAGGATCGTGAGGTTGACGCCGAACGGGCGGTCGGTCATGGTTCGGCAGCGCGCGATCTCCTTGGCCAGCGCCTTGGGAGTCGGTTGGGTCGGCGCCGTGAGGAACCCGAGGGCTCCCGCGTTGGCCGCCGCCGCGATCAGGTCGGCGGTGCCGACGGCGGTCATTCCACCGCACACGATGGGTGCTCGATCCCGAACTCCTCGGTGAACCGTGTCGAGAGCATGGCGTCCTTTCATTCGTGCCTGAGCCCGGCCGGGCCGTGCGTCCTCACTCCAACCACCCCACGGCCGACCCGGCAGGGGGCGCTCCGACGACCCGATCCGCCACGAGGCGGATTGTCAGGAACTGTCGACGGGACGAGATGAATCCGTCTTGGCGGTCACAGGAAGTCAGGCATCGATCGGCGCGTCCCTGCGCTGCGTCGGTCATGCGATGTGGTGCAGGCTCCACGAGGAACCGGTGTATCGATCTGCTGGGCCCGGGCGACCGGTGGTGTGGACCGCCTCGCAGCGCGACTTCGAACGGACAGGAGCCTCGACGGTGCCGGCTGCCTGTACGAGACGCGCCTGCCCCTTCCATTATCGTCATTCACCGCTACGATAGAGAGCGATAACTATCGCGCAAATATTGCGGCCTTTGCACTTGAACTTGACGCCAGATTCGGACTATACGAAAAGGGACGCGAGTCACAGTGCACGGCGAAGGAGAGGGAGCCTCGTGAAGGTTGCACGGAAGGTCGCCATCGTGACCGGCGGTGGAAACGGGATCGGCGGAGCGATCGCCGAACGTCTCGCCGAACGGGGTGCGCGGGTACTTGTGGCCGATCTCGACCCGAAAGCAGCCACCGCGGTTGCGGACCGCATCAATGAACGGCACCCCGGATCGGCTCTCGCGGAAGGTGCGGATATCGCAGACTCCGAGCAGATTCGGCGCGTCATCGAGCGGGCAGAGACCGAATTGGGTCCGGTGGACCTGTACTTCGCCAACGCCGGGATCGGGGGAGCGCCGGGCCTCGATGCCGACGACACCGCCTGGGATCGAGCCTTTGACGTCAACGTCCGCGCCCACATCCGCGCCGCCCAGCAGTTGGTGCCCATGTGGATCGAGCGCGGTGAGGGTTACTTCGTCACGACGGCGTCTGCAGCGGGCTTACTCACACAGATCGGCTCCGCCACCTATGCAGTCACCAAGCACGCGGCTGTCGCATTCGCCGAATGGCTGTCGGTGACGTACGGAGACCGAGGAATCCGGGTGAGCTGCCTCTGTCCGATGGGAGTGGAGACGAAGTTGATGCGCTCGGGTGAAGACTCGGGGGATCCGCTCGGTGTTGCGGCCACACGGGCCGTGATCTCTGCGGGGGACGTGCTCCAGCCGGCGGAGGTCGCCGACATTGTGCTGGACGCCGTCGAACGGGAAACATTCCTGATCTTGCCCCACGAGCGCGTCCTCACCATGTACCGGCAGAAGAGTTCCGACTACGACCGCTGGCTGCGCGGGATGCGCCGCTACCAGAGCTCACTGCTGGAACACGCATGACGGGTGGGCAACAGGATTTCGTACTCGCCGAGCGTCGCGGACCGGTGCTGGTTCTGACGTTCAACCGGCCGTCGAAACTTAATGCCTGGACGGACGAACTCGAGGATCGTTATTTCGATCTGCTCGACGCAGCCGAAGACGACCCGGACGTGCGTGCTGTCGTCGTGACGGGGGCAGGTCGCGGGTTCTGTGCCGGTGCCGACCTGACGCATCTGCAGGCGGTGGGTGATGCCACCGACCTGCTGGATCGTCGGCCGCGTGACGTCCCGCTGCGGCTGCGCAAGCCGCTCATCGGTGCGGTCAACGGCGTCGCGGCAGGGCTCGGGATGGTCGAGGCGCTCTATTGCGATGTCCGGTTTGCTTCACCGGCTGCGCGTTTCACCACCGCCTTCGCTCAGCGTGGGCTGATCGCCGAATACGGCATCTCCTGGCTGCTGCCACGGTTGGTCGGACGAAGCCGCGCGGCGGATCTGCTGCTGTCGAGTCGGATGGTCGACGCAGAGGAAGCGCTTCGGATCGGACTCGTCGATCACCTGATCGTCGATGGAAACGTGCTCGCCGCGGCGGTGTCGTACGCCCAGCAGCTGGCCATGCAGTGCTCACCGACCTCGATGGCCGTGATCAAACAACTACAGACCGACGCGGACGGCACCTACGCCGACTCCGTGTCCCGCGCGGAAGGTCTGATGTTCGACTCTTTCCGACGCGAAGACCTCGTTGAGGGTGTACAGAGCCACCTCGACAAGCGCACACCCACATTTCCCTCCCTACCTACAAGGAGTTCCCGTGTCCCTGTTCGACATTTCTGACCGCGCGAAGAAGTACCAGGCCGATCTGCTGGAGTTCATGGACTCCCACGTGTATCCCGCGGAGGCGGTGTACGAAGAGCAGATGCGCGAATCGGGCGATCCGCACTTCCAGCCGCCGATCCTCGAGGAGTTGAAGGCGGAGGCGCGTAGCCGCGGGTTGTGGAACCTCTTCCACCCCCATCCCGACTCCGGGCCAGGGCTGACGAACCTCGAGTACGCCCCGTTGGCGGAGATCATGGGCCGCAGCCACATCGCCCCGGAGGCGTGTAACTGCAACGCACCCGACACCGGGAACATGGAAGTGCTCGAACTCTTCGGCACCGAGGAGCACAAGGAGAAGTACCTCAAGCCGCTGCTCGACGGGGCGATGGCCTCGGCATTCGCGATGACCGAGCCGGCGGTGGCAAGTTCCGACGCCACCAACGTCGAACTCTCGATGGTCCGCGACGGCGACGAGTATGTGCTCAACGGCCGAAAGTGGTTCGCGTCAAATGCGTTACACCGCAACTGCAAGGTGCTGATCGTGATGGGCAAGACCGATCCGTCGGCGGCGCCGCACCGGCAGCAGTCGATGATGGTCGTCCCCATAGATGCACCCGGTGTCACGGTGATGCGGGGACTTCCGGTGTTCGGATACCAGGACCGAGAGGGCCACGCGGAGATCGACTTCGCCGACGTGAGGGTTCCGGCCAAGGATGTGCTCAAGGGTGAGGGCGAGGGATTCGCGATCTCCCAGGCGCGCCTGGGGCCGGGCCGGATCCACCACTGCATGCGATCGATCGGGATGGCCGAGCGGGCGCTCGAGCTGATGTGCCGGCGGGCGTCGTCGCGGGTGACGTTCGGGAAACCGGTCAGCGAGAACGCGAACATCCAGGATTGGATCGCCGAGGCCCGGATCGAGATCGAGATGATCCGATTGCTCACGTTCAAGGCGGCTCACCTCATGGACACGGTCGGGAACAAGGAGGCGCGCACCGAGATCGCGGCGATCAAGGTGGTGGGGCCGAACGTTGCGTTGAAGATCATCGATCGGGCGATCCAGGTGCACGGCGGCGCCGGTGTCACCGACGACTTCCCGCTCGCCATGGCCTGGGCGCACCAGCGCACACTGCGACTGGCGGACGGCCCCGACGAGGTGCACAAGCGGTCCATCGCGCGCCAGGAACTCCGGCGGTACCGCGATTCGGCGCCGGCGTCCTCGACCAACGGCCACAAGGTTGCGGTGAGCTGAGATGACCGGACTCGACCTCACCGGACGCACCGCCATTGTTGCCGGCGCCTCGCGGGGCATCGGCCTCGCGGCCGCCCAGGCCATCGCCGCCGCCGGCGCCAACGTGGTACTCACCTCTCGGTCGCAGGACTCGGCGGACGCCGCCGCAGCACAGGTCGGGGGCACCGCGATCGGCGTTGCCGCCCATGCCGTCGACGAGGACGCGGCCCGGCGGTGCATCGATCTGACTCTCGAGCGGTTCGGCAGTGTGGACATCCTCGTCAACAACGCGGGAACGAACCGTGCGTACGGTCCGATCATCGACCAGGACCACGAGCGCTTTACCAAGACCTTCGATATAAACGTGTGGGCTCCGGTGCTGTGGACGGGGCTCGCCACAAAGGCGTGGATGGGTGAGCACGGCGGCGCCGTCGTCAACACCGCCTCCATCGGTGGGATGGCGGCCGAGGCGAACATCGGCGTGTACAACGCGTCGAAGGCGGCGCTCATTCACCTCACGAAACAACTGGCACTGGAACTTTCACCGAAGGTGCGGGTCAACGCCGTCGCCCCCGGCGTGGTGCGGACCAAGCTCGCCGAGGCACTGTGGAAGGAACACGAGTCGGCGGTGTCCGCCTCAACGGCCCTCGGGCGGATCGGTGAACCCGAGGACATCGGCTCGGCTGTCGCGTTCCTCGTCTCCGACGCAGCCAGCTGGGTCACCGGCGAAACTCTGGTCATCGATGGCGGGCAGGTGCTCGGTGACGTTCTCCCGTTCCGGCAGGAGGTCCAGCTCGGTGTCTAGCGTGGGTATCGTCGGAATCGACACCGCCGCCGTGGCCCGATGGTTGCACACCACGGGCGTCGATTACACGGGCACAATGACTTTCGACCGGATCGGTCTCGGTCAGTCGAACCTCACCTACCTCGTTCGCGACAGCGTCGGTGGGCGGTGGGTGCTGCGGCGCCCACCGCTGGGGCACCTTCTCGCGTCGGCACACGACGTGGCCCGTGAGGCCCGAATACTCTCCGCACTGCAGGACACCGCGGTGCCGACCCCGCGGGTGTTCGGCTTCACCGAAGACCAGGCGGTCACCGACGTGCCGCTGCTGCTGATGGAGTTCGTCGAGGGGCAGGTGGTCGACCGGATGTCGGAGGCGCAGGCGCTGACACCCGAGCGACGGCGGGCGATCGGCCTGTCCCTACCCCGCACGCTCGCGAAGATTCATGCGGTCGACCTCGAGCAGACGGGGCTGATCGATCTGGCCAGCCACAAGCCGTATGCGCAGCGTCAACTCAAACGGTGGGCGGGGCAGTGGGAGCAATCGAAGACCCGCGAGTTGCCCGCCCTCGATGATCTGACGCGTCGGCTCGTCGAGTCTGTGCCCGAACAACACGAACTGACATTGGTGCACGGGGACTTTCATCTCCGCAACGTCATCACGTCCACTGACACCGGCGACGTCACCGCGGCACTCGACTGGGAATTGTGCACCCTGGGCGATCCACTCGCCGATCTCGGCAGTCTGCTCGCCTACTGGCCCGAGCCCGGCGAGACGTTCGGTGGTGAATTCCCGGCTTCGACGCTCGACGGCTTTCCCGACCGAGCCGAGATCGCCCAGGTGTATTTCGACGAGACCGGGCGCGATTTGAAAGACCTCGGGTTCTGGCATGCGCTCGGAATGTGGAAGGTCGCGGTCATCGCCGAGGGTGTCATGCGTCGGGCGCGAGATGAACCGCAGAACAAAGCAGCAGCAGGAACGCCGACGGTGGAGCGTATCGACGCGCTCGTGGAAAAGGCGTGCGACATAGCAGCCCGAGCCGGAATCTGACTCGGGTTCTGGGCTGGTGAGTGATGACTACCAAGACCACGCCGTGGGTCAGCGGCGTTCTCGGACAAGCACTGTGCACCTGCAGGAGAACAGATTTCCGGTTCACCTCAACAGGTTCGAGGTATCACTCGGATGCTAGCCGCCGAGGTTGAGTGGGAGACCGCCGAATGGAGTCGGTCCGCTGTTCAACACGGACCGACTCCATTCGTCAATCGACCAATTCCCACCGAACGACTACGACACGCACTACCGTGAACAGCCCCACCGCCGCCTCGATCCTCGAGATCGCCTGAACGAAGTCTCCAATTACGTCAGGGCGGATCAATCCGCGTATCGGACATTCAGGGCGATCACAGCTATGCACACATGTTCAGTCGCCACCGCAGAGTGAGAGAGACCAATGACGAACCGGCACGACATACCTAAAACGGACGAAGTAGCGAAAAGAGGAAAAATACGCGGCCTGATTGCCGCGTCCACGGGAACAATCGTCGAGTACTACGACTTCACCGTGTACGCCTATCTTGCAGTGGTAGTGGCTCCGTTGTTTTTCCCCTCCGCTCTGGTCGGGAATGTAGTTGCGGGTCAGTAGATGATTCGATCTCGTGCTGACCACAGATTTTCCGCGAGCGAGTTGTCGAGCCTGTCTCCGACGCTGCCGATGGACGGGGCGATGCCGGCGTCCACGAGCATCTGTGTGAACCGCAGCGCCCTGTGGCGGTCCCTCGAGGTGGCGTGCCACCGGGCTCGCACGACAGCGATACGTTCGACTTCCTGGCCTTCGCCTTCTCATCGCAGCAGGTCTTGATGAGCGGAAGAAGATGCATGTGCTAACTAGTTGATGTGAAATGGTCGTGATTGATGTCCGCGAACGTACTAGCTCCGCCTGTCACCGGTAGTACCGGTAGCCCTGTTCTAATCACCGCGACGCTCGCCGGATGCGGGGTGATCTGCTCGTTCATGCAGACGCTCATGATCCCACTCGTCCCCGAACTTCCGCGGTTGCTCTCGACGAGCCCTTCCAATGCGTCGTGGATCGTTACCACCACGCTCCTGGCGGGCGCCGTCTTCACCCCGATCTCGGGACGCCTCGGCGACATCTTCGGTAAGAAGAGGGTGGCGCTCGTCCTGCTCGGCGCGATCCTGGTCGGCTCGCTCCTGGCGGCAGTGACTACCACCCTTATCCCGATGGTCGTGGGTCGAGCCTTCCAGGGTGCCGGCCTGGGCATGATCCCGCTGGGAATCGGCATGCTGCGCGATACCATCCCGCCCGAGCGACTGGGCCGGTCCGTTGCGTTGATGAGCTCCACACTGGGAGTGGGTGCGGCCGTGGGAATGCCGCTGTCGGCGTTCGCTACACAGCATTACAACTGGCACATGTTGTTCTGGATGTCGGGTGCGCTCAGCGTCCTCGGTGCGGGGGCGCTGTGGGTGATCGTGCCGGCGGGTCCACGGCATCTGGACATGCGCTTCGACATTGCGGGGGCGCTCGGATTGGCCGTCGGGCTCACGGGACTGCTGCTGGCGGTCTCCAAGGGCAGTGATTGGGGCTGGGCCGCCGCGCCGACCCTCGTCTGCGCCGTGGGAGGACTACTCGTGCTGGTGGTCTGGGGGTGCTACCAATGGCGCTCACATAGTCCGCTCGTCGATCTACGCGTCAGCATCCGTCGTCCGGTGCTGCTGACGAACCTCGCGTCGGTCGCTGTTGGTTTCGGTCTGTTCGCGTCGTCGGTGGTGCTGCCGCAACTGCTCGAGATGCCCGCCGTCACCGGGGTCGGGTTGGGGCAGTCGATGGTGGTGGCGAGCTTGTGCATGGTCCCGACCGGTCTGATCATGATGGCCGTCTCGCCGCTCGCCGCACGGGTCTCCGCCGCCCGTGGGCCCCGCACCAGTCTGATCATCGGCGCTGCGACGATCGCGGCCGGATATGGTGTGGCACTGGTGTTGATGACGCAGGTGTGGCACATCGTGCTCGTCGGCTGCTTCATCGGTGTCGGGATCGGTTTCGCGTATGCGGCGCTGCCGACACTGATCATCCATTCGGTTCCAGAGCATGAGACTGGTGCCGCCAACGGCTTGAACACCTTGATGCGGTCGATCGGTACCTCCACCGCCAGTGCTGTCGTCGCCGTGCTCCTCGCGCAGAATGTGGTGGCGGTGGGCGGCCACGAGTACACCACCGCAACTGGTTTGCGGCTTGCTTTCGCGGCGGCCGGGCTCGCGGCGTTGGGAGCACTCGCCATCGCCTGGTTCCTGCCGCGGCGCGAAAGGGTATATCCCGACGCAAGCGTCGCAGTCACCTGATAAGTGCACAAAATCTGACAAGTAAGCGGCGAAGTCGCCCGACTCTTGCTGGAATAGCCTGCGATGGGCTGGTGCCGGACTGCGCCGTGTCAACGGCGTATTGCGCGCGGCGAGTGCGTATTCGCGTCCGAGATCAACCCGCGTCACCCCGGTCGTGGGGAACGCCCGAGTTCTCACAACTGCCGAACACGCTACCAAAGACTGTCCGCCCACCACCCGGTGTGGAAGGCGGGAGCGCCGTGGGGCTTGCATTCACCGAGGAGCACGAGGACGTGCATGAGTTCGTACATTCCTCCTAGGCCAGCACGCAGGCGCCAACCAACTCCACACACTCCCGAGGCATACCCATTCGACGCGAACGCGTGGTTGACGATGGGCGGACAACTGTGGATCCAAGGCCTAGTGGTGTTGGAGGGTCCGGAACGAACGCGCTCGAGGGCGCGATCGTTGTCCGAGGATGAGGAGCGCTCTACAAGGCTCCGACTCTCCACCTCCTTTTGGACCCGGGTGCTGCGCATGACAGCATCCGGCGTACAGGAGCGGGCAAAACGAGTCGTAACCGTCTCCCGAGCGGGTGCCCGGCGTGCCCCGAAGATCCCGACTTATAGCCGACTGACGTAGGCCCCAGCCGGCTGTCAGCTCTTGTCGGTGGCTTTCCTCCTGGAGGGGTGATGCGCGATGCGCAACCCATTGCACCACAGCCGTGTCGCGGTGTAGACGAGCTCCTCGAAGTCGACCCTTTCGTTGAGCACGAAGGTGGAGAACGCAATCCTGCTCGTCATACCGGAGAGCGCGCGCGAGGCCATCACGGAATCGAGGTCGGGATCGGCAAGACCTCGCTCCTGGAGATCCTTGATCCCAGAAGCGTTGCGTTCGACGAAGACCTGGCTGCGAGCCTGCCGCAACTCCCGGACATTGGGATCGATGTTCGCCACCTGCTCGAGTAGCTGCATGAGCTTCGCGTTGCGGCGGTAACTCTCGAAATAGGCACGATTGCTCGCCTCGATGATCGCGGCCGGGTGATCGACCCCATCGACGTGCTCCATCCGGGGGTGGAGCATCTCGTTCTTCGTCGCTTCCATGACAGCGGCAAAGATCGCCTCCTTATCGTTGAAGTACGTGTAGAAGGTTCCGGTGGAGCAGCTGGCTTCGGCGGTGATGTCGGTCAACCGAGCGGCGAGATAGCCGTCGCGCTCGAAGATGACCCGCGCAGCGTCGACAAGGGCTTGGCGGGTGCGGATGCCCCGGCGTGTCACCGGTGGCCTGCGAGCGGTGTCTTCGGTCACTGAACGTCCTTAGGGCGTTGGGAATCGTCGTCGGGTGAACCATCCGCGAAATTCTGACCGGCTCCGGATAGATCGATGCGGACGTGTGGTGGATGCCGGTTCTCGTGCGGCGCCGTTGGATGTCGCCGATGCCGATGCCGATGCCGATGCCGCCGGGTACGTAACCAGACAAACCCTCGCGTCGATGGCGGTATGACCATCACCTGATCGCACCGTACCCACAAGCCCATCGCGTCGAAAGTAGCCGCCATGCCCACAACCACCACCGTCGACGGGTTGAAGAGCCTCGTCGGCACCACATTGGACCCCAATGACTGGTTCGAGATTGCCTACTGTGCATAGAGCTCACCGATCTGGGAGCATGCTTCGCCGCCACGTTCTCGCGCTTGACCTTCAACGTGGGGCGTGAGTTCGTCGCTCCCGGGCAGCCACTGCTCGTCGACGACTTTGAACTTCCTGATCTGCTCGACAGTGAAAGTTGGCTGTTGGCGAACCCCACACCGCCGCGATCTCGGCGATGGTGGCGGGATCGCTCGCCGACTTCCCGGCGGCGGCGTCGGGATCGAGGGCGATCAACGCAATGTTGTACGGCTTGCCGTCACCGATGCACGCCGCCTGACCGATCAGGGGACTGGAGGACCTCCGACATGGCTGGATGTTCGCGGGGGCATGTTCTTATTGGCAGTTTTGATGACCGTGCTGCTACTTCTGTTCTCGTGGGTCAGTGAGTGTCAGGCTGGCGCGGAGTTGCTCACGTCATCCGAGGTGTCGTGCCGTCGCCATAGGTAGGCATGACACCTCGGATGACGTGGAGAGTCGTGCGGCAAACGTGGAAGGGGCACGAAACCAAAGGCGTTCGCGTCTGCAGGCATCACAGTGACGCGGAGCGAATCTCGCCTTCGAGCGGTCGCGACCGCATCACTTCGGGTGCGCAGGCGCTGAAGCAGAGGCCCGGCCCGCCACCCAGTCGTTGTAGAAGTCGGGCATCTCGGAGGCGCGCCCGTGGAAGTGGGGTTTCCGTTTCTCGAGGAAGGCGGTGACGCCTTCCTTGCCGTCGCCGATGCTGGTCCAGAACATGGCGAGTGAGTCGATTCGGTGGGCCTGGTCGGGGTGGGTCAGGGTGGCGTTGCGTCGTACCATTTGTCGGCTCAGGGCCACGGCGACGGGGGAGCGGTCCCGGGTCCAGGCGTCGGCGATTGCGGCGGCCTGGGTGAGCAGGTCCTCGCCGGGGTGGATTTCGTCGACGAGTCCGACGGCCAGTGCGGTTTCGGCGTCGAGGATGTCGGCGCGCAGGACCAGGTCGAGCGCTGCGGAGGGGCCGACGAGTCGGGGTAGATACCAGGTCGAGCAGGCCTCGGGCACGATGCCGATGCGGCCGAAGACGAGTCCGATTCGGGCGGAGGTGGACATCAGTCGGCGGTCCATTGCCAGTGTCATCGTGGCGCCGATGCCCACGGCTGGGCCGTTGAGGGCGGCGATGACCGGTTTGCGGCAGTCGTGGATGGCGAGTGTGCAGCGTCCGCCGGTGTCGCGGACCGCGGCGATGGCCGGATCGTCGAGGTCGGCCATGTCACTCAGGCCTGGTGTGCGTTGCTCGTCGAGGCCGAACACGTTGCCCTCGCGACTGAGGTCCATGCCGGCGCAGAACGCGCGACCGGCTCCGGTGACGATGACGGCGCGGACGGAGTCGTCGTCGTTGACGGCGCGGAAGGAGTGCTCGAGTTCCTCGGCCATGGTGACGGTGAAGGCGTTGAGGTGTTCGGGTCGGTTCAGGGTGATCGTCAGGATGCCGTCGTTGACGTCGTGCCGGATTGTCTGGAAGTCCATGCTCAGACCGCCTGGGATGCGGTACGGGCGGTTGCCGGGATGGTGTGGCCGAGGCCGGTGATGATGCGGTCGGCCTCGTCGATGATGCCGTCGACGATTTCCTGGCAGCTCTGCACGGAGTCGATCAGGCCCTGGGCTTGGCCGGCCCACCACATGCCGTCGTGCATGTCGCCGTGGGTGAGGACGCGGTCGCGTCCGCGTGCTCCGGAGGCGAGGTCGGCGACGTCGGCGAAGGTGGCGCCGGGTTGTGCGGAGCGGCGGGCGATTTCCTCCGAGATCGTGTTGCGGGCCACTCGTGCGGTGTTGTTGAACTCGCGGAATACCAGTTGGGTCGCGCGTTCGTCGTTGGCGACGATTTGGTCTTTCACGTTTTGGTGGACGGGGGCTTCGGTGGAGGCGACGAAGCGGGTGCCCATGTTGACTGCGGATGCGCCCAGGGCGAGGGCGGCGACCAGGCCGCTGCCGGTGGCGAAGCCGCCGCTGGCGATCAGGGGGATCCGAACCTGGCGGGCGGCTGCGGGGATGAGAACGAGTCCGGGGATGTCGTCGTTGCCTGGGTGGCCGGCGCACTCGAAGCCGTCGATGCTGATTGCGTCGACGCCGATCGCTTCCGCTTTGAGGGCGTGCCGCACGGCCACCGCTTTGTGGATGACTTTGACGCCCGCTTTCTTGAACGCTGCGACATGCTCTGCCGGATTGGACCCGGCCGTCTCGACGATGGTGATGCCGCTGTCGATGATCGCTTCGCGGTACTCGTCGTAGGGCACGGGGGTGAGCGTCGGAAGGATCGTGAGGTTGACGCCGAACGGGCGGTCGGTCATGGTTCGGCAGCGTGCGATCTCCTTGGCCAGGGCTTCCGGAGTCGGTTGGGTGAGTGCCGTGAGGAACCCGAGGGCTCCGGCGTTGGCCACCGGCGCGATCAGGTCGGCGGTGCCGACGGCGGTCATTCCACCGCACACGATGGGGTGCTCGATCCCGAATTCCTCGGTGAACCGTGTCGAAAGCATCCGCGTCCTTTCGTTGGTGACGTGCCCGGCCGGGCCCGTGCGTTTTCGTGTCAAAGAACTGATCAGCCCACCCGGCGGAGGCACACCCGAGCATTCGATGCACCGAGAGGTGCAGTGCGGGAAGGGGTGTGCGAGAAAGACACGCTGGAACCGACCGCCGGTCATGGGAAGTCGCCATTTCCGCTCCCCATGCCTCCGCTGCTCTCATACGATAGAGAGTGATTACTATCAGGTCAAGGATGCGTTCGTTGGGTCCGATGTCGCGGCAATTGACGGTACAAGGCGGTCCTGCTGGATGGGGCAGCCGCGTCATGCTCTTGCCCTGCCGTGTGGTAGAGATTACTCTCTCTAAGTGGCCTCGCCGACCCGACGCCCCCGCGAAGACGCGCTGCCCAACCCGCAACCCTGGAGGTACTCCGTGACCATCGACGCTCACTCACCTAGCGCAGGCTCAGGATCGTCGCCGGCTGCACCGCCGATCCGTGCGACGACCTACGTCGGCCGCTGGCCCCAGATCCCGCATGATTGGCCCGAAATGCCCACCGGGACTTTCTCGCCGACCACCGCCACCATCGTGAGCGGCCCGACCGAGGCAGTTCTCATCGACGCCCAGTACCTCGAGGACGACGTCCGGGATCTCGGGGATCTGATCGAACGCACCGGGAAGACCCTCACCACGATCTACATCACGCATGCGCACGCCGATCACTACCTTGGCATCGGTCCCCTGATGGAGCGGTTCCCGGAGGCGAAGTGTGTCGCGCTGCCCCAGGTCGTCGAGGCCATGAAGGAAAACATGGAGGAACACCGTCAGCAGTGGGCGATGATGTTCGGCGACGCCTGCGTCGTCAGCGATGCGCTCCCCGACCCGATCGAGGGCGACACGCTATACGTCGACGGCTCACCACTGAAGATCATCGAGGTCAAGCAGGCCGACATCCACCCGACCTCGATCGTGCACATCCCGGCGATCGATGCCGTCGTGGCCGGTGACGCCGTCTACAACGAGATCCACCCGATGCTCGGCCTGGCGACGCCCAAGGAGTGGCAGGACTGGCTCGAGACCGTGGAGCTCGTAGAGAAGCTCAACCCTCGGATGATCGTCGCCGGCCACCGCCGGCCGGACGGCGACGATTACGCGGTCGAGACGATGATCGCGCAGACCCGCGCCTACATCCAGGACTTCGCGGCCGCCTACGAGACCGCGAAGGGCGCCGAAGACCTCATCGACGCCATGTCAGCCAAGTACCCGGACCACGGAAATCTTTGGTCGCTGGAGTTCTCCGCCATGAGTGTCATCGCGCTTCGCGACGCGCAGAGCTCCGCAGCCGACCTCGTCCCGTGACGAAATCACGCTCTCCTGACGTACCTGTGGGTGCCTGAACGAGCCACCCTCCGGTGCCCAAACAACCCGCGTCGCTGCAGTGCTCACACAGCCCAGCCGGTGCGCCGATTGCGGTACCGACGGTCCACCACAGCCCATGCGAGAGGGTGGCCGACGCGGCGTCGCGGCGGCCGCGCGACGCGCTCGGAGAGGTTCCCATCGCGTTTATCGTCGCAGCAGATGACAGCGGCATCGATGAGGACGATCTGCGGAGTCGCTGCCCGGCGGCGTTGTCCTACTTCAAAGTCCCCGCTGAATTCATTGCCGTACCAGGGATTCCACGTACCGGCTCGGGAAGATTCAACGCCACCGGCTGCACCGTCCACAATCAGTCGTCGCCGACTAGTCCCGTTGATTCCGCACATCCGCGTTGCCGGTAGAGCGGTCCGCAGCCAGTGCTGTGAGACGCCGCAGAAGGGAAACACACACATTATGAAGATTCGCGGAGCCGTTCTCGAGGCGAGCGGCCGTCCACGGCCGTACGCGGACTCCACACCGATCTCGATCACCGAGCTCGAACTCGATTCGCCGGGACCCGGCGAGGTCCTCGTCCGGATCGAAGCGGCCGGAATTTGCCATTCCGACCTGTCCGTCGTCGACGGCAACCGGCCGCGGCCGATCCCCATGCTGCTCGGCCACGAGGCGGCAGGCCGGATCGAACAGCTCGGCGACGGCGTATCCGGTTTGGTCGTCGGGCAGCGCGTCGTCATGGCCTTCCTGCCGCGCTGCAACAATTGCGCCGAATGCCGAACCGACGGCAAACTGCCCTGCTCCCCAGGCAGCGCAGCGAACAACGCGGGCACCCTCCTCTGCGGCGGTATCCGCCTGCACCGCGACGACACTGACATCAAACATCACCTCGGCGTCTCCGGTTTCGCCACACACGCTGTCGTCGACCAGCATTCGGTCGTACCCGTCGGGGACGACGTTCCACCCGACATCGCCGCCGTACTCGGGTGCGCCGTCCTCACCGGTGGCGGCGCGGTCATCAACGCCGGTCGCCCTACCCCGGGCCAAGCGGTCATGGTCGTCGGGCTCGGCGGTGTCGGCATGGCGGCGCTGATCACCGCGCTATCCCTCGGGGAGGGCGAGGTGATCGGCGTCGACTCGAATCCTGACAAGCTCACCCAGGCAACAAAGTTGGGTGCGTCCGCGACCTACACTCCCCAAGATGTCGCCGAGTTGAACATCCAGGCGCCGATCGTCATCGAGGCGGCAGGGCACCCACGCGCCTTCGAGACCGCCCTCGCCGCCACCGCCCCCGGCGGCACCACCGTCACCGTCGGCCTCCCGGCCCCGGACGCCCGGTCCTCGATCTCGCCGCTCGCTCTGGTGGCCGGCGCGCGGACCATCATCGGCAGCTACCTCGGCTCCGCGGTACCGGCCCGCGACATTCCGGTCTTTGCGCAGCTGTGGCGCGACGGAAAACTCCCGGTCGAGAAGCTGATCTCGTCCCGGATCGCGCTGTCGGACATCAACTCCGCCATGGACCAACTCGCCGACGGCAACGCCATCCGGCAAGTCATCATCTTCGATGAGAAGTGAGGAAGCCTTGACCAGCACCCAGACCTCCCAGCAGGCGCTACTCGAAGCGGTCCCGACCGGACTGTACATCGGCGGGCAGTGGCGTCCGTCCGAGACGGGGAACACCTTCCCCGTGCACGATCCGGCGACCGGCCGAGAACTCGCCGTCGTGGCCGACGCCACCGTCGCCGACGGAGCCACCGCCCTCGACGCCGCGGCCACCGCTCAGAAGGCCTGGTCACGAACAGCTCCCCGCGAACGTGCCGAACTTCTGCGGGCGGCGTTCGACGCCGTCATCGCTCGATCCGACGACTTCGCGATGCTGATGACCCTGGAAATGGGCAAACCGCTCGCCGAGGCGCGCGGCGAAGTGACCTACGGCGCCGAGTTCCTCCGGTGGTTCTCCGAGGAGGCCGTCCGCGTGTCGGGCCGATACTCGGCAGCACCCGACGGGAAGACCAGACTGCTGGTCCACAAGCGTCCCGTGGGCCCCTGCCTGTTCATCACCCCGTGGAACTTCCCGCTGGCCATGGCGACCCGCAAGATCGCCCCCGCGATCGCCGCCGGCTGCACCATGGTCGTCAAGCCCGCCACGCTCACGCCCCTGACCACCCTGCTGTTCGCGCAGGTCCTCGAAGAGGTCGGGCTGCCGGCCGGCGTGCTCAATGTCATCCCCACCTCGCGCGCCGGAGCGGTCACCGGCCCGCTCATCGCCGACCCCCGGCTGCGGAAGCTCTCGTTCACCGGATCGACCGAAGTCGGCCGGCGGCTGCTCGCGGACTCGGCGGAGCAGGTGCTGCGGACCTCCATGGAACTTGGCGGCAACGCGCCCTTTCTCGTGTTCGCCGATGCCGACATCGACGCAGCAGTCGACGGCGCCGTGATCGCCAAACTCCGGAACATGGGGGAAGCCTGCACGGCGGCGAATCGGTTCATCGTGCACGAGTCCGTCGCGGACGAGTTCGCGACCAAGCTCGCCGGCAAGATGGCGCGCCTGGTCGTCGGACCCGGTATCGACGCGGACTCCCAACTCGGCCCACTGATCGACGAGGAGTCCCGGGCCAAGGTTCACGACCTGGTCCAGGACGCCGTCGCACACGGCGCCGCGATCGTCACCGGCGGTCGACCGGTGCCGGGCGATGGCTACTTCTATTCCCCGACGGTGCTGACCGGCGTCACCACCGATGCGCGCATCCTCCGCGAAGAGGTCTTCGGACCCGTGGCCCCGATCATGACCTTCCAGGACGAGGAGCACGCCATCCAGGTCGCCAACGACACCGAATACGGACTCGTCGCCTACGTCTACACCCGCGATACCGCGCGCACCCTCCGCATGAGCGAGGAACTCGAATCCGGGATGCTGGGAATCAACGTCGGCGTCGTGTCCAACCCGGCCGCACCCTTCGGCGGGGTCAAGCAGTCGGGTCTCGGCCGCGAGGGCGGCTTCGAAGGAATCGACGAATACCTCGACATCCGGTACGTCGGGCTCGCAGACCCCTATGCCTGACCAGGCGCGACATCGGAAGCCGGTCGCCGCCACCGAACGAGTCGACCGCATGGTCGCGCTCGTGGCGAAGGCGTGCGACGTAGCAGCCCGAGCCGGAATCTGACTCGGGTTCTGGGCTGGTGAGTGATGACTGCCAAGACCACGCCGTTGGTCAGCGGCGTTCTCGGACAAGCACTGTGCACCTGCAGGAGAACAGATTTCCGGTTCACCTCAACAGGTTTGAGGCATTACTCGGATGCTAACCGTCGAGGTTGAGTGGGAGACTGCCGAATGGAGTCGGTCCGCTGTTCAACACGGACCGACTCCATTCGTCAATCGATTAATTTCCACCGAACGACTACGACACGCGCTACCGTGAACAGCCCCGTCGCCGCCTCGATCCTCGAGATGGTCTGAACGATGTCTCCAATTACGTCAGGGCGGATCAATCCGCGTATCGGACATTCAGGGCGATCACAGCTATGCACACATGTTTAGACGCCACCGCAGAGTGAGAGAGACCAATGACGAACCGGCACGACATACCTAAAACGGACGAAGTAGCGAAAAGAGGAAAAATACGCGGCCTGATTGCCGCGTCCACGGGAACAATCGTCGAGTACTACGACTTCACCGTGTACGCCTATCTTGCAGTGGTAGTGGCTCCGTTGTTTTTCCCCGGAAGTGATCCGACTGCTGCGTTGTTGGCCAGCCTGGCCGTTTTTGCGTCGGCTTACCTCATGCGTCCGCTCGGCGGCATCTTCTTCGGTCGAGTAGGCGACCGCAGCGGGCGGAAGACGGTGCTGCTGCTGTCCGTGCTGCTCATGGGAGCCTCGAGTCTCTTGATGGCCTTTCTTCCGACGTATGAGACCGCAGGCATTATTGCGCCCATTCTGCTCGTGCTGGCCCGCCTCGCTCAGGGCTTCTCGGCCGGCGGCGAATTCGGCGGCGCCATGACGTATGCCTACGAGATCACCGGACCGAAGCGGAAAGGGTTGGCGGCTTCCTTCGTCTTCCTGGGTGTAACCGGGGGGTTTGCGCTAGCCGCAATCTGCGTTGGTTCGGTGTCGAGCCTGCTGTCCGCGTCGCAGATGGCGTCGTGGGGTTGGCGCATCCCGTTCCTGTTGGGCGTTCCCCTTCTTGCGATCTGTCTATGGGCTAGAAGCAAAATCGACGATAGTTCCGAGCACGAAAAGTCTGTTCAGGATGGCGCGGTGGAGAATTCTCCACTTCTGACATTACTCAAGACACAGACCGTGAGAGTCCTTCAATCTATTGGTATTTCGATCCCCGCCAGCGCCTGCCTGTATATGGTTTTCACGTACCTCGGTATACATCTCGCGAGGGAAAATGATCTGGGGACCAGCGAAGTTGCATGGATCTCAGCAGGCATCATCGCCTGCATTACGATCCTGATGCCGGTGTACGGGTTGATCACCGACCGTGTCGGGGCGCTCAAGGCGTATACAGGTGGGATTATCGCGTGCGTCGTGTTGGTCTTCCCGGTTCTCCACCTGACAGCGACGGGAAGTCGAACGGTTGCGGTCGGTTCCTTCCTGGTGTTTGGACTGGCAATGGCGATAGTGGTCGTAGCCGTATCGGCTGTCTTGCCATCTCTATTCGACTCGCGCACACGAGTAACCGGTGTCGCTCTGGCCAATAACTTCGCGAATCTCGTGACCGGCGGAACGGCAGCTTACGTATCCACATGGCTGATCAGAGAAACCGGTAGCGCTGTATCCCCGGGATTCTTTATCACTGCTTCCTGCTTCTTCGGTTTCGTTGCTCTGCTCTCGATCAGGAGAGCAGCATCGACGATCAAGAACTCCCAAGTCATGCAGTCCGCGCCTGCAGAATCGGTCGACTCCTGACTTCTACAACCCTTGCACGCCGTGCTCGGAGGAATGTTCTCGCTGGCCCGGGACCCTTCCGCCGCCGGAATCCCCGTCGCGGCGTGCTGCCGGATGCCGGGATTCTCCCGGCAAGCGTTCTACGAGGGGACCCGATCCCGTGTCCCGACGGGAGCGGGACGACGACCATCTGATCAACGCCGCGTTCGCTATCCCCGGCGACGATCCAGAGTTCGGGTAGCGGTTCATCGCCGACGAACTACCCGCGCACTGGATCGTCGCCGGCGAGAACCGTGTCCGCCGATTGTGCTCGCAGCAGCGGGTCCTCTCGGTGTTCGCCAAGTAGTGAGGACTTCATCGTCGATCCGGGCCGCCGGTCCGTGACGACCTCGTCTGGGGCCAGTTCAGCGTCCAGCAGCCGAATCGGCTGTGGGTGAGAACATCACCGAGCACTCGACAGATGACGCTCACCTATTTCTGCGATCAAGGATTGCTAATCTGTTCGGATCGTTGGTCATTCGATCGTCGACCGAATGACTGCGGACCTGGCGCGTGTTCGGCGCCCACAGAACGCGATCGCGCTCCGCAACCCGGACGGCACGTGGTTCATTCCGATCGGGGTGGCCAGGGCGATTCCATCGGTGGTCGCAACACCGTATCGTGAGGTCGAGCGTACCTGTGCGGCAGACACTTCCGCTGGCGTTCTGCAACCGTGGGCTTCGGAAATCACCTCAGTGAAGGGTCTCGAGGAGTGCCGCGTCGTACGGTTCGGCGTCTTCGAGCCGCCCGTCGAGCGCCTTGCGGGCCCACTCGGGGTCGGCGATCAGGGCACGTCCTACCGCGACGAGGTCGAATTCATCACGTCCGGCACGGTCGAGAAGTTCTTCGATACTCGTAACGGCTGACCGGTCCGGACGTCCAGCCGGACCCACGAACTCCTTGTCGAGACCGACGGATCCGACTGTGACGGAAGCCTTCCCGGTGACGTTCTTGGCCCAGCCAGCCAGGTTGAGGTTGCTGCCTTCGAACTCCGGAATCCAGTACCGTCGAGTGGACGCATGGAAGACGTCGACACCTGCGTCGGAGAGAGGTGTTAGAATCGCCTCCAATTCCGCGGGTGTCTCGGCAATACGCGCGTCGTACTGCCCGGTCTTCCACTGCGACAGTCGGAAGAAGACCGGGAAGTCGGGCGCGATGGATTCCCGGACGGCCGCGACGACCTCGGCGGCGAAGCGGACCCGGGAGGCGAGGTCACCGCCGTAGGAATCCGTACGCTGATTCGTCCGTCCCCAGAGGAATTGATCGACGAGGTAGCCATGGGCACCGTGCAATTCGACGCCGTCGAAGCCGAGCTCCTGCGCGGCGGCAGCGCCGGTCGCGAAAGCGCCGATGACATCGTCGATATCGGCTGTACTGAGGGCAACCCCCGCCGGCAAGCCGTCGAGGGCGAGACCGGAGGGTCCGACGGGCGGCGCCGTACGGACGGGTCCGACCCCCTCGGTACGCGTGGAGCCGACATGCCAGAGCTGCGGAATGATCTTTCCGCCGGCCTCGTGGACGGCCGATGCGACACCGCGCCAGCCAGCGAGCGATTCTTCGCCCCAGAAACGCGGGACCCGGTCGCTGGAGCCCGACGAGGGGTGCTGGACCAAAGTCCCCTCGGTGATGATCAGGCCGACATTCGCGGCGGCCCGGCGTGCGTAGTACTGCGCCACGTCGTGGCCGGGAACCCCGTCTGGGGAGAAGAACCGTGTCAGCGGAGCCATGACGATGCGGTTGGGCACGGTGAGGTTGCCGACGCTGAAGGAGCGGCCGAGAACCTGCGCAGTACGTACCGCATCTGACGCGATGGACATTTGTTCCTCCTTGGTTTCGGGGCGACTCGAGGTCGACAGCGACGTGATGGTTCGGAAACCCGATGCGCTTCTCGGCGTCGAACACGATGTAGGCCATTCTGCCACCCTGCAAGAGAGATGGCTCGCTCTCTTGTGGTGAGTTTGCCCACTCGGCTCTTCGGCGAGGGGGCTGCCTGCGACTCTCACGCTAACCGCGGCTCGCCCGGGCGAGCCGCACATAACGCCGCGCGCTTGTGTCCACGCTGCTGGTCGACGAGGTCGTACGGTCACAGCACGCTGAGGATGTCTTCGATCCGCTGCTTCGCATCACCGAACAGCATCTGGCTGTTGTCGCGGACGAACACGGGTGCGCGGCGGAGGGCGGATGGACCCTGCATGCTGCGGGGGCGGGCCCTGCAATCCACTAGTTGACATAATATTTGTTGTCGGCACATCGAAAGTACTGCCTGCCAGTGCATTTGTGACGATCATCGGTCGGATAGCGACGTGTGCCGACCCGTGAGCAACGCGTCGTGCCGGGTGCACGGCAGCCGGTCGCGGTGAAGTTCCGTGGGCGCCGACCGGGGTTCTTCGGCGCCCACGGCTCGTGATGCGCGATAGTGGCAGGGTTCGGACTCGGTCCGCCCGATGCAGGAGGTCTTCTGATGTCACTATCGCTGGCCCGGGTGCTGACTCGGGCGCCGGGGGAGTGCGTCGGCACCCGGTGACCTCACGGGTCGGGTGTCATCGGTATCGGTCGGGGCAGGCGCCCGGCGGCTATCGCCTGCGACCGAGCACACGGTGCAGTGCGCGCGTCATGCGAGGAGCGGCTCGCGTTGGGGGCCCGGCGGTGACCTACGACGACGCTCCAGTTCTGGCCTTCTGGTTGTCGTCGGGCCGTGTGTCAGCGGGCCGGAGGGCAGGAGTGGTGCAATGAAGGTGTGTGACGAGGTGAGTGAGCGATGAAGCAGGTCCTGAAGGCGGTGCTGGTGTGCCTGGTCGTCGGCGCCGCGGTGCTGGTGGTGTGGGCGGTGGCGTCGCGACCGGACTCGCCCGAGCCGCCGCGCCCGCTGCCCGATACCGCGGTCATGGTCCACGGCCGGCCGACGACGTGCAGTGAACTCTTCGGGCAGCCCTGTGATTTCGGGTTGCAGTCCGCCTTCAACCGGTGGGGGCCAGGCCTCGGCCCGTTCGTCGATTCCGGGGTCCTGGGCCCGTACGCCGAGCGGATCGGGTTCGTGGCGTCGGCGAAGCTGAGTCTGGACGCCTGCGCACTGTCGCACACCACCGGAAAGACGGTCCTCGAATTCGACGAACAAGCGCAACGGCAACACCCGGACGCCGGCAGCCCCGAGTTGTTTCCGTTCTGGAACAGGACCCGGCAAACCCTGTGCCCCCTGTGACCCGCACCGTCGACGACGGCACGGCGTCGGGCGACGGTGACGCCGCCTCACTTGTCGCAGGCGATACCGTCCTTGTCCCGGTCGAGTTTCGTCGAGTAGCCGGCCTCGCCTTGGTAGATCGGCGCGGCGCCGGCTGCTTTTGCGTCGGCGCAGGACGCGTAGCTGACCGATGATTGCGGGGCGGCCGGGATCACGGCGGGGGCGGGCGGGGGAGCAACGGCCACCGTTGTCGTGGGCGCGACCGGCGGGGCGACGGCCGACGTCGTGGTCATCGGCAGGGCGGCGGTGGTCGTGGCGGGCGCCGCGCTGGTGGTGGTCGTGGGTCGTGCGGTCGATGCGTCGACCAGCCGGGCCAACGAGGCCGTGGTGGTGGGCGACGTGCTGCTGGACGGCGCGCCGCCGCCGCAGCCGCTGATGAGGGCGGAGATGACTATCACCGATTTGGCGATTCCGGCGCGCGCCGTTGTGCCACCCAGGTCGCGATCTGAGTGCGGGAGTTGAACCCAAGTTTCCCGAAGATGTGCTCCACGTGTACGTCGACGGTGCGCCGGGAGATGACCAGCTTGGCTGCCACGTCCTTGCTCGACATTCCCTGCGCCACCAGCTCCGCGACCTCGCGCTCTCGAGGTGTCAACAAGCTGTCGGCCTGTCGGGGCTCGACGGGGGAGACTCGGTGCTCTCGGAGCGCGAAGCTCAGCATGTCCTCGACGGTGAGCTGGCCTCCGCGCGCAAACGCGGTGTCGAAGCCGGGGTTGCCCATCGCCTGCCGAGCCATGTTCTCGAAGTGTTCGCGCCGCGCGAGCAGGTGTTTCGCTCCGAGCAGTGGGACGCCAATGGTCTGCCAGGCCTGGTCCGATGCGCCGAGGAGCACGGCGGCCCGCTCGCAGTCGCCGCTCGCCGCGGCGGTCCAGGCGAGAACGTCCAGGATGAACGCCAGGCCCAGACTGTCCTGGGTGAACCGCTTGAGCTGGAGCGCCTCGCACAGATCGGCTTCGGCCTGCTCGAGCTCGCCTTGGAGGAGCCTCAAGAACCCCTTCGCCCACATGGCGTAGGACAACAGCCAACGCTCGCCGGCCTGCTTGCACTGTTCGCATGCCTCCTCGACCACTTCGGCGGCTCTGTCCAGCTCGCCCGACAGCACGTAGGCCATGGTCAGTGCAGGCCGCACACTGTTGGGGTAGTCGGCGGGTACGTCGGCGCACCCATATCGCTCGAGCGCTTCAACCAACAGTGGAATCGCAGCGCTCGGGTCGGTGCCCAGTTCGCGTAGGCCGAGCATATGGGTTGCGTAAGCCAGGCCCTGTGGGTCGCCCAGTCGGCCCGCCAGATCGTGGACGGCGTCGATCAGTGCAGTAGCAGCAGCCTCATCGCCCTGGAAGACAGCGATGTCGGCGGCGGTGCCCAGCGCCCAAACCCGCTCGAGACTCGGTTCTTGATCCATTGCCAAAGCCCGGTCCAGCCACAGGCGGCCTTCGGTCATGAAGCCGAGCGCAGTCCAGAGGAACCAGGGCAGGCCCGCCATCCGCAGTCCGACGCGCACCTCGTCTGGCCGCGCGAGGCAGAATTCGAGCGCCGAGCGCACGTTCGGATGTTCCACACGGAGCAGGGCCGCCCAGGCCTCCTGTCCCGGACCGAACCACTCCGCGGCAGCCTTCTCGATCAGCCGCCAGTACCAATCTCTGTGCCTGCGCTGCACCTTCGCTTCGGAGCCGGACTCTCGTAGTCGGGCGTGACCGTACTCCCGGATAGTCTCCAACATGCGGAACCTGACGCGCCCGCCGTGCTCGCCTCGGATCAAGATCGACTTGTCGGTCAGCCCGGCCACCGTGTCGAGAATGACCTCCTCGGCAAGCAACTCGTCCGCGCAGACAGCCTCGAGCGCGTCAAGGCCGAACCCACCAGCGAACACTGATGCGCGCGCCCACAGCGTCTGCTCCGCCGGAGTACACAGCTCGTAGCTCCAGTCGATCAGTGCCTGAAGAGTCTGATGCCGCTTCGGCAAGTTACGACTGCCCTCGCGAAGCAGCTCGAACCGACTATCCAGCCGATGCGCGAGCTCCTCCACCGTGAGCACGCGCAACCGTACCGACGCCAGTTCGATCGCCAACGGGATCCCCTCCAGCCGCTGACAGAGCCGGATGACCGCCTGTTCATTGTCGGGGGTGATCTCGAACCCGGGAACGACCGCAGCAGCCCGGGCGGCGAACAGGTCGACAGCCGCGAACTGCGTCGCCGAGCCGGGAGCGAGACGGACATCGACGTCGGGCACCGGGAGCGTCGGAACCGGGTACACATGCTCACCGGCGATCATCAGCGCTTGTCGGCTCGTGGCGAGGATCCGCAGTTTCGGCGCCGCCCGGAGCAGCCGGTCCACCAGGTCCGCGGCTGCCTCGAGTATGTGCTCGCAGTTGTCGAGGACCAACAAGGTGTGCCGGGGGCGCAAGTAGTCGGTAAGGACCAACGGGGCAGGGGCTGACTGCTCGCGAATCCCGAGTGCATCTATCAGCGTGTGCGGCAGCAGGTCTGGGTCCTTCAGGGACGCCAGTTCGACCAGCCAAACCCCATCCGGGAAGGCGCGGCAGACATCACGGGCAACCCGCAGTGCGAGGCGGGTTTTGCCGACCCCGCCTACCCCGGTCAACGTGACGAGCCGGTCGGCGGAGAGAAGCTTTCGGACAGTCTGGGTCTCGGATCGACGGCCTACGAAACTCGTCAGATCCGCGGGCAGGTTGTCCGGCTGGTTCGCCGACAGTGAAGCCATGGTCCGACCAGACTAACGCTCACGTCCGACCGGGAGCGGTCGGGCCGCAGCGCGAATAGGTAATGGAATACGTGATTCACACAATGCCCCCCGTGGTGGTCCACAGGCAGGCTGTACAGGCACATCAAACCTAGTCCACTGCTTTGGGAGGCCCCGATGACCGCGACCGCAGCCACCGAAATCGAAGTCCTCGACGTCGAGGCGGCCGGGCCTGGGGCCCGCTGGGAGACTGCGGTCCGCGATGTCTCGGGGCCCATGACGGTGCAACACCGCAAGAGGTGGGGCAATGCCACTCGCTTGCGTTCGCGAGACGTCGGCGACCTCCAGCTCGCGGACTGGGACTGCCCGCCCCTGCACAGCGTGCTGTCGCTGGGTAAAGATCGTGACGCTGAGCGCGATGTCGTCGTGGTCGTGGCAGGTGACTGGGGCGACGAGCGACTTTCCTTCGCTGGCACGGATGCCGCGCTGGTGAGCGGGACAGTGGTCGTGGCCACCGGCGGTTACGACGGTGACGGCTTCGCGGTGCCGGAGCGGGTCAGGAAACGCACGCTGACCCTGCCGCGGGCCGCGCTGCTGGCAGCTGGTTGCGACGCGAACATTCCCGGCTGCCTCGTGCTCGAGCAGGACCGGCCGCTGGTCGGCGTCCTGTTTACGACCCTTGACCAGGTCTGGAGCCGGCTACCAGCCATGCATCCCTCGGAGATCGAGGCGACCCGCCGGGCGCTGGTGGCACTGACTGCCGGCATCATCCGCGCAGAGACCGGCTCTGTCACAGGTCGATCGGCCTTGGCTGCTTTGCGCGCGCAGATTGACAACTGGATCACGCGCAATCTTCGTAGCGGTCCGATCCATATCGAGGATCTTGCGGCCGCCCACAACGTCTCGACACGAACCATCCACCGGGCCTTCTCCCTGACCGGGGACACCATGACCGCGGTCGTGCGCGCACGGCGAATGGCCGCGGTCCGCGAGGAACTTGTGAACTCCAACATGACCATCGCGACGATCGCTCACCGATGGTGCTACTACGACCCCAGCCACCTTCGCCGGGAGTTCCACCGCTGCTTCGGGGTCTCGCCGAGCGAGTACCGGGAAAGCCACGGTTGCTGATGCCCGTCCTGACTAGCAACGAGCGAAGAAGGGTGCAGATATGGATTTCGGAATGGACGCGATCGTGGAGTTGAGTTCGATCGGACCCGGGGACGTCGCCTGGTCGCCCTCGGCAGAACGGATCGCCGACGCCCGGATCAGTGACTTCATCGACTGGCTGCAGGCGACGGGCCGATTCGAGGCCACCTCCTACCAGTCCTTGTGGGACTGGTCGGTGACCAGCCCGGAGGAATTCTGGGCGTCGATGAAGGACTACTTCGGAGTGCGCATGACCGGCGTTGGCCCGGTGCTGGCAACACGGGAGATGCCCTTTACCGAATGGTTTCCCGGCAGGCGGCTGAACTATGTGGACACGGTGCTGAGCCACGCCCAGTCGTCCCGCCCGGCGATCATCGACGACTCCGAACCAGGCGGGGCCGGGCCGCGGACGGTTTCCTGGACCGAACTCGCCCGCCAGGTGACCGCGCTGGCGAACTGGCTGCGCGCCCGGGGCGTCGGAGAGGGCGACTGTGTGGTCGGATACCTCCCCAACGTTGCCGAGGCAGTCATCGCCTTCCTCGCCACCGCGAGCGTCGGAGCGACCTGGTCGTGCTGCGGACAGGACTACCAACCCGAAGCGGTTGTCGACCGCCTCGGACAGCTCCAACCGGTGGTCCTCGTCACGGCCGACGGCTACCGCTTCGGCGGACGCGAGGTCGACCGGCTCGCGGCCCTGCCAGCCCTGCAGGCTGGGATGCCGACGCTGCGTGAGGTACTCGTCGTCGGCCGACTTCACTCTGGTACGAGTGTTCCCGCAGGCACCACGCCGTGGGTGGAGGCAGTCACAGGGGGTGGGCCGGCCATGACCCCCGCGCACGTGCGGTTCGACCACCCCCTCTGGGTGCTGTTCTCCTCGGGTACGACCGGGAAGCCGAAGGGGTTTGTTCACGGCCACGGTGGAGTCGTGCTCGAGCACCTCAAAGCCCTGGCTCTCCATCTCGACCTGGGGCCTTCCGACACGTATCTCTGGTACACCTCGCCGAGCTGGATGGTCTGGAACTCCCTCGTGAGCGGCCTGCTGACCGGCGCGACGATCGTCTGCTACGACGGAAGTCCGTCGTACCCGACCGACGACGCGCTGTGGGCGCTCGCAGCCCGCCACAAGGTCACCGTGCTGGGCACGAGCCCGGCATACCTCCAGGCCTGCGCCCGAGCGGGTCGGTCACCCGGCACCGACCACGATCTGCGTCGGCTGAGGACCCTCGGGGCCACCGGATCCGTGGTCCCTCCCGAGCTGCACTCCTGGGTTGCCGATCACATCGGCCGCGATGTGCCGCTCGCCTCGGTGACAGGGGGCACCGATGTCGCCAGCGGCTTCGCGGGCTTCGTGCCGATCCTGCCGGTGCGGGCCGGGGAGATCACAGCCCCATACCTGGGCGTGGCCCTTGACTCGTGGGACGCCGACGGCCGAAGCCTGCGCGATGCCGTGGGCGAGCTGGTGGTCACCCAGCCGATGCCGTCCATGCCGACCCGATTCTGGAACGACGGCGACGGGGCCCGCTACCGAGAGACCTATTTCGAGAGCTACCCGGGAGTTTGGCGGCATGGTGACTGGGTCACCATCACCGAACGAAACACCGTGATCGTCCACGGACGCTCTGATTCCACGCTGAACCGTAACGGGATCCGGTTCGGTACCGCCGACATCTATCGCGTCGTCGAAGAACTCCCGGAGGTAGCGGAAGCCCTCGTCATCGGGGCGGAGCAGCAGAACGGCGAGTACTGGATGCCGCTGTTCGTCGCATTGTCCGATCACGCCGATCTCGATGACGCGCTCCGCGAGCGCATTGTCGGGCGGATCCGCGAGGCGGTCTCGCCCCGCGTCGTACCGGACGACGTGATCGTCGTCAGGGCGATCCCGCACACCCGAACGGGCAAGAAGCTCGAAGTCCCGGTCAAGCGCATCCTGCAAGGGAACGACGTCTCCGCGGTCGCCGAAGCACGATCGATCGACGACCCGTCCCTGCTGGAAACCTTCGCCCGCTACGCAGCCACTCGTGCTGCGACCTCACCGGTGCAGGGCGCGTGAGAACCACGACCCGCTGGCGTTGGGCCTGTCGGTTGAGTCACGCCCAGCGAATCGTGGCGGCTGTGTACCCGTGTCCGGCACGGTCGACCTATGTCCCGGAAACGGTGCGCTCATACCGTTGAACTAACCGCGGTGGGCCGGAGGCCCACCCGATGCCACTGACCAATCACTCCCATTCTGGAGGCGCTTCATGGATACCGACACTCGCCCGCCCGCCGCAGCCGCCCCGCCGATCCGAGCGACCGTGTACGTCGGTCGCTGGCCCGAGATCCCCGCGGGAGACTGGCCTGATGTTCCCAGCGGGACGTTCTCGCCCACCACCGCGACCCTCATCAGCGGTCCGACCGAAGCTGTGCTCATCGACGCCCAGTACCTCGAGGATGACGTCCGGGACCTGGGGGACCTGATCGAACGCACCGGGAAGACCCTCACCACGATCTACGTGACGCACGCCCATGCCGATCACTACCTTGGCATCGGTCCCCTCATGGAGCGGTTCCCGGACGCGAAGTGCGTTGCGCTGCCCCACGTGGTCGAGGCCATGAAGGAATCCATGGAACTACAACGACAGCAGTGGGCGATGCTGTTCGGCGACGCCTGCGTCGTCAGTGATGCGCTCCCCGACCCGATCGACGACAACACGCTCTACGTCGACGGCTCGCCTCTCAACATCGTCGAGGTGAAGCAGGCCGACATCCATCCCACGACGATCGTGCACATCCCGGAGATCGATGTCGTCGTGGCCGGTGACTCCATCTACAACGAGATCCACCCGATGCTCGGTCTGTCGACGCCCGAGGAATGGCAAGACTGGCTCGAGACCGTGGACCTGGTGGAGAAGCTGGCACCCAAGGTGATCGTCGCCGGCCACCGCAGGCCCGACGGCGACGACCACGCCGTCGATTCCATGATCGCCGAAACACGGTCCTACATCCAGGACTTCGCCGCTGCCTACGACGTTGCGGACGATGCGGAGGATCTGGTCCGCATCATGTCGGCGAAGTACCCGGGGCACGGAAACCTCTGGACCTTGCAGTTCTCGGCCATGAACGCGATCCAGCTTCGAGACGCAGGTTCGACCGTGGCGGACATCCGGCCGTAACTTCCCAGGCTGGACCCCGCGCGCAGCGAATGACGCCCGCAGCTCGGGACTCGCAGAACAGCGAGCCCCACGCCTCGACGCGGGTCCCTCCTGCCCCGGCCCATCGCCGCGAGGGGTGCAGTTCTAGGCGTTCGGCTCGAGCACCGCCACTCGATACCGCGCGGTGGCCGCGAGACATTGTGCAACGCGCTCACCGCGCAACGGCACCACGGTCGAGTCGTACGTCGCGCCGTGAAACAGGCCAGGCCGAACCGGGTGCGTCTCGACGGCCGGCCCCCTCCCGAAACGGATTCCGATGGGATTTCGCGGCCGGGGTAACGGCAAACCGCACGTGGCGGACGTGTACTCGGATTGGGCGCAAGCATCCCTTCAACGGTGTGTCCCACGTCACTACCTTCTTCAACAAGCGTACAAATTTCGGAAGGATCTCCAATGCCACGTGAGGATATTGAATTCTCAGCGGACGATGTCACCTTGCGCGGGTGGTTCTATCCCGCGGAAGGGGCCCAGTCCAAGGGCCCAGTGGTGGTGATGGTCCATGGACTGTCCGCCGTCAAGGAAATGTATCTCGACGACTACGCCGAGTCCTTTTCCCAAGCGGGACTGAACGTTCTGGTGTACGACCACCGAAACTTCGGCGCCAGTGACGGCGCTCCGCGCCAGCACATCGATTCGATCACCCAGGCCCGCGACCTTCGCCACGCCATCACGTATGCGACTGGCCGCGAGGACGTCGACCCCGGCCGTGTCGGCATCTGGGGATCGAGCCATGGCGGCGGCCTCGTGCTGAGCGTGGCTGCGGTCGATCGTCGGGTGCGAGCCGTTGTCGCCCAGGTCCCCTTCATCAGCGGGTCCGGCCAGATGACGCGGCTCGTTCGTCCGGACTTCCTGCCAACGGTGCGCGCCCAGCTGGACGGCGAACGACGCAACCTCTACCACGGCGGGGAGCCCACGCTCATGCCGGCCGTCGACGCCGATCCGCTGGCTCCCGCGCTGATGTCCAGCACCGAATCCTGGGAGTTCTTCACCAAAACCGCGCAGGACAGGGCTCCGTCCTGGCGCAACGAGGTGACCCTCGGGTCGCTCGAGCGGATCGTCGAGTTCGAGCCCGGCGACGGAATCCACCGGATCTCACCGACCCCACTACTGATGATCGTGGCCGACCAAGACATCAGTGCATACGCAGAACTCGCCTTCGAGGCCTACGAACGGGCCCTGCAGCCCAAGCAGTTGCTCGTACTGCCGTGTGGCCACTTCGACGTGTATACCGGTGCCGCGTTCGAAGCATCGTCAAAGGCTGCGGGCGAGCACTTTGTGCGCGCCCTGGCGTAGGACCCGTCCGCGACTACGGGTCCATAAAGAACCTTCGTGCAGGCAACATCAGACCTCAGTTAGATGAGCCCATTCGGACCGCCCGACCGAAGCAATCGCTATCGCGGCACAAGTCCCGCCGCACCAATCCAATGAGAGGAAACCGCGCCATGCCGTACTGGGAGATCTTCACGCCCGAGAACGCCTTCACCCCCGATGACAAGGAGCAGCTGTCCGAGGCGATCACGTCGATCTACGTGGACTACGTCAACCTGCCACGGTTCTACGTGGTCGTCCTGTTCAAGGACATGCCGAAGGAGACGATGTATGTCGGGGGAAAGGCGAACAACAACTTCGTCCGGATCCGACTCGACCACATCGCCCGGCAGATGGAGACCGCAGAGGTTCGCGCCTTGATGATGACAGTGGCCGAGGAGAAGCTCGCGCCCTTCATCAAGGAGCGCGGCTACGACTGGGAGATCCACATCGACGAGACCCCCATGGACCTCTGGCGCACGCAGGGTCTGGTGCCGCCGCCGCCCGAGTCGGACATGGAGAAGCTCTGGGCCAAGGAGAACCGACCCATTCCGTACGACGTCGCTGCCTCGTGACTGAGGATCCCGGGGTACGTCTCCGGACGGCGAGATGTGAACCCGCATGCCATCGGAGTTTGGGGGGTCCAGCCTTGCCGGCGGACACGCGCTCAGTGTGGCGGCCGTGGACCGCCGCATCCGCGCTGCGGTCGCCCAGGTTCCGTTCATCAGCGGCTCCGGCAATCTCACCAGGCTCGTTCGCCCCGACTCCGTGAAGACCGTTCGACAGCGCGCCCGCCGAGCTCGCCTTTCAAGCCTACGAACGAGCGCTCGAACCGAAGCGGCTTGTCGTCACGGACGGTGGGCACTTCGATCCCTGTATGGGCGTGATCTTCGACCAGGCCGCGCGGGCAGCCTGCGACCATTTCACGGCTCATCTGCCATAGCGGTTTGGTCGACTCCGGCGGTTGCTCTCAACAGACTGTCTGGATATTCGGCTGGGAAGGTTGTACGGCGAAATGCAAGATATCTCTTACGAAGAAATAGGCCACGTCGGGGTGATCACGCTGATGCGGCCCGAGGTGCACAACGCGTTACGGCTCGAGACCTACGCCGAGCTGACCGAACTCGTGCACAACGCGACGGCTCGCGTATTGGTCATCACCGGTGCCGGACGATCCTTTTGCTCGGGCGACGATGTCCGAGCGGTGAGCGGTGGCGCAGGTCCGGTGTTTGACGAAGAAATCACTCCGGCCGCGGGGGCCCTGTTGGCCACAGATATTCCGGTCATCGCGGCTGTGAATGGCACCGCCGTGGGATGGGGGATGGAGCTTGCGCTGCTGGCCGACATCCGCATCGCGGCACGGAGTGCGCGTTTCGGCGAGCTGTTCGTCAAACGGGGGTTGTGCAGTGACGTAGCGGGGCTCGGCCGCCTTACGCAGATCGTCGGGCGCGAGCTGGCAGCAGAGTTGCTTTTCACTGGCGAGATGATCGACGCGGAGAGGGCCCGGCAGATTGGGCTTGTCAGCCGAGTCGTCGACGACGAGCAGGTGATGCCGGTCGCACTCGAGCTGGCGGAGAAGATCGCGGCGAACCCGCCGTTGGCTGTCGCCGCGACCAAGCGCGGCCTCCGCCTTGCACTGGATCCTGACTGGAATGAATTCGGACGCTGGGTGACCGCCACTCAGACGTCGTTGTTCACCACCGTAGATCACCGTGAGGGTGTCCGCTCATTCCTCGAGAAGCGCGAGCCTCGGTATGTCGGTCGATGATCGCGTCGGCCGCGAGGAAGGCGTTCGCAGCGGCGGGTCGGTGAGCGATCGCCACACCCTCGATACCGAAGGCATAGCCAGGGCTCGTTCCCTCATGGGATTGAACGGCCACGTGATCAACCTTCCTGTTTCTGCTGATGAATCCACCTGAATTGATGGAGAAGTATCACTTTCTGTGGGAGGTCGAGCAGCCATTTCGGAAGGCGAAAACACGCGGGCGGGCCGATTTTCGGCCACACCCGAGATTCGAGCGAGGCGCACTTGACTATCTGTTCGCTGCGTTAGCGATCTCGCGCAATCTGCAGGCCGAGATGTCGATCCGCAAGATTGTGCGCACACCGCCCTCGATCCACTCACGGCTGATGCCGCGAGCCTCCCTCATTCCTTCGAAACCCCGAATCTCCGGCAGGATTGGCACATTGGTGCAACTCGGGTAGGGCACGGGTTTGCAACGAGCTGTCACTTCTATCCAAGGACTCAGGATATTTGAGTACTTATAGCCGGTAGGAACAATACGCGCGTCCGTCCTGGCGCTGAAGTCGCACGAATCGTCTCACGAAGCCGGCAGTTTCCTGAACGCGGACTTGGCCGTGCTGACGCTACTCGTGAACTGCGCCAAACCGACCCATCGTGCATACATTCAGGTCGAGTGCACCGGACTGACTGGAACCAGCTACATCGTCTAATGGAAAGGAAGGTGGCCATGCCTGCATCACTCGAAGGCAAGGTCGTGATCGTCACTGGATCGGGCGGCGGAATCGGCGCTGTGATCGCCGCCCGGTTCGCGAAGGAAGGCGCTCGGGTTGTCGTCTCCGATCGACACCGCGGAGCCGCCGAGGCAGTTGTTTCCCGCATCCCCGGCGCGAGCGCAATCCCGGCTGATGTGACCCGCGAGCAGGACGTTTCTGCACTGATAGAACGGACTGTCGAAGAGCATGGGGCTTTGCATCACGTGGTCGCCAACGCTGGGATAATCAGCGCATCGCATCCGATCGCGCAGACGCCGCTCGATGTTTGGCGATCCACCATGTCAGTGAACCTTGACGGTGTCTTCCTGACCATCAAGCACAGCGCGGCGGCTATCGCGAATTCCGGTGGTGGATCGATCCTCACCCTCTCGTCCATTTCGGGGACCGGGGGCACACCTCTCGCGGCGGCTTACGGGGCGTCGAAAGCTGCAGTTCGTAACCTCACCGCAACAGCTGCAGGTGAACTCAGAGCACAGAACGTCCGAGTCAACGCCCTGGTGCCCGGCTACGTTGATACTCCGCTCATTGACTCTGAAGTCCCAGTTTGGGAGTCCACCATGGGCCTCGCCCCTGGCGGTTTCGCTCAGGTAATCGACCAGAAGCAGGGGCGGTTGATATCCCCAGAGGATATCGCAGATGCGGCTCTTTTCCTCACTTCGGACCAAGCTTCGATGATCACCGGGAGTGCCTTGACCGTCGACGGCGGTTTCACGAGCCAATTGTTCTGAAAAGTTCATAGGATGGGTTGTGTCACGGGAGTCCAACGTGAGGTCACCATAATTCAATGCCCGGCGAAATACAGCGGACTTCCCGGGAAACCGTTCCCCGGGAACCGCGGCCCGACGGCAGTCCGCAGGCGGCGAGACCCTCGACCGCTGACCCCTTCGGCCGAGGGCCGTCACCCGTCGCGCGTGGACCGAGGACGAATGATCGAACCCACCTCCTCGGGCCCCGCGCGGCCCGGCGCGAGATCATCCTCACCCCCTTCGATGAACTCCTTGACCTTCGACATATCGTGGCGTTGAATTCCCTGCTCTGCCCGGCAATGTTGGGTGGTGGTGGAATCGATCTTCCGAACCTCCTTCACCCCTCCATGAACTGAGGAAACGACAAGGGCACTGGGGAATGAGGAATCTGATCCAGATACGCGAGTTGACTGGATAAGGGACTTATCAAGTTCTGTCGATCTCATGGCGGAGAGTCGCTCATCGTTTGGGGTGTTTGATCGCGGGGGTAGCTGACCTCGAACCGGAGCGAATCTTGCGGTCCGGCCGCAAGGGTGCCTTGGCGGTGTGGCGTGATGCGGTGGCGTTCAAAACCCTCTACGGAGGGGCCTGCGCCGCAACGAAGTCCGGCACCTGCAGCTGGTCGATCTCTCCCGCAACGCCCGGGCACCCATCCAGTCCCTCAGTCGCTGCAAATTCTGCATTCGAAATGCATATCCTGCAATGGCGCGAGGTGAACACACAGGTCAGAGGCTGTTTCGTTCGCTCGGCTCGGCTGCCCACGTACTGCGTATCGCAAATGTCACCGCCTCGCCCAATTCACCAGGGCCGCAGGTGAATACCCTCGGAGACGGCAGCGGAGTAGCGTTACCACGAGTGGTCGGTTATTCGCGGGCCATGCGAATAACCAACTTACCAGTTTACGTAATATTGCTACTGAGCAAATAGAAATTCCTGTCTGCCAGCGCATTTGGAAGGCGACACTGCCGAAATAGTCGTGATCGCCGCAAAGGCCGGGACGAGCCGCGTCCAGGATCAGCCCTTCGCGGAGAACGCCTACGAGCTGACCGCTTTCTGCCGGCACGAATGCGCCCGCGACCGTCACGATCGATCGTCGGGAACCGCCGACAGGCCGGAGCCGGACCGTCGGCCCGTGTCGGGATCAGTGCCCGGAGCCCGGACAGACAAGGCCCGGGGCACGGCGACGCCGTACCCCGGGATCCTCAGTCACGAGGCAGCGACGTCGTACGGAATGGGTCGGTTCTCCTTGGCCCAGAGCTTCTCCATGTCCGACTCCGGCGGCGGCGGCACCAGACCCTGCGTGCGCCAGAGGTCCATGGGGGTCTCGTCGATGTAGATCTCCCAGTCGTAACCGCGCTCCTTGATGAAGGGCGCGAGCTTCTCCTCGGCCAATGTCTTTGCGTTCATCGCCTAGCAGTGCGGCCCGGTTTGGGTCGCGCCACTCGGACGCGATCCAGGCCGGCGCCTCTAGCCGAATCGGCTAGGGTGTCAATGGTTGAACCGGTCGATGAGCCATTGCACGGCGGTCGGATTGTCGAGGAGAAGCCCGACCCCATGCCCCGCGGCCCCGAGTTGCGGTAGCAGCGGAGGCGTGTCGAGATGTGCCACGGTTACGTCGGCGCCGGCACCACGCCAGGCGTTCTCCAAGTCGTAGGTGTCCGCGGCGGGGGTGACGTCGTCGTTGACGTTCCGAGCGAGGAGAACGGGATCAGCGGGGGCTGGTGTGCCCAGGTTGAAGCTGTCGAGAACAGCCCGGATCGCGGGATGGGCTTGCAGTTCGTCGATGATGGGTCGGCCCCTGACCGTCAACGAGCTGGTGGGCTGATAGGCATGGAATAGGGCGTTCACGTCGCATTCGGTTGCGGTGCGGTGCAGGAAGTCGATCCCGTCGGAGTTGAGCATCGTGGTGACCGCCTCCGTGAATTCCGGGTGGCTGGCCAGCAGGCCGTTGAGGAAGAACCCGATTACATCGGTGAGCGCTTTGCCGTCGACGTTCGACAGGGTAGAGGCGACGTTCGCCGGCGGTGCGCCGACAACGGTGCCCGCGAGGTTGAGTTCCGGAGCGTAGCTGTGGGCGAGTTGTGCGGCGCCACCGGCTGCCGAGCCGCCTTGCGAGTATCCCCAAATTCCCACCGGCGCACGCGGTGTCGCCGCGCCGAAGCGAATGGCGGCCCGTGTTGCGTCAAGCACGGCGTGCGCTTCGGGTACCGGTTGCAGGTACGTGTGTGCGCCCGGGGTACCGAGCCCCTCATAGTCGGTGACCACGACCGTGATGCCGCGTGCCAACAGCGACACGACGTCGAGAATGTATAGGTTGGGCATCGGTGTTCCGGCGCCATCGGTAGTGATGCCGTCGGCGATCAGTTTCGAGGGGGCGCAATTGTCGCCCGCGCCGATGGTGCCGTAGGTATAGCTGACGAGGGGGCGTGGCCCGGACCCAGGCCACGCCGCGGTCGGCTCCAGAATCGTTCCGGTGACCGCGACCGGCGCGCCGACGGTGTCGGAGGAGAGATACATGATTCGGGTTGCGGACGCGGCCGGTACCAGAGCCGCCAATGGCGAAGCACCCAGCGGGCGGAAGGGTTCGCTGCGGATCAGATCCCCACTGTTGCCGGCGGGCAACGGATGCGGTGGAAGATAGAAGTCCGCCGCGGCTGCGGCGGTTAGCGGTTCGGCCACCACTTGTCCAGCCGACCCGAACATGGCCACCGCAGCGAGCGTGACTGCCGCGGCGGTCACGGCGCGAAAACGATGACGTTTCATCCGAACCCTCCTAGGGGTATTGGTGATATGGATCACAACTCCGGCATGGCTCGATATAGCACCCAAACCCCCGAATGGGGGGCGCGGAAGAACCTCTGCTGCAGGCGATGCGCCGCGGTTCCGGGTATGCCGTGTGGAGGTCGACATTCTCTGGTACTCGGAGACGGGCTGGCAACGCAGCATGAGTATCCGCGGTGTTCGTAGCTGCCGAGCATGAGCAACCGGCATGGCTGTTTCACTCCACGGCAACAATTTTGCGCCGATATGGGGGCGATCGGCTTCATCTTTATGACACGTGCCACCGGCGGCTGCCCGTCCCGTGCCCCACCACCGGGACGTCTCAGTTTCGCCGGTCCCGTGGTTGTGGTCGCACTCACGACCGATCGCCGGCGCCGAAAGCCTGGTCAAAAGCACGGCCGCTAGCGGGAGGGTTCTGTGGCGGACGCGTGTGTACCGTTCGCATCGGTCCCGGTCTATCCGATGTAATTCTGGCCAAGTCTCAACCCAGTGCGGACATTTGGGTGAGGAAGTCGTGGTGGTCGTAGTAGACGGTGTAGTTCTTCACCCGACCGTCGGCGAGTGTCCAGAATTCTCCCAGGGTGATGTCGAGGGACCGACCCGTCGGTGGAATGCTCGAGCCGTCCGGCAGCGGGAGGTCTTCCGTGTGTGTCCCGGTCACGCGCAGTTCGAAGGCGATCTCGTCGCCATCGACCACAACGCGGCGTGGATGATGGCGGAGGTCGGGAAACGTGGCGAAGAACCCCGCCATCCACAGGCACACATAGGGGGCGCCGACCTGGGTGAAACCAGGAGCGACAATCTCGCACTCGGGGTCGAGCATCGATTCGACCCGGTCGAAGTCGTGCGCATCGACGGACGCGAAGAAGCGCTGGATGAAGTCAGCAGTGACAGCAGGGGTGTCGATAGGCATCGAGTCAGATCCTTCGTGGTTGAACACGGTGATGTGTTGGTGGATGGGGTTTGTGTACCAATGGTTGGGGCCGTGGGTCCTGAGCCCAGAAAGGCACTGCGCCGGTTGGTGCGAGGTGGCGTGGGCGGTCCCGTTGCGGACCGCCCACGCGGCGTCACACGGAGGAGCGCGCAGGCCACGCTCCCGTGACTGGGGGTCTCGGAGGTGCACCGTTGACTTGTCCCACGTGTGGACATCGGCAGCTTCGTCATTCGTCCGGCCACGACGGGAGGAACACCCTCGCCACGAGGATCGAACATGTTTCCCGGCATCTAGTGCTCAGTCGAACACGATCACCGGTTTGATGACCGACCCCGCGGCAGCTGCCGCGAGGGCCTCGTTGATCTCGGGCAGTGTGTAGGTCTCGATGAGTTTGTCGAAGGGGAACTGTCCGTTCTTCCACAGATCGACCAACTGTGGGATGAACTGGTGGGGGTCGACGTCGCCTTCTATGACCCCGGTGAGTGTGCGACCGAGTAGGAGATGGCCTTGGTCGATCCGAACTTCGTTTTCGAGGCCTTGTAGTCCGAGGGTGGCGCAGATGCCTGGGGATCGCAGCACTCCCAGCGCCTGCTGCACGACGGACTCGAGTCCTACGGCGTCGACGCTGAAATCGACACCGTTGGCACTGATGTCGGTGACCGCCCACACGATGTCGTCGATCGCAGAGGGGTCGAGGGTGTGGGTGGCGCCGAGTTCGGTGGCCAGGTTCAGGCGTTCCGGATTCGGATCGATCGCGATGATCGGTGTGCAGCCGAGCGCGTTGGCCGCCATGAGAGCGCTGAGCCCGACCGCGCCGAGACCGAACACCGCAATGCTCTGCCCGGGTTTTGCCCGCAGGACACTCATTACGGTGCCGGCCCCGGTCTGCAAGCTGCAGCCGAGGGGCCCCAACAGTTGCAGGGGCAAGGATTCGTCGACCTTGACGGCGTTGCGTGCGCTCGCGACGGCGTGGGTTCCGAACGAGGATTGGCCGAACCAGTTGCCGTGGACCGGTTCGCCGTCACGGCTCATGGTGGTCGAGCCGTCCAGGCGTGTGCCGAAGTAGTTCAGCGCCGCGAACAACTCACAGTAGGCCGGCCGACCCGAGGTGCATTGAGTGCAGGTTCGGCAGGAGTCGAAACTGACCACGACGTGATCGCCGGGTACGAGGGCCGTCACTTCGGCCCCGACCTCTTCGACGATCCCGGATGCTTCGTGTCCGAGCACCGCCGGCAACGGGAGCGGAACACCGCCACGCAGAGCGGTGAGGTCCGTGTGGCAGATCCCGACGCCGGCGACACGGATCCGGATCTCGTCCTCGGCGAGCGGACCGACCTGCACATCGACAACCGTGAGCTTCTCGTCCGGCGCCTCGAACAGCGCGACACGTGCGCGGCTCATCGGTTCACCGCCGCCTGGGCCGCGGGCAGGACAAGGTCGTACACCTTGCGGTCGACGGAGCGCGAGAGGTCGACGTGGACGAACTTCTCCTCGGTGTACTCGTCGAGCGCGTGGGGTCCGAGTTCGCGGCCGTTTCCGCTCTGCTTGTAACCACCGAAGGGGTAGAGAGCGTTGACCATGTGCCAGTCGTTGATCCAGACGGTGCCCGACTCGATTCGCGCCGCGACGACGAGTGCCGCTTCGAGGTCTTCGCTCCACACCCCGGCCGACAATCCGTACTCGGAGTCGTTGGCGATCGCGACGGCTTCGTCGACGGTGCGGTACTTCAGAACCGACAGGACGGGACCGAAGATCTCCTCGCGGGCGATGCGCATGTCGGGTGTGACGTCGGTGAAGATCGTCGGGCGCACCCAGTGCCCTTGCTCGAATTGCGTTCCGGTGGGCGGTTCACCGCCGAACGCGAGGGTTGCGCCCTCCTTCTGGCCGATTTCGATGTAGTCGAGAATCCGGGCGTGCTGCTCGGCGGAAATGACCGGACCGATGTCGGTGTCGAACTCCGACGGGTCGCCGACCTTGATGGTCGCCGCCCGCTGCACCAGGCGGTCGACGAATTCGTCGTGCAAGCTCTCGGGCAGCAGCAGCCGGGTTCCCGACTCGCATGCCTGACCAGCGTAGAGGAAGCAGGCGAAGAGTGCCCCGTCGACCGCGGAGTCGATGTCGGCGTCGGCGAGCACGATGTTCGGTCCCTTGCCGCCGAGTTCGAGGGTGACCTTCTTGATGTTCTCCGCGGCAAGCTTGCTGATCTCCCGGCCGACCGCCGTCGACCCGGTGAAGGCGATTTTGCGTACGTCCGGGTGTGCGGCGAGACGGGCTCCGACCTCTTCGCCGGCACCGGTGACGATGTTGAGGACACCTTTCGGCAGCCCGGCCCGTTCCGCCGACTTGGCCAGTTCGAGCAGGGTGAGCGGCGTCTTCTCGTCGGGCTTGAGCACGATGGTGTTGCCGGCCGCCAAGGCGGGACCGAGTTTCCACACAGCAAGCAGCAGCGGGAAGTTCCACGGCACGATGCCGGCGACCACACCGATCGGTTCCCGGCGCACGATCCCGGATGCCAATGTCGGGTAGGACAATTGCGGCCCTGACCGCTCGAATTCGTAGGTGCGGGCCAGGTCGGCGAAGTACTGCAGATGCGAGATCGAGTAGCCGACGTGGAAGGCCATCGCCTGGCGGATGGTGACGCCGTTCTCCTTGACGTGCAGAGCAACCAGCTCCTCCATGCGCTCGGACAGGTCGGCGACAATCGCCGACAGGATGTCGGCGCGTTCGTCCGGCGTCTTCGTGCGCCACTCACCCCGGGCGTGGGCAGCTTTGGCGGCGGCGACCGCCTGGTCGAGGTTCTCGACGGAGCCACGGGCGGCGGTGGCGACCAGTTCGCCGTTCGCGGGATCGATGATGTCGAACGTGCGGTCGGTATCGACCCATTGACCGTCGATGAACTGGGTGTAGTGCGGTATGGCTGTCATGGTTGGGATGTCCTTGCTCGAGGCCGTGTGATCAGCTGTGCTGGGCGTCTTTCTCGGCGACCAGGTTCTTGTAGATCGGGAAGAGCGGCTTGGAGATCGGAATCAGCTTGAGGATCTTCGACACCGGGCCCTTGGCCTTGACCTGGCCCTTGGCCAACCCCACCGCGACGTTGTATTCACCGCGCCAGAACTTGTTGCCGTTGTCGGCGGACATCGCCAACCGGACGTCCGGGATGAGGTCGTTTTCGCCTTCGATCACCTCGATGCCTTCTGGCTTCAGTGTGACGGTGAGCGACGAATCGGGGTTGGTGTAGTCGAGTCGGAGGATGAGGTCGGCGTCCTTGAGCGCAGGGCCGGCGGTCGGTTCGTCGTTGGCTGCGCGGAAGACTCCGCCCAGGTAGCGGTAGACCTCGGAGGCGTCGGTGAAGTAGCTCATGGTGTTTTCCCTTTCGGATTGGGGTCTGTGGTTGGTGCTTGTCCGGATTCGGATCAGACCGATCGGCTGCGGCCGGCCCAATGTGGTGCGCGCAGATCGCGCTTGAGAATCTTTCCTGTCGCGTTGCGCGGCAGGCTCGTGACGATGTCAATGGTGCGGGGCCGCTTGTAACCGGCCAGATGAGCGGCACAGAAGTCGAGCAGTTTGTTCTCGTCGATGTCGGCGCCGCTCTTCGCGACGACGACCGCGCGGACCACTTCGCCCCATTTGTCGTCGGGGACGCCGATGACGGCGACTTCCGCGACGTCGGGAAACTCACTGACCACGCGCTCCACCTCGGCGGGGTAGATGTTCTCACCGCCGGAGATGATCACGTCCTTGACCCGGTCTTCGACGAAGAAGAACCCGTCGGGATCCCGTCGGCCGGCGTCACCGGTCCTGAACCACTCCCCATCGAAACTGGCGGCGGTGTCCGCCTCGCGCTGCCAGTACCCGGCCATCACCTGCGGTCCGCGGATCTGGAACTCCCCGACCTCTCCGCTGGGCAGTTCGTCGCCGGTGGCCGGGTCGACCACCCGGACTTCGGCACCCTCGACCGGCCGGCCTGCCGCGCGGAGCAGTTCGGGCCGGGCGGGGTCGCGGTGGTCCTGCGGCCCGAGTACGCAGAACACTCCGGACGCCTCGGTCATGCCGTAGACCTGGTAGAAGTCGACCTCGAAGGTGCTCATCGCCTCTCGTAGGAGGGCTTCGGGCATGGGCGATCCGCCGTATCCGAGGCAGCGCAGCGATCGGAAGTCTCGTGCGGACACACCCGGGACCTGCAGGAAGAACCGGATGACGGCGGGGACGAAGAACGCGTGGGTGACCGACTGGCGGGTGATCTGGTCCAGAACTACCGCGGGAACGACCTCGCGTACGAGGATCGTCTCCGCGCCCTGCGACATTGCGGCCAGTGCCCAGCTGGTGCCACCCACATGAAAGAGCGGCATGGCGACCATGTTCACGCTGTCCCGGGCGAAGCCGAAGGCGGCGCTGGCCGCAATGCTGTGGGCGCCCACGGAGCGGTGTGTCAGCATGGCTCCCTTCGGGTGCCCGGTGGTGCCGGAGGTGTAGAGCTGCAGGAAGCAATCCTCCGGATGGGCTGGATGAGCGATCTCGCGCGGCGGGGCCTTGCCGAGCCATGCCTCGTACTCGTCCGCCTCGCCACCGAGCACGATGATGGTGCGCACGTGGTCGAGGTTCGGCTTGATCGCGTCGACGACGTCGACGAATTCGGCGCCGAGGATCAGCAGTTCGGCACGGCTGTCGTTGATGACGTAGGCCAATTCGGACGGTGCGAGGCGGTAGTTCAGTACCGCGTTCACCGTTCCGGCCAAGGCGCACGCCAGTGTGGTCTCGAGGCTGGCGGGGTGATTCTTGTCCAGGAACGCGACCCGGTCACCGGGCGCCAGCCCGAGTGCGGACTGTGCTGCGGCGTTACGCCGCACCCGGTCCGACAACTGTTGCCATGTCCACGACTGGTCCTCGAAGCGCAGCGCGACTCGGGTGGGATCCTGCGATACCCAGTATGTGATCGGGTCGAAGACATGGTGGATGGGTGAAGCCATCAGGCACCTCTCGAGGGGATTGTTCAGTCCGTTTCGCCCGGCTCAACTAGTGACCGTACGCACGGTCAGTAAAGCAGAATCGTGACGTGCAGCACAAGGGGCCGCTGAACGGTTTGGGCGGAAAACCAAACATGGAGGGCGATCGGTATTGCGCCGCACAGTCGACGCATTGCCGATTTGCCGCGAGGACACCTACCGGCAGAAATCGTGTCTCGTTCGCAAGTTATTGCTGCGCAACCAGGTTCGTCGCTGTGTTCTTGCCGCCGGGTCGGCAGGGATGCGTACGCTCGGCCGCGGCCGCCTGACAAAGCTACGGCGTGCGATCTCTAGCGGGTGTCGCCGTGGTGAGTACCCCAATGCTTTTGGGTGCAGATCGGAAGCGTTCGAAGTGCGGTGGCGAGCGCTCCGGGCACCCGGGCGGTGCAGCGAGCTAGCTCGATACGGCTCTACTCGCAGCGGACTGACCGAACCCGAGCGGCGGTACCGGGTGGCGGGAGACAGCCTTCACCCGAAAAGGCGCAGTATCGAGCGGGGCCGATGCCCATGCCCCTTTTCCCGCTATGTATGTGCGTGCCGAATAAGCAGGCTTGGTCGACCGTCGTCGGCGGCGCTGATGTTGGTATCGGCGGCGGTCACGATACTGTGATCAGGATGCAGCGAGCCCGCTGTCGGATTCGGCGGACGTTTCGAGCAGGCACTGGCGCGCGGTCTGGGCGGCCAGTCCTCTCGGGTCCGACAACCCCGGTAGTGCCGTGCGACGGACCAGGAGACTGCCCAGCACGAGATCGACCAGTGCTGCCCCGACCTCTTCGACGGATTCGTCACCGCTCGGATCGAACCAGGTGTAGGCCCATTGCGCGGATCCGAACATCAGCAGTGACTGAATCCGCAGATCCGTTTTTCGAAGCCGTCCCGCGGCGATTCCGGCTTCGATTACGTCACGCACCAGCTGGATGTATTCGGCGCGTAGTTCGAGTCCCTCGGTGTCGATATCGAGCGCTGCCAGGCGCATGACCTCGCGCTGGAACGCGATCGTGGCGTCGCGGTCGTGCTCTTGGTAGAGGATGAACGCGAACAGCAGTCCCGCGAGTTGCTGCTCGGGATGATCGAGTTTGCCGATCAGTAGCTTCGCTTCGGTGAGGCGGCGGCGCATGTAGGACGTGTGCAGGGCGGCGAGCAGGCGATCCTTGGTGCCGTAATGATGGACGATCGTGCCCTTGGAGATCGACAACTCGTTGGCGATGTCGCTCAGGTTCGTCCCGTCGTAGCCGAACTGCGCGACGTTGTGCGTGAAGACCTCGAGGATCGCGTTGGCTTTTCCGGCCAGCCGGGTACCGGCCTTTGCCATTTCGCTACCTCCACCTCGTTCACGGTCCTGATTGTGCAGTCAGTCTAAGCGCTGTGTGATCACTCGTGGATCCGGCGCACCGTCGATGTGATGGTCAGGTGGCGAGAACGAACGTGGGAATCGCTTCACCGTCGGCAAATTCGGTGATGCGCAACCGCACCGGTGTGGATACCGGGACGTCGGACGCGGTGGCGACGTCGAGGATGCGGCTGGCAAACCACGGTCCTTCTCGGAGCTCGACCAGCGCAAGGACGGTGGGCTCGGGCGCACTCGCGTGGTCGACGACTGCGGACACCACCACCCCGTCACCAGTGGAGCCGACCCACGTGATCTCGTCGCTGTGGCATGAGCTGCAGCTGAGGGTGTCGGGCCGGCAGACGTGCCCACATCGGGTGCATGACCGCAAGATCAACCTGCCCTCCCGGAGGGCCTCGAAGTACGGTGCCGAGGTCTCGTCCCGGACGGCGGGAAATGTCATCGTGTTCCTTCTCCGTTGCGGGTGTTCACGCCGAGCTGGTGGCGAGAACCAGGGTGCCGTGGTGGTCGAGAATGCCGCCGTTGCCGCTGACGATGGCGGTGGCGTGCTCACGGACCTGCCGTCGGCCGCCTTCTCCTCGCAATTGCGTGAGGGCTTCTATCAACGGGGTCATGCCCCACAGATAGAAAGAGGACAGTTGCCCGCCGCCGGTGTTGGTGGGCAGGGTGCCGCCGGGGGCGAGTGCCCCGCTGGCGGCGAGCTCCCCGGCTTCGCCCTTGCCACAGAATCCGTAGTCCTCGAGCGTCACCAGGAGGGTGTAGGTGTAGCAGTCGTAGATTTCCCGCAGATCAATGTCGTCGACGGTCATTCCGGCCATCTTCAGCGCCGCCGGCCCGGATGCGGCGGCGCCGGTCACGAGGCCGAAATCGCTGTCACGTTCGAGGACGTATCCCGGGTGGGCTTGACCCCACCCGCGGACGTACACCGGTGTGTTCGGCAGATCCCGTGCCCGCTCCGGGGTGGTCACCACGATTGCGGCACCACCGTTGGAGACGAGGCAGCAGTCGAGCAGATGCAGCGGTTCGACCACCCAGCGCGACTGGTGGTACTCGCCCAGGGTCAACGGCGTCCGCATCTGGGCCACCGGATTGTCGAGTGCCCACGCCCGCTGAGACACCGCTACGGCGCCGAGGTGGGAGGAGGTGAGCCCGTAGTGGTCCATGTAGCGGCGCGCGGCCAGTGCGTAGCGGTGATTGACGCTGGTGAACCCGGCGGCGGTCTCGGCGCTGCGGAAGCCCGTCGCCGTCAGGGAGCTGGTCCGGTACGCGTGCGCTCCGCCGGTGTCCTGCTTCTTGGGGTCGTCGGCGAACACGCACACCACGACCTCCGCTTCGCCGGACAGCACTGCCTTCGAGGCCTGGGCGATCATGATGGCGGCCGAGGCGCCGAATGCATTGATCTCGCTGAGCAGCCGAAGATTCCCGAGCCCCAGGGTGCGAGCGAGGGTCAGGTTCAGATCGGTGCCCGCTCGGGCGTTGACGAGGAGCCCGTCGACGTCGCCGAGGGACAACCCGGCATCGGCGACAGCCAACCGGACCGCCTCCGCGGCGAATCCACGCGCGGTCTTCCCGAAGACCTTGCCCACTTCGGTGAGGCCGTATCCGACGATGGTGGCGTTGCGCTCTGGCATCGACCCTCTTTTCTGCAGTGTGTCCGGGTGAGCCCTGATGAGTCAGCGGGCCGCGTCGAGCGGCTCGTCCTTGTGCTGGCGAGTGCGCGCGTAATCGAGCGCTTGCTCCCAGCTCGCACGCTTGGCGATCAGGGCACGATATTTCATGATGTGGGTCTGGTGGTCGAGGGCCAGCGCGCCCACGACCCGGTCGCCGCGGCGGTAGAGCGCCACGAACTGGCCGTCCTCGAGATGTCCGGTGACGGTGCGTATTTCGTCGGCCTCGGGCACTCCCACGAATTGGATCCGGGTGTCGTACCAGTCGGACCAGAAATACGGCACGGTGCTGTACGGCTTCGCGGCCTGTGGGTCGAGCGCGTTGCGGACGGCGAGGGCTCCCTGCTCTGCGGCACTGGTCCAGTGCTCGAGCCGCATGGATGCATCGAACAGCGGATTGTGCCAGCGGGCGACGTCCCCGGCGGCGTAGACCCCCGGCAGCGAGGTCGCCATGGTTTCGTCGCAGACGACACCGCTTTCGAGTGTGATGCCCGAGGTCTCGAGCCACTCGGTGGCGGGGTCCGCGCCGACCCCGACCACGACCAGATCTGCCTCGAGAGTTGAGCCGTCCGACAATTGCACTGCCTCGACGTGTCCGTTGCCGAGGACCTTCTCGACCCCGACGCCGCAGCGCAGGTCGACTCCGTTGCGCCGGTGAAGGTCCGCGCAGGCACGGCCCATGTCCGTACCGATCGCGCGCACCAGGGGGACCGGCAGGGCCTCGACCACGGTGACGTCCAGGCCTCGTTTGCGTGCCCCCGAGGCAACCTCGGAGCCGATGAATCCGGCACCGACGACCACTGTGCGGGCCCGGTTGTCGAGGGCGGTGCGCACGGTGACTGCGTCGTCGAGTGTGCGGAGGGTGACCACGCCGGCCATGGCAGCCGTGCCCGGCAGCATCCGCGCCGACGATCCGGTCGCGATGACGGCGATGTCGTAGGGCAGTGAGCCGCGCGAGGTGTGAATCATTTGCTCGTCCGGGTCGAGCCGGGTGGCGACGGTGCCGAGACGGAGGTCGATTCCCACGTCGTCGAGGGCGTTGCGCGCCCTGAAGGTGGTGTCCGGTGGTGTCGGCGACGGGTCGAGGTACGCCTTCGACAGCGGGGGACGGTCGTAGGGCAGGTGTTCCTCGGCGCCGACGAGGGTCACCGATCCGGTGAAGCCGGCCTTGCGGGCCGCCTCGGCGGCGCGCAGGCCCGCCAGTGACGCCCCGACTACCACGAGATTCTGTTCGGTCATGGTCGGTCAGTCCTCGATGAGCGTGAGTGCCTCGGTGGGGCACCCCTCGATGGCGGCGCGGACGTCGTCGATGACACTGTCATCGGCGTCCTCGCGCAGCAGCAGCAGCCCGCCGGCATCGTCGATCTCGAAGATGTCCGGGGCGAGGGATTCGCAGATACCGAGGCCGGTGCACTTGGTGCGGTCGACACAGATCTTCATGACGTGGCCTTTCCGAGGTGAACGGGGAGCTTCTTGATCCCGTGGATGAAGTTCGACCGGAACCGGTCCGGGGGTCCGGTGACCTGCCAGTGCGGGAAGCGCGTGAACAGGGCTTCGAGCAGCACCTTCGCCTCGAGGCGGGCGAGGCTGTTGCCCAGGCAGAAATGGGTGCCGGCGCCGAAGGCGAGGTGATTGGCGGCGCCGCGGTCGATGCGGAAGGTGTCCGGGTCATCGAATTGTGCTTCGTCCCGGTTGGCCGAGACGTAGAAGATGACGACCTTCTGTCCCTCGTGCATCTGCTTGCCGCCGAGTTCGGTCGACCGGGTCACCGTGCGCCGGAACTGGATGACGGGGGAGTGGAACCGCAGCACCTCTTCGATGGCGTTCGGCAGCAGCGCCGGATCGTCGGCGAGCTTCTCACGTTCACCGGGGTGTTCGCCGAGGGTGAGGATCGCGCCGGTCAGCAGGTTGCGGGTGGTTTCGTTTCCGGCGATGACCAGTAGTTGAAAGAACCGGTTGAGCTCTTCGGGGGACAGCTGGGTGCCGTCGACCTCGGCATTGACGATCAACGACCACACGTCCGACCCGGGTTCGGTGCGCTTGGCCCTGGTCTGAGCCGCGGAGTACTCGAACATTTCGATGAATGCAGAAAGGAAAGCCTCGCGGCCTCCGTAGGAGGGATCGTCGAGGCCGACCATCCGATTGGTCCAGTCGTAGAGCAGGTGCCGATCTTCCGACGGCACACCGAGGACGTCGGCGAGGACCCGCAGCGGCATCTCCGCCGAGACGTGTTCGACGAGGTCGATCTCACCGTCGTCGGGCAATGCATCGACGATGGCGCGAGCGTGATCAGCGATGCTGTCGAACATCCCGCGCACCATCTTCGGAGTGAAAACCTTGCTGACGATCGACCGCATCTGCGAGTGGTCCGGGGGGTCGAGGTTGAGCATCATCTGCTGCAGGGCGGCAAGATCCTGAGGGCTCTGATCGCGCAGGAACGACGCACCCTTGTGGGAGGAGAAGACGTCCGGCTTCTTCGAGACCGTCATCACGTCGTCGTAGCGGGTGACTGCCCAGAACCCGGGACCGCCGGCGAAACCCTCACCGGCCGGCTCCTCGATCCAGGCCACCGGCTCGTGGCGACGGAGCTCGGCGAATACCTGATGGGGAACTCCGTGGATGTACGCGTCGGGACTTCCGAGGTCGGTGTGCAGGGCCGATAACGTCATGGCGTTTCCTTCAGGGGCTGGCAGGAAGGGGATGGTCGAGCAGAGGATCAGCAGAACATCTTGACTGACCGTACGTACGGTCTAGGGTAGAGAGCAGCTGTCCGCGGGTCAAGACCGGCTCGGTTCCGTAAATCCGGCCGACGGGGCAGCGGAACGACACTGATTCCTCACAGCCAGGACGGACCTGCCATGCACAGCACCATGCAAGATGTCGATCTCCTCGTGTCGGATTTGTTCCTGCACGGCCTTCGCACACACCCCGACAGTGCGGTTCTGCACTATCGGGCGGGCGAGGTACGGCGAGGGTCGTTCCGGGAGTTCGGGACGGCGGTGACCTCCCTGGCCGCCGGTCTGCGCCGCCTCGGCGTGTCCGAGGACGATGTCGTTGCCACGTTGTGCTGGAACAGCCCGGCGCATCTGGCCGCCTATTTCGCGGTACCGGGAATGGGGGCGGTGCTGCACACACTGAACCTGCGACTGCACGACGATCAGATCGTCTACATCGCCAACCACGCCGCGGACAAGGTGATCCTCGTCGACGCGGACCTGGTGCCCCAGCTGCAGCGGGTGATCGACCGGTTGCCCACCGTCGAGCACGTGATCGTCGCGGGCGAGGCGGACCTGGCCGTTCCCACCGGTGTGCAACTGCACCGCCTCGACGACATGCTGGACACCGAGACCGACTTCCGGTGGCCGCGCCTCGATGAGCGCAGCGCCGCCGCGCTCTGCTACACCACCGGGACGACCGGCGACCCGAAGGGGGTGGCCTACAGTCACCGGTCCATCTACCTACACAGCCTGCAGATCTCCACCGGAAGTGCCTTCGGCTTCTCCGACGCCGACCGGGTCCTGCCGATCGTGCCGATGTTCCACGCCAACGCCTGGGGCTGGCCCCACGCCGCCTGGACGAGCGGGGCCGACATCATCCTCAACGACCGATATCTCCAGATCGACCACCTGGCCCGCATCATCACCGACCTCGCGCCCACCGCCGCCGCGGCCGTGCCGACACTGTGGACCGGCCTCGACGAGTACGCCCGAACCCACCCGGTCGACTTCAGCAGCCTGCGTCTGGCCGTATCCGGCGGCTCCCCGCTGGCGGCTGCCTTGGTCCGCAGTATGCAGTCCCGCCACGGCGTCCGGTTGACCCAGGGATGGGGGATGACCGAAACCAGCCCCCTCCTGACCTTCTCCCGGCCACCCCACAACACACCCGACGCCGACGTGGCGCAGTGGGCGAGCCTGACGGGGCGCATCGTCCCCGGAGTGCAGGCGCGCATCGTCGACGAATACGGCGACGAGTTGCCCTGGGACGGCGAATCCATCGGGGAAGTCCAGTTGCGCGGCGCGACGATCGCGGGCACCTATTTTCGCACCGCCGCACCGGACAAGTTCGACGACGGCTGGTTGCGCACCGGTGACCTCGGGGTCCTGCACGAGGGCGGCTGGATCCAGCTCAAGGACCGGCTCAAGGACGGCATCAAGAGCGGCGGGGAATGGATCTCCACGGTCGAACTCGAGAACGCACTGCTCGAGCACGACGCCGTCGCCGAGGCCGCGGTGATCGGAGTACCCGACCCGAAATGGGAGGAACGCCCGTTCGTCTGCATCAAACTGGCGCCCGGAGCTACCGCCACCGCACCCGAACTGCTCGCCTTCCTCGACGGCAAGGTCGCCCGCTGGTGGCTCCCCGAACGGTGGGCCTTCGTCAACACCCTTCCCAAGACCAGTGTCGGCAAGCTGGACAAGAAGGACCTGCGCCGGAGCTACGACGCCGACGGATTGGTGGTCAACGACCTGCGGACTGTCCGGACGAGCGACAGCGCGCTTCCACCATCTCAGTAGGCACCACCACCGGATCCGCATACCTCGACAACAAGACACACCAATGACGACGAAGTAAGGACAAGCAAACAATGAAATTGGGATTCCACCTGGGCTATTGGTCTACCGCGCCGTCGGACGACGAACGAGCGGCCTTCTCCCTTGCGGAGAGTCTCGGCTACGACTCGGTCTGGACTGCCGAGACCTACGGATCCGACTGCTTAACCCCCTTGGCGTGGTACGGCGCCTCAACCAGTACCGTCAGGTTGGGCACCAATATCCTGCAAATGTCGGCGCGGACCCCAGCGGCGACTGCCATGGCGGCGATGACACTGGACCACCTGTCTCGAGGCCGCTTCATTCTGGGTTTGGGCGTCTCCGGGCCACAGGTCGTCGAGGGATGGTACGGGCAGCCGTATCCCCGGCCGCTCGCTCGCACACGTGAATACGTCGAACTCGTCCGTAAGTTCGTGCGACGAGACGAACCCGTGAGTCACGACGGTTCGTTCTACCAACTCCCGCTGCAAGGTGGCTCCGGCCTCGGAAAACCACTTCGGTCCATGATCCACCCCATTCGTACCGAGATCCCGATCTATCTCGGGGCCGAGGGGCCAAAGAACATCGCACTCGCCGCCGAGATAGCCGATGGGTGGCTGCCGATCTTCTACTCGCCCCGAATGGACGACTTCTATCGAGGAGCGCTGGAGGAAGGATTCTCGAAACCCGGGGCTCGCCGATCTCTCGACGATTTCGACATCGCCGCCACGGTCCCCGTTGTCATCGACGACGACATCGAGAAGGCAGCCGACGTGATCCGGCCCAACATTGCGCTCTACGTGGGTGGAATGGGCGCGAAGGAGGCCAACTTTCACAATCAAGTGTTTGTGCGCATGGGTTACGAAGCGGAATGCGCACGCATTCAGCGTCTCTACCTGGAGGGGCGCAAATCCGAAGCAATCGCGTCGGTGCCCCTGGCCATGGTCGAGGATGTCGCCCTCGTCGGATCACGAGACAAGATCAAAGAAGACCTCGTTCGATGGGAGAAGACTGCGGTCAAAACGCTGCTACTTCAGGGCCTCGGTTACTCCTCGATCGAGGCGGTTGCACAACTTCTCGCATAATGAGACGTGCAGCACGCGGTGGGGCAGGGTAGCGCCCCGATGGTCGATAAGTGATGACCACATGTTCGACGAACTACGAATCGCAGTGTTGCTCAACTGCTTTACGTGACAGCGGCAGCGGGTGTCGTGACGACGATGGGGGAGGGGCTCGCGTCGCGATCCCCTGGGCGTCCCTCGTGGCGAATGCGTTGAAGAGGCGCTCGATCGCGTCCTCGCAGTCCTGCACGATATCGAAACGCATGGACCTGGTCTAGCGACCTCGTCAACGACTATTGACCGTACAGACGGTCAGTCTGTACGTTCTGGTTACGCACCGAACAGAGGGAGCATTCCGATGCGCATCGAAGCCGCAGTGCTACGTCACCACGACGCACCGTTCGAGATCGAGACGGTGGAATTGGCCGACCCGACCGGCGGCCAACTACGGGTTCGCATCGCCGGTGTCGGGTTCTGTCACACCGACGTCCTGCCCAGAGACCTGTCATTCCTCGCCCAGCCGCCGATCGTGGTCGGCCACGAGGGCGCCGGAGTCGTCGAGGAAGTCGGCGCCGGCGTCACCGGCATCGAGGCCGGTGACCATGTTCTGTTGTCGTTCGATTCCTGCGGGCAGTGCGAAAACTGCGCGGGTGGGCACCCGGCGTACTGTTTCGCGTTCTTCGCGCGCAATCTGTCCGGCCGCGGCCCCGAAGGGCCCGGCCCGCTCACCGACCTGAACGGCAACGCCCTTACATCACGGTGGTTCGGTCAGTCCTCCCTGGCCACCCACGCGGTCGTCAGTGCCCGCAACGTCGTAGTTGTCGACAAGGATCTACCGCTGCATCTGCTGGGGCCGCTGGGATGCGGGATCCAGACCGGCGCCGGGTCCGCGCTGATCGCCCTGAAGGTGGGCACGGGCACGACGTTCGCCGTCTTCGGTGCCGGCGCGGTGGGTCTGTCGGCGATCATGGCCGCCCGCGTCGCCGGCGCCTCCCGGATCATCGCCGTCGACCTGCACGCGAATCGCTTGAATCTCGCCCTCGAACTCGGTGCGACGGACGTGATCGAAGGGTCCGCTGACGATATCGCGCGACAGATTCGGAAGCTGACCGGAAGCGGAGTGCACGCCGCCCTCGACACCACCGGGGTCCCGCAGGTCATCGCGTCGGCGATCGACAGCCTCCGGCCCACCGGAACCGTCGGCCTCGTCGGCGCCGCAACCCGCGAACTGGTCCTCGCCCCGGCCGTGCTGGCAGCCGGGAAGAACATCATGGGAATCCTCGAAGGGGACGCTGTCCCGCAGTTGCTGTTGCCCCGACTGATCGAACTCTGGCGTCAAGGCCGGTTTCCGTTCGACCGGCTGATCCGCACCTACCCGCTCGCCGAGATCTCAGTCGCCGAGGCGGACGCCGCCCGTGGCGACGCCATCAAACCGGTTCTTCTCCCACATCCCTGACCGCGCACCACGACGACCGAGGTTCCCCACATGAAGTACACCCGATCGCATCTGTTCATCGACGGCAGATGGCATACGCCGTCCACCTCCGACCGCATCACGGTTATCTCGCCGACCACCGAGGAACCCGTCGGGTCGGCGCCGGACAGTACCCCAGCCGACGTCGACGCCGCAGTTTCCGCAGCCCGCCGGGCCCTGCGTGCACCCGAGTGGTCTGAGTTGGAACCGGCTGAACGTGCCGACCTCCTGCGGCGATTCGCCGATGCGCTCGACCGGCGCCGAATAGACACCGCCGCCATCGTGACCGACGAGAACGGCATGCCGGCAGCGATATCCCTAGCGGCCGAGGGGAGCGGCCCGGCAGCGACGCTCCGGTACTACGCCGATCTGACCGAGAAGACACCCGTCGAGACCCCGCGCATCGCCGCAAACGGTCGGTCCACCACGATCGTGCGCCGCGAGCCGATCGGCGTTGTCGCCGCGATCATTCCGTGGAACTTTCCCCAGTCGCTGACCATGTTCAAGCTTGCCCCCGCACTCGCTTCCGGATGCACCGTGGTCCTCAAGCCTGCACCCGAAACCGTGCTCGACGCCTTCCAACTCGCGGACGCGGCCGAAGAAGCCGGGCTGCCCGGCGGTGTGCTGAACATCGTGACCGGCGGCCGAGAGATCGGTGCCTATCTGGTGGCTCACCCCGAGGTGAACAAAATCGCTTTCACCGGGTCGACCGCCGCCGGCAGGGTGATCGGGGAGACCTGCGGTCGCCTGCTGCGACCGGTGACCCTGGAACTGGGAGGCAAGAGCGCCGCCATCATCCTCGACGACGCGGACCTGGTGAGCGTCGCCAGGGGACTGTCCTGGGCGAGCCTGCTCAACAATGGCCAGACCTGCTATCTGTCCTCTCGAATCCTTGCTCCCCGGTCTCGTTACCGCGAAACAGTCGACGCGGTCGCACACCTCGCGTCGGAGCTCGTGGTCGGGGACCCTGCCGACCCCGCCACCCGGGTGGGACCGTTGGTGTCCGAGCGCCAACGGCGCAGTGTGGAGGCGTACATCGACACGGGTAGACGAGAAGGCGCCACCGTCGCGGCCGGAGGCGGCCGGCCGAAACACCTCGACCGGGGATGGTTCGTGGAACCGACCGTGTTCGCCGACCTCGACAACTCGGCGACCGTCGCGCGGGAAGAGATCTTCGGGCCGGTCCTGACCGTCCTGCCGTATGACGACCTCGACGACGCCGTCGCAATCGCCAATGACTCCGAGTACGGGCTGGGCGGAACGGTCTGGACCTCCGATCCCGAAAAGGGCCTCGACCTGGCCCGTCGGATCGAGACCGGCAGCGTGGGTGTGAACTTCTTCGATCTCGACATCGGAGCCCCGTTCGGGGGAGTCAAGGCCAGTGGTCTCGGCCGTGAACTGGGACCGGAAGGTCTGGACGCATACGTCCGCACGAAATCGATGTACACCCGCTGATCAATCCGCCGGGTGCAGCGCACGAATTCGCTGCCCCGCAATACGCGCCGCTCTTGCACCCGTCCTTGCGCGAATGAAGAGAAGATGAGGGACTTCGTTCTCGGATCACGCGCCACTAGTCACGAGACCCGCCACGAGGAGGTAGAGGTGGCAGCTTCACGCGCCGAGGGTCCCCCTTACTGCGCTGAGGGCTCAGCACGGTTGCTCCGACCGCGAGATGACGATGCCCTTCGCGCCGAGCTACGCGTCATCGCAAAGGAGTTTGTGACACCCGCGGTCGTATTCGGCGGCCCCGTGTCCGAGGGAACACTGGCCCATAGTGAGTACGATCGAAACACTGATTCGCCGTGGGCTTCGGTGGTGTCCAGCACTCGCTCATGGCAGGCGATGGCACGGGGAGCGTCACCCTGCAATTCGTAGGCCAGCCCGAGCATCAAAAGAATCCACACCTGGTCTGACAGGTTCCTGCGTGCGCCGAACACCGCGAGTGCTTCCTCCAACCGGGCGCAGGCGCGGGGTATGTCGCCGCTGTAGAGGGCCAGCAGTCCATCGGCGTGGGCGATGCGCGCGTGGACCACGGGGTCGGCCAGCTGCTCGTCCAGGGCCTGCGCCTCCTCAACCAGGAGGCTGCCCGCCGTAAGGTCGCCCTGTACGTCCGCCAGCACGCTGTCGGCGTACAAAGCTTCGACTCGTGCCGTGGTCGGCAGCCCGGACACACGGGCGAGGGCGCGGTCGAGCCAGTGCCGCCCCTCGCTGAGCAGGCCGCGGGAGAGCCAGAACTGAAACAGGGCGGCGGCCATCGCGAGCCCTGCGGTGGCGTCGTCGCCGGGCTCGGACAGACACGATCCCATCACCTCGCGCAGATTCGGCAGTTCACGCTCGAGGCGGGCGATCCACTCCCGCTGCCGGAGACTGATCCTGTTCAGGCGCAGTCGCGGCAAAGTTGTTGCCCAGCGTCGGCGACGCGGCTGCGGTGGTGGACGAGGAAGCAACTGGCGCAGGTGAATTCGTCCGCTGCTTGATGATGGCGCGGACGGTGAATTCTTCACCGGAGAGGTCGGCGCCGGGCAGTTCGAAAGACTCGGCGGTGTCAGTGTCTTCGACGTCGACGACGGGGGACTGGGTGTCTTTCCGACCGGCGGTGAACTGTTCGAGGGAGGTGTCCGGCTCGTCGGATTCGGTGACAGGTCGGTGGCCGTGCCTGCTGCTTTCTCATTTTCTGGGGTGTTCGGACCGCCACCCACCGGGGTCCGGCGGGCCGCGTCACGCCCTTGTGGTCTGGTGTGCTGTGGTTAACCTTTTGGGGCGGTGAGGGGATCGCGAGTCGCCAGGTTCGGCTCGACACGTTGCCGTTGCCGTTGTCTGGGCTTTTCCGGTCGGTGCCGGTTTCTCGCATGCGGTCAGTGCCCATGTCGGTGTTCGGTCTCGCGAGCGTGCTCTGACGGGGGCCGGGCTGGGAGACTTCTTGTCATGCAGCAACTTCTCGCCGCTCACGAATCCCTCGTCACCGTGGTGATGGTTGTGGTCGTCGTGGCGCTCGCCGCCGCCGCGGTGTGGACGATCTTCCGCTGACCGGCACGGTGGTGGATCGTACGGCGCGGCGACCTGCACCCAGGCCCCTGCGTGAGAGTGCCGGCCACCGCCCGGGCGACCGGATCGTCGGGCTGTTCCCGTCGAAGTCGGCGTCGCGGGTCTGGAGAGTCCACCGAAGAGCAGCTGCTCGACCTCCTCGTGGACGGTGCGCTTCCTTGATGCGATTGCGGATTTTTCGGATGGGCGGTGCGCTGACCAGCCTCTGTTGCGTTCTCTACGGCTCTCTAGCGCAGGCTCGGGATGGTGCCTTCGACGCCACCCCGAGACGCCCATCCCGAGGCGCTCACCGGTGTCTCGGGATGGCCTGGCTTCAGATGCTGCCGGGGATGTGAAGGACTTCGATGCCGGCCGTCTCGTACAGCGCATCCCAGAGGTCGGTGCGATCGGGCAACGCGTCGGTGCCGAGCACGGTGAAGTCTGTGGGGATCGCCACCGTGCTGGTCTGGTCCCCACTGGGCGCGAACAGGGCGTAGCAGGCGTGCACGTGCGTCAGTTCGTGCCGCGCCCAGTAGCGGATTCCGTCGAACCCGGCTGCACGGAACGCGTGCGCCCATTGCTGGGTGAGGGCGTAGTCGGTGGTGGTCGAGACCTCGGATGTCATGCCGAATCCGATTGCGGCGTTCGAGGTTGCGTCGGCGAGGTGCAGGTCTCGGTTGACTGCTACCGCGGAGATGACGCGGTGTGCGATCTCCGGGCTCGGGATGATCGCGATGCCGCACCAGGTCTCGATGAGGGTGATCAGTCCGGATTCTGCGGTGTAGCAGGTTCAGTCGGGGCCGGGGAGGTCGAAGCGGCCCCCGAGGCTGGTGCCGAACCACCACGGGGCGAACTTGGCCCCGTGGGTGCGGTACGTCGTCGTGCTGGCGGGCACCGTGCACACAGGGAACCGTCCCCGGAGTGTGTCCGGGGACGGTGAGACGCCGAGGTGTTGTGTCGCGCGGGATTTGGTCACGAAGCCAGCCGTTCGGCTGCCTGCCGGGCGAGCGTCACGACATCGGCGGTGTCGCCGTCGAGGAGGGCCTGTCTCGGGGTGCGGTCGTCGAGTTCGGTTTGTGGGCTCGACAGCCACGAGGCGATGGTCCAGGACTGGACGTCGGCGTGCGCCCAGACCTTCAGGACGTCTTTGATACCCCGGATTGCGTACCGAGCGTGCGCCTGCTCTGTTGAGCGTTGAGCAGAGGTGGTTGCCGGAGTTGGCGGTGCGGTTGCCGCTGCCCACGCCTGCCCCGGTGCGTGTCGGCAAACCTTCGGGCTGTTCGAGCACACGTGGACGATCGGGCGCTGGGTCGAGGGGGAGCCGGCCGATCATGTGCCGGTCACACGTGTCGATGTGGCCGAGGTCCTCGCCGGGTTCCTTGGTGCGCTGCACGTGCCGGCGCCCGCCGATGCGCCGGCCATCCCGACGCGCGGTATCCCCTTGGCCGGATTGCAGGAAGAGGCCGAGGTCGGGTTCGAGGTCATTGCCGACCACGCGAGCGCGGAGGGCGCGCGGGAGGTGTGGCAGGAGGCCGTCGCGGCGCCGGGCTGGCAGGGGGGCGCCGGTGTGGCTGCATGGTGACTTGCATGGCCGCCTCGCCGCACCGCTGGCCGAATGGTATGCAGCGCTGGATCGACTCGACCCGGGCCGCGTCATCGACAGGTTCCCTCTCGAGCTCGACACTGCCATGCTGCCTCCGTCGCGCTCGAATCGCCACGACAGGGACCTGCTGGACAGCCTGATCGACGAACTGCCCGCATTGTGACGCACTCGCACAGCCATCGACACGAACCTGCCCGGTGCCGCAGGCGCGAACCGCATGCACGACGATGGGCACGGTCCTGACCGAACTGTCCTTGACGCGTGCGCGGCATAACGCGCTGCGGGCAGGTCGGTGAGCGGAGTCCATTCCCGTGGGACTAGAGCGTGGCTGCCTAGTGCGGACCCGATGATGGATGACGAGCGCCGCGTAGAAGGTATCCTGGGGCCTGTTCCGCCCGCCATAGCCAGGTCCGCGCTGACGCCAAGCGAGTAGCGTGACACTGCACCAGGGTCGGGAAGATCCCCACGAGAGGCTGACGCCGTGTGTCGTGCAGCGATTCGTCGTTCGTTCGTAGCCTGGGCCGCGGCATTGATGGCGGTCCTCGCGATCCCGCTCTGCTCGTCCGCCACCGCGATCGCGGACACGCCGCCGGTCCCGGCAGCGACGACCACGGCGTTCCAGGTCCCGGTGCGGTTCGTCGCAGGATGCCTGCTGCTGACCGTGCTGGCCTGCGACTACCCGCCGCCGCTGTCGACCGTGACACCGTCAGCGACGACGGGAACATCCGGGATGGTGACCTTTGCGGCGGAGCGCTCCGCGACGACCTCGACCTACTGCGTCGCCGTGTCGGTGAACTGGCGGAACCTGACCACCGGCGTCGCCGGCACCACCGCTCTTGGGCTCGTGGGGCCCGACTACAGTCCGCCCACCGGACCGGAGGATCGGTGCCGATACGCCCCCGCGACGGTTATCACTGGCAGCGGCACGATCACCGCGGTCGCCGACGTCGGCGCACACCCTCCTGTCGACGGGTACCAGATTCTGGTCCACCCGGGGTTGGGCACCTTCCCGGTCCCGTAGAGCATTTGTGCCAAATGACCGGGCCCGAGTGCGGGATCGTGTGAGAGTGTCGTGCGCAGTAGAGAATATCCAAAGACCTGTGGCGCCGTGAGGAGCCCGTGTTACCTGCCCCACCGGGCGCAGGGAATGTCCGTGGAAGGACCGTCGGTTGACCGGGGGAGGGATCGACTGGCGATACCGGGTCACCGTGGCGCGATGTGCCGGAAGAATGTGGGAGCGTCACGGCCGTTGGTTGGACGAGGGAACTCTACGGTCGGATGTTCGCCGCGGTGCTCGCGGCAGCCCCGAACGCGACGCACAGCGCGAACATGTGCTCTTGATCGACTCGACGATCGTCCGCGTCCACCAGCACTTGCCGGCACACTGGCTAGTGGCGAGGGGAGATCGGCCCGCGAGCATGGTGAGGCCTCAATTTGCGAATCGTCTAAGTTCGCAGTGCGTTTCGGGGTCGAACAACGGTGCGAGAGGACGGGCGTGCACAGCTTTCCCCGTACTTATCTTCTGATGTCGATCGTGGGGATTGTTACCTGGGTTCATGAGCGGGAGGGGAAGTTGGTTGGGCTACTTCGGGGGCCGTGTCGTCGCGGTGACGGGTGCCGGCGCCGGGATCGGTCGTGAGCTTGCCGTGCAGCTCGCACGGGCGGGAGCGCGGTTGGCTCTCGCGGATCTGGAGGCGTCGGCGGTGAAGGACACGTTGGATCTGTTTGGTACGGTGTCGGGTTCCGTTTTCGCTGCCGCGGTGGATGTGTCGGACAGAGATGCGGTGTTGGAGCACGCTTCGGATGTCGGGGACAAGTTCGGCCGCGTCGATGCGGTGTTCAACAATGCCGGGATCCTGTTCGCGGGTGATGTCGTGGATTCCGAGTTCGCAACGGATCGTGGGCGTCGTCCTGTCGCTGTTGACCTGGCCGTTGGGCGATGCGGCCGCCGAGCGTCGCGCCGTCGAACGCTTCGTGGAGCCGGTCTTCAGGATTCGCGACTCTCGGTAGCCGAGCGGGTGGGCTCGAGCACGAACAGCCGGAACTCACGTCCACCGGACCGGCGATGCTCCATGAGGTAGCCGGGCCAGTAGTCGACCACCAGTTTCCAGAGATTCTCGCGTTCGTCTCCGGTGATCATCCGGACGCTCATCCGGGATTTGTGCGACCCGGCCTTCACCTGGGCTTCGTCGGCCGCACGCAGATTGACCGACCACGTCGGATGCTCGGGACGTCCCCAATTCGAGCCGGTGACGATGTACCCGTCCCCGTACGGAATGCACAGAAGGGCCGTCGTGCGCGGGGTTCCGCTCTTGCGTCCGGGGACCGTCACCTGCACGGACTGCAGTCCGGCGATGCCGATCAGGCTCACCCGGTTCCCGGTCCACGCGCGCAGGTGCGACTCCAGCCAGATGATGATCGGCGCCATCCGCATCACCCATTCGCGGGTGCCGAGCCAGCGCGCGAGTATGCGGAGGGGGTTGCGGAGCCCCCGCGGTCGGGAGGGTGGCTTGGGGGCAGAGTTCATAGTCGCCATCATCCCTCAGATGACCGACCGGGGCCGACCGCGATGAGTTTTGCGTTCCGCCCGGGTCTACCTGTTCGGGTCTCACCGAGAGTCCTCGATTTCAGGCCTTGACCCAAACAATGGTTGAGGTTGCAGGATCGGTCAGTAGCACTTCGAGCCACTCGACAGGGAGAAACGAACATGTCCAGCACCGGAACCACGATTTCTGCAACCACGACCTCGCGGATCAACCCGATGACGCTCGAACTGAGCCGCCCGTGGGCGATCGCCGCGACTACGATCGGCGCGCTCGTCCCCAACCTGGTGATCTGGCTGCTGGGATTGGCTGCCGGCGGTTCGTTCGAGATGACGGATGCCGGCAAGACCAGCAGCGTGGCGCCCGGCGGAGTCGTCATCCTGACGGTCGTTCCGATACTGATCGGAATGACACTGGCCGCGCTGATCTCGCTGAAATGGGTGGCCGTCATCCGGCCGGCCGAAGTGATCGGCGCCCTGCTGCCGCTCGCGACGATCGCCCTGACCATTCAGGCCGACTTCGACACCGCCAGCACCACCGCGCTCTCGGCCATGCACGTGGTGATCGCCGTGGCAGTCGTCGCGGGCCTGGAAGCGATGCGGCGACCCCTGGTTCGCGGCGAGCACGTCTAGGGGGTGCTGTTCACCGGCGCATGAGCCTCGATGGTGAGTGCGATGTGCTCGACGATCCGCTTCTGCGAGATCTTCGGGCTCCCGGTGAGCCAGCGCTGGTACAGAAAGGCGATCGCCCCGAACAGGGCAATCGCGTTCAGCTGGGTGTTGACGGCGTCGCGAGGTGCGCCGTCGACACCCAGGATTGTCAGTGCCGCAGCCATGGGAGTCGTGAACTCGGTGACGAGTTGTTCGCCCCGCTGGGCCAACTCCGGCACCGACTGCGCTTCGACGAACATGATGCGTCCCCGCCGCCGGTCCTGGGCGATGTAGCCGGTGAACGCCTTCACAACGTGGCGGACGAGCTCGCCCGGATCGGCAGGGCCCGTCTCGAGAGCCCCGATCAGGGTGTCCCTCGCGCCCAGGACGACGTGGTCGAGGAGGGCGACGAGTAGCGCCTCCCGATTGTCGAAACTCTCGTAGAAGTAGCGCTCGGTGAGGCCCGCCTGGCGGCAGGTCGCTCGCATCGTCGTCGCGGCCGTTCCCTCGGTTCCCATGAGCTGCAGGCCGGCCTCGATCAGTGCCGCACGCCTCGCCGCGCGCCGGTCGTCCGGCTCCTGGCCGCGCCATTTGCGCGGCGCTCCGCGAGGGTTGTCGCTGTCGGTCATTCCGTCATCGTCTCATCGATCCCGGTAACGATCGGGGAACCCCCGCGCTCCACTGTTGACATCATGCGATGTCAACAGTCATTCTGAATTGCACCACGTTCCATATCGAGCGGCATCTGGAGATCGCCATGACCACCACGGAGCTTCCGTCCCAACGCCGTTCGGCGCTGCCGTCGCTCGGGCCCGACTCGCTGACGTGGCACCGGTTCGGCGACTGGCGAACCGCGCTGCTGATCTCGTGGTCGGGCACGCTGCAGGTGATGCATCCCGTCATCGACACCGCTCTCGTGCAGCACTCGGCAGTATTCGGCAACGAGTTCGCCCGGTTGGCCCGTTCCGCGGGGCCGATCATCCGCGCGCTCTACGATCCGACGGGCGCGGAGGCCCAGATGATCCGCGACATGCACAAGGACATCAAGGGCACGACGGACGAGGGGCGGCGGTATCACGCGCTGAATCCCGGTCCCTACTTCTGGGCTCACGCCACGTTCCTGGGCACCCAGTACGTGGTCGCCGAATACTTCGGTGAACCGCTCGGCGACTCCGAGAAGGAACAGCTGTATCAGGAGTCGAAGCAGTGGTACGCGCTCTACGGGGTGTCGGCTACCAACCTGCCCGAGGCATACGCCGATTTCGTGGACTACTGGGACGAGATGGTCTGCACGGTTCTCGACAAGACCGAGACGGTGCGCAGATCGCGCGTGCTCAACGGGCAGCCGACACCCCGTCCCGACGATCGGATCCCCGCGGTCCTGTGGCGTCTCGTCGGTCCCGTGCTCGGACGGCTGCTCGTGTGGATCGCCCGCGGAACGCTGCCTCCGGCCGCCCGCGACAAGCTCGGCTGGGAGTGGTCTGCGGACGACGAGCGCAGGCTCCGGCGATTCGGCGCGGCAGTGCGGCTCGGATTCCGGTTCGTTCCCGAGCGATGGCGGCTGACGCCGGTCGCGCGGAGGGCAGGCGACGGAATGGTGTCACGCGGGCCGTTTCCGACCTCTTTGATCCCTACGCTGTAGATTATGACCAACGACGGGCTCGATCAGGCCACGAAGAACTCGACGACGTGGGACGTGCTGAATGCCGCGCACGCGATGCTGCGGACGGTGGTGCGTGGAGTGGACGCCGACGGCTGGACCCGCCCGACGCCGTGCGAACAGTGGACGGTGACCCAGGTGCTGCAGCATGCGGCGGGCGATCAACTCGCCTTCGCCGCAGCGATTACGGGAGGCCCAGGTCCTGCCGAGAATCCGTTCGCTCCGTCGGGAACCCTCGACGCGGACCCCCTGGAATTCCTCGACACCTCGCTCCTGGCCGCGGCAGACGCGTGGGCGGGCATCGACGCAACCGCCGAGTCGGCCGCGACCCCGCTGCCGCAAGGCGCACTCGCCCCGCGGATCGGTGCGGGAGCGTGCGCCCTCGACGCCGCCGTGCACGCCTGGGACATCGCCGTCGCGACCGGGCAGCCGTCGCCCCTGTCTCCCTTGGTGGCCACTGAGCTCCTGTTCGTGGCGCGCGAGATCGTCGAGCCGCTACGGCAGTACGGTGCGTACGCCCCGGTGGTCGACGGATCGGACGGCGACGAGGTCGCCGGCTTGCTGCGGTACCTCGGGCGCAGGCCCGACTGGAAGGCCTGACAGCTCAGGTGCGGCGTAGCCCATCGAACGTCAGCTCGACGACGGCGTCCGCGAGGTCGGCGACCGTCCCGCCGGTGCGCGGGCGGTACCACTCGATCAGCGAGTTGACCGTGCCGAACACGAGCCGGCTGGTGAGCGCGGGATCGATGCCCGGCCGCAGGTCTCCCTCTTCCGCCGCCGCGACGACGAGATCGCTGACGAACGCGTCGAACTCGCGGCGGCGGGCGAGCGCGCGACGCTCCACCGCGGTGTTGCCCCGAACGCGCAGCAGGAGCGTCACGTAGGGAAGCTCGGCGGCAAGGACCTCGACGCTGCGGCGGACGAGGTATTCGAGACGATCGATGTACCGGCCGCTCGTCGCCTTCTCCTCGGTGGTGACCGCGAAGAGGGCGTTGAGCGCCCGCGACAGTGCCAGTTCGAGCAGCTCCGACTTCCCGGACACGTGGTGATAGATCGACGACTTCGTGATTCCCAGGCGCTGGGCCAGCACCTCCATGCTGGTGCCGTCGTAACCCTTGTCGTTGAAGACCTTGACAGCGACAGCGAGCAGCGAGTCGAGGTCGTAGCCGGGACGTCCGGGTGAACCGGTCTTCCGTGCGGGGCGTGCCGTCGTCATGCGCGCAATCCTTCCAGGTGCAGAACTCCGCCGCATCGGTGCGCCGTCATCCACGGTAGCCGACCGAAGGTTCGGTTGAAGTGAGAATACCGTGACGACCGCGTCGGCGGTGAACCACGTATGGCGTCCGAATCAGCGGCCCGTGGTCTGGGCCCGGCCCTCCTTGCGGGCCTTCGCCAGCCCTCGCCGGGCCAGAAAGCCGTTGGCGAGGAGCAGGAGGGTCTTGTTCGGCGGCGCCGCGAACCCGGCCTGGGTGTGGGGTGCATACAGCGCCTCGGTGCCCGTGACCTCGATCCAGCCGGTGTTCTGACGTGACTCGAGGCCGACGAGCTCGGCGCGATAGGCGTGGGCGAGCAGCCCTGCGCGGCGGCCGCCCTGCGGCACTCCTGCGGGCACTGTCAGACGCACGCCCTCGCTGCTCGAAGAGGTCACGTCGACCGGTACGACGGACGGATAGCCGTCCGCCTGACGGTAGGCGAGCAGCCGGTGCGACAGCTTCGCCGCGCGCTCCCCGGTCTTGGTCGCATCCACGCGGGGGCCGGTGCCCTTCTTCGGCGGGGTCTGGGTTTCCGCGTCGACCGCGGGCAGCGGTGCGCCGAACACCTCGGGCGGACCGGTCAGGTGCAGGTCGGGCCAGGCGACTACTCGTGTCACCGTCACGGTCACCGGTACCCGGTCGGCGTAGTACGCGCTGAGCCACCGGTCCCAGAACACGCCGCGGCGTGGCTCGCCCGTGTAGGGGGTCGAGCGCCGGCCGATGTCTTCGAGTAGTTCCGGGTCGGGGGTGGGGTCGAACGTCGCGTCTCCCTGCACGAGCACGTAGCGCTGATTGGTGGAGTCGCCGATCCCGTGCTCGCGGGCGTGGTAGGCGAGCGCCACCCGGGGCTCACCGGTGATGCGTTCGAGCTTGCGGCCGAACCCCAGTGAGGTGGTGAAGCCGACTGTTCCCCGCTCTCGGTCGCGCAGCCCGAGGGGCGCCACCGCCGTCACCACGGCCCCGCCTGCGGGCGTGATGTACGCGAACCCGCAGGTCAGATCGCCGCCTATGACGTCATCGACCTCGCCCGACCAGGTGATCGGCATGAGTCGAGCCTACTCAGCCGATGCGGCACCCGGCCAGTGGTCGGGGGTTGACGACACCCCGGGGTGAATATAGCTTCACTTTAAGTGAGTAGTTGCTCACAAATAGTGATCGTGTATTCAACACGGCATCGAGGAGTATCCATGGACCTGACACTGACCGCGGAGCAGGAGGAGTTCCGGCAGCTGGCCCGCGACTTCTTGAACAAAGAGGTCGTCCCGCACCGCGCCGCGTGGGACCGCGCCGAATCGGTCGACACCGCGATCGTCGAGAAACTGGCCGACATCGGCTTCTTCGGCATGACAATTCCGGAGGAGTACGGCGGCCTCGGCGGCGACTACATCACGTACTGCCTCGGCATGGAGGAACTCGGGCGGGCGGACTCCGCGGTCCGGGGCATCGTGTCGGTGTCGATGGGGCTCGTGGGCAAGGTGATCCTGTCGCACGGCACCGAGGATCAGAAGCGCGAATGGCTGCCCCGCATCGCGTCCGGTGAGGCGCTCGCCTGTTTCGGGCTCACCGAGCCGGACAACGGTTCCGACCCCGGCAACCTGAAGACCCGGGCGGTACGCAGCGGCGACGACTACGTCATCAACGGTTCCAAGATTTTCATCACCAACGGCACGTGGGCGAAGCTGTGCCTGGTGTTCGCGCGCACCGGAGGTTCGGGGCCCAAGGGGGTTTCGGCTTTTCTGGTTCCGACGGACACCCCGGGATTCGAATCGCGCGAGATCCACGGAAAGCTCGGACTGCGCGGGCAGGCGACGGCCGAGTTGTCCTTCACGGACGTGCGCGTGCCGGCGAGTTGCCTGCTCGGATCCGAGGGGCAGGGTTTCTCCATTGCCATGCACTCGCTGGACAAGGGCCGTGTCTCGGTGGGTGCGGGTTGCGTCGGAATCATCCAGGGCTGCCTCGAGGCTGCGGTCGACTACTCCCGCGAGCGCACGCAGTTCAACCGTCCGCTCGCCTCGTTCCAGCTCGTGCAGGACCTGATCGCCGACATGTCCGTCGACGCCGACGCGGGGAGGCTGCTCACCTGGCGGGCGGCCGACCTGATCGAGCGCGGTGAACCGTTCGGGACGGCTGCGTCCAAGGCGAAGTACTTCTGCAGCGAGGCCGCGGTTCGCGCCGCCAACAACGCAATTCAGATCTTCGGGGGGTACGGGTACGTCGACGAGTATCCCGTCGCCAAGTACCTGCGTGACGCGCGGGTGATGACGCTCTACGAGGGCACCAGTCAGATCCAGAAGCTGCTGATCGGCCGTGCGGAGACCGGGGTCAGCGCTTTCCTGTAGCGCACCGAGCGCCGAGTGACCCTTGACACATACTTCGGCGTGAATGTACGTTCAATCGTATCGAATAGCTGTTCACAATTCATGAACGCAACCTCATTGCACAATTCACAGAGAGGAATCACCGTGACCGACTACGAAGACATCACCTACGAGGTCGACGGCCCGGCTGCGGTCGTGACGATCAACCGCCCCGCGCGCTACAACGCCTTTCGTGGCAAGACCGTCGAGGAGCTGATCAAGGCCTTCCGCTCGGCGTGGGCCGACGACGCGGTGCAGGCGATCATCCTCACCGGTGCGGGGGAGAAGGCGTTCTGCACCGGCGGCGACGTCAAGCAGCGCGCGGAGACCGGCGACTACGGCCCGACCGAGAGCGGAATGTTCGAAATCGGCAACCTGCACAAGCTGATCCGCGACGTCCCCAAGCCCGTCATTGCGGCGGTGAACGGCATCGCCGTCGGCGGGGGACATGTGCTCCACGTGCTCTGCGACCTCACCATCGCGTCCGAGACCGCGAAGTTCGGCCAGGCGGGTCCCCGAGTCGGTTCGTTCGACGCAGGCTTCGGGTCCGCGTTCCTGGCGCGCGTCGTCGGCGAGAAGCGCGCCCGGGAGATCTGGTACCTCTGCCGCCAGTACGACGCCGTCACCGCCGAACGGTGGGGCCTGGTCAATTGGGTGGTCCCCGCCGACCGACTGCTCGACGAGGCCAAGGCCGTCGCCGCGGAGATCGCCGAGAAGAGCCCCACCACCCTGCGTTTCCTGAAGCAGTCGTTCAACGCCGACACCGACCACCAGGCCGGACTGAGCAACCTCGCGATGTCTGCGCTGGACCTGTTCACGCACTCGCCCGAGGGTCTCGAGGGGGCGGCGGCGTTCGCGGAGAAGCGCAAGCCCGATTTCAACAAATACGTGAACGCCTGAGTCCGACAGCACGGGAAGTGGGAAATACCATGAGCAACACCATCGCAGTGGTCACCGGCGCGGGATCCGGCATCGGCCGCGCCATCGCGCTCGCGCTCGCCGAGCAGGGCGACACGGTAGTCGTCGCCGACCTCGACCTGCAGGCCGCGGAGAAGACGGCAGCCGAACGGCCCGACCGGCTCCTTCCGATGACCGTCGACGTCGCCGACCGGGCGCAGGTCGATGCCCTGCGGGACCGGGTGACGGCCGAGGTCGGCGTCGCGAACGTCCTCGTCAACGCGGCGGGATGGGACCGCACCGACCAGTTCCTCAATGCCACCACCGAATTCGCGGAGAAGGTCGTCGCCATCAATTACCTCGGGCCCGTGCACATGTGCAGTGCATTCCTCCCCGGCATGGTGGAGGCGGGGAACGGCGGGCGCGTCGTCAACCTCGCGAGCGATGCCGGCCGTGTCGGCAGTGCGGGGGAGAGCATCTACGCCGGTGCGAAGGGCGGTGTGATCGCGCTGTCGAAGTCGCTCGCCCGGGAGATGGCCCGGTACCGGATCAACGTGAACTGCGTGTGCCCCGGTCCGACCGACACCCCGCTGTTCCAGGCGCAGGCCGAGAAACTCAAAGAGGCTCTGGTGAAGGCTATTCCGTTCCGTCGGCTCGCGCGCCCCGAGGAGGTGGCGGCGCCGGTCCTGTTCTTCGCGTCCGAATCCGCATCGTTCATCACGGGCCAGGTGATCAGCGTCAGCGGTGGCCTCACCATGGCCGGCTGACCGGCACCGGGACGGAGGACTCATCATGACGTACACGTACGATGCGCACGCCTATCGTCAGTACTTCGAGCACGATTTCACCTATCTGAACGGTTTCCGGCGCAACACCCACCGGTATGCCGATCGACTCGCGATGCAGTCCCCGTCGACCGGCGAGAGCTGGACGTACGCCGAACTCGGTGATCGCGTCGACCGGCTCGCCACCGGGCTTGCCCACGCCGGCGTCGCACCGGGCGACGTCGTGGCCTACCAGTTGTTCAACGGTCCCGAATTCGCCCAGCTCTACCTGGCGGGGCAGGCCTGCGGTGCGGTCGGAGCCCCGATGAACTTCCGGCTCGCATCCGGGGAGACGGCGTGCATCCTCGACGCGAACCGCCCTACGGTGTTCGTCTACGACACCGAGATCGGCGAGATGGTGCGGGATGCTTTGTCGCGCGCCACACACAAGCCTGCGCTCGTCGTCGCCGTCGGACCCGGAGAACCACTGCCGGGAAACGGTTTCGAGGTGATTCGCTTCGAAGAACTGGTGGCGGAGTCGGCCTCACCGCCGAACGTGAGTCGCACGGTGTGGGACGAAACCACCCGGTTGTTCACGTCCGGAACCACAGGGATGCCCAAGGGTGTTCCGCTGAACAGCATGATCGAGATCTTCAGTGCCCACGACGTGATCATGCACTTCCCGATGACCGCGGAAGACAAGACCCTGAACATGACTCCGTGGTTCCACCGCGGCGGACTGTACTGCGCCGGGCCGAATCCCACGTTCTATCTCGGCGCCTCGCTGGTGGCGCAGCGCAGCTTCGACGCCGAGGTCACCCTCGACTACGTCGAGGAGTACGGGCTGACGTTCCTGATCGGTGCCCCGACCAACCTGGCGATGCTCGCTCGCGCACAGGAGAAGAAGCCCCGCGACCTGTCGAGCCTCAACGGCATCGTGACGATGGGCGCGCCCCTCGAACGGGAAGCGGCACTGCACTATCAGAAGGTGCTGAATCCCCGCATCTTCAACGGGTACGGCAGCACCGAAGGATTCTGGAACACCTTCCTCCGGCCCACCGATCTGCCGGAAATGGCCGGGACCGCCGGGCGGGCCTGCATCGACGACGACGTCGCCGTGGTCCGGCTGTTCGACGACCGCCTCGCCGACGCTCACGAGACGGTAGCCAAGGACGGCACCGAGATCGGTGAGGTCATCGTCCGCTCACCGAAGGGCGCCAACGCCTACTTCGATGCCCCGGAACAGGAGAGACGGAAGTTCCGGAACGGCTGGCTCCACATCGGCGATCTGGCCACGTGGGACGACAAGGAGTTCGTGACGATCGTCGGCCGCAAGGACGACATGCTCCTGTCCGGCGGCGAGAACGTGCACCCCGTGCAGATCGAGGAAGCACTGGGCGAACATCCGGCGGTCACGGATTCGCTGGTGGTCGGGGTTCCCGACGACAAGTGGGGGCAGGTCGTCGTCGCATACGTCGTCACCGCCGCACCGGCCCCCTCCGCGGACGATCTGGACGACTTCTGCCGCAGGCACCCGATGCTGTCGCAGTTCAAGCGCCCCCGCGCCTACCGCTTCGTGGAGTCACTCCCCGTGTCGGCGACGGGAAAGAAGTTGCACTACAAGGCCACCGACACCGCGCGCCGGGAATTCGAGAGCGGGGCATTCGTGGTCCCGAGTGCCCGCGGATCCCACACCCTCAGCTCGTAAAGGACACCGTCATGACCATCGAATTCGAGTCCGAGCACCACCAGTTCCGGGACAGTGTCCGCAGCTTCGTGCGCGAGCGGATCGTCCCGCGGCACGAGCAGTGGGAAAGTGAAAGCTGCCTCGACCCGGCACTGTTCACCGACGCGGGTAAGCAGGGGCTGCTGGGTTTCCCGGTTCCCGAAGCCTACGGCGGCCCCGGCGTCGAGGACTTCCGCTACAACGCGATCGTCGTCGACGAGGTCAACAGGGTGGGCGCCGCCGCCGCGGGCATCGCGTTCTCTCTGCAGAACGACGTCGTGCTGCCGTACCTGACGGACATGACGACCGAGGAGCAGAAGGCTCGCTGGCTTCCCGGAACCGTCACCGGTGAGACAATTCTCGGTATCGCGATGACCGAGCCGGGCACCGGCAGCGACCTCACCGGAATCCGCACCACGGCAGTGCGCGACGGCGACCATTACGTGGTGAACGGCAGCAAGACGTTCATCTCCAACGGTCAGAACGGCACGCTCTTCGTGGTCGCCGTGCGCACGTCGGCGGACAAACACAAGGGGCTCTCGCTGCTCGTCGTCGAATCCGACACACCGGGGTTCTCCCGGGGCCGCAACCTCGAGAAGATCGGGCTGCACGCCCAGGACACGAGCGAGCTGACGTTCACCGACATGCGCGTGCCGGTCGCCAACCTCCTCGGCGAGGAGGGGCAAGGTTTCTATCAGCTCGTCCACAATCTGCCGCAGGAGCGACTGTCCTTGTCCGTCGGCGCGGTCTCGGCCGCCGAGGGCGTGCTTGAGCAGACCCTGGAATACGTGAAGGAACGCAGCGCCTTCGGAAAGCCGATCGCCGGTTTCCAGAACACCCAGTTCGTTCTCGCGGAACTGGCCACGGAACTCGATCTGGCCCGCACCTATCTCGACGACTGCATCCGGCAGCACGTACGCGGAGAGCTGACGCCGGCCCGTGCGGCGCGGCTCAAGTGGTGGACCACCGAACTGCAGGTTCGCGTCGCCGACCGCTGCCTGCAGCTGCACGGCGGCTACGGGTACATGCGCGAGTACGCGGTGGCGCGCGCGTTCGTGGACTCCCGGATCCAGACGATCTACGGCGGTACCACCGAGATCATGAAGACCATCGTGGCGAAGGATCTCGGTATCTGACCCGGGCCGGACTGCGGCTCCGGACCCGTGCGGGATACTGTGAATACTCGTTCATCGCAGGTTCTGCCGGCAAGGAGAGGTCATCTGTCATGGCGAAGGACACGCCCGCCCTTCCACTCGACGAAGCCGTCCGCGCCGTCCGCGTCAGCTCGAGGCGACGCCAGGTGCTCGACGCCGCGGTCACGGTGATGCAGCGGACCGGCTTCCACCAGATGTCCATGCAGGCGCTGGCCGACGAGGCCCAGGTGAGTGTCGGGCTGATCTACAAGTACTTCGGCGGCAAGGAGGACATCCTCCTCGCCACGATCGTCGAGATCCTCGACGCCTTCCGCGATCAGCTCGAACCCGCGATGGACGCAGCGGGAACCGACCCCGTCGAGCGGCTCGTGGCCGGGTTCCGGCGCTATGTGGAGATCGTCGACGAGAATCTGGATGCCGTCGTGCTGACGTACCGCGAGAGTCGGACACTCGACCAGGACGGGCGTGAGCGGATCAAGGAACTCGAGGTGGCGACGTCCAAGCCGCTCCACGACGCCCTCGACGCCGCGATCGCCGCGGGTATCGCGAGCGATCTCGACGTCGACCTGACGACGTTCGACATGATGATGCTCGCGCACGGGTGGGCGCTCAAGCACTGGCACTTCGCGGCCCGCTACACGGTGGACCAATACATCACGGCGCAAACACGATTCATTCTCCGCACCGTGCTGTCGGACCGGAGCGCCGACACGTACCGACACCTGACGGAGTGACCGCGCATACGCTGGCCGGATGACCCGATGGCAGTTCGACGGGGAGATCACGGGCCTGGGCACCGGCTCGGGCGTGCGCATCGTCGTCGGACACTGGTCGCGATCGCCGTTCGGTGAGTTCACGGACGTCATGGTCGAACTCGCCGACGGTCACCGCGTGCTCCTCGCCCCGTCCGACGCGGTGCGTGACTTCGTCACCGCGACCTACGTCTTCGACGAGACCGTGATCACGCCTGTGCGGCGCTCGCGGTCCGGCGGCACTCGGACCGTCGACGCCGGGGACCTGCGCGTGAGCGTCCAGGTCGGCGCCCGCACCACGCTCGGGCGCCTGCTGCACCTGATTCCGCGCGCCGTCGCGAGTGCACCGTGGTTCTGTGTGGTCAGCGACCCGATCGCCCGCGTCGCTCTCCGCGGTGTGCGCACCCGTGGCACCGCAGGCAACGGGCGTCGCGAGTACTACGGCGCCGTCGATCAGCGGCGGCTGGTGGGAATGTCCGGATCCTGGCGCGGCCGGGACCTCGGCCCGTTGCGGCCCGTGGATCCGCCCGTCCGCTTCGGGTTCGGCTCGACGCCGCGGACCCCGGCTGCCACGTCGATCGTCACCACGATCGTCGACTAGTCGAAGAGGGTGGGGGCCTCACCCGGCTGTTCCCGGTCGGCCGGTTCGACCTCGCCTGCCGGGCTCGTCGCCTTGTGCACCACGGACAGGGTGGTCGTCCGAACCGAGAGCCGATGTCCGTCGGGATGCTGCAGCGACGCCATGCCCTTGCTGACCTCGACCACCAGCCAGGGACCGGCGTGACCGGACGCCTGCACCAGATCGCCCACCTGTATCTGTACGGCTACCACCGCTTCCTCCCAAGGTCTACTGCATCGGCCTAGGCCCAGCGTAGCGACATCGGCGGGTGTCAGCCGAGTGACGGGAACTCGATCGGATGAGACCGGACCGGCAGCTCGATATGATGCTCATCGAGGTCTGTCCGAGAACTCCACGACTGATCCGAGCATGCACGATGACGCGACAGTGGTCACGGCGGTCAATCGGAGCGCTGGCCCGGCGCGGCGCAGCGTCCCCACGAGCGGTTTTCGATGCGGACGCGCACCAGATGCCTGCACGTCTGATATCTCTCCTGGTGCGCCCGACCACCCCGCCGTTGTGGCTGGGGATCGTGGTCGCCGCCACCGTGATCACCGTGGAAACCGTTGTGGTGCATCAACTCGACAAGGTCGCGCCGCATAATGCATTCGGTGCGGTGTTCCTGCTCGGAGTCCTGGTGGTCTCGGCCCGGTGGGGATTCGCGCTGTCGGTGATGACGACGCTGGTGAGCGCACTCGTCTATGTCTACTTCCACCTCCAGGTGGAGGGCACCCTCGTTCCGGCCAAAGCGAGCGACTGGGTGGCCGTCGTGGTCTTCCTGCCCGTCGCACTCGTAGCCAACCTCATGGCGGGACAGGCCAGATTGCGCACAGCGGAAGCGGTATTGCGGCGCCGAGAGGCAGAGGCGAGCCGGGACGAACTCGCGATCCTCGCTGAACACCAGGCCGCGCTACGCCGAGTGGCAACATTGGCAGCGCGTGGTGTGAGCCCGACAGAGGTGTTCACAGCGGTGGCCGAAGAACTCGCGCTGTGGCTGCATGTGGTCGACGCCGTGTTGCTTCGCTACGAGGGAGACGGAACCGGGACATTGGTCGCCGTTCGATACGAGCCGGGGGAAAGTCGGATGCCCGTCACCGGAGACACGATCTCGACGGAGGGCGACGACGTCGGGGCGATCGTATTGCGCACCGGCCACGGCGCCAGGATCGACAACCACGCACACGTCGGTGGGGCAGTCGCGACGCGCATTCGTGCCGAGGGCTTCGGATCGATCGTGGGAGTCCCGATCGTCGTGGACGGACGGGTGTGGGGCGCGGCGATCGTCGGATCGCGGCGCACCGTGCCGCTGCCCGCGGACACCCAGACCCGACTCGGTGATTTCGCCGATCTCGTCGCGACCGCGGTCGCCAATGCGGCAACCCGTGCCGAACTGATCGCGTCGCGGGCCAGGATCGTCGCGGCCGCCGACGACGCGCGGCGCCGCCTGGAACGCGATCTGCACGACGGGGCCCAGCAGCGGCTGGTGTCGCTGGGACTGGAGGTGCGTATGGCGGAGGCGTCGGTGCCGGCCGAGTGGGTGGACGTGAGGGAGCAGTTGTCGGCCATCGCGTCGGGGCTCACGGGCGTGTCGGAGGATCTGCGAGAGCTCTCGCACGGAATCCATCCGGCGATCCTGTCGAAGGGCGGGCTGGGATCGGCGGTGCGGACGCTGGCCCGTCGTTCGGCGGTCCCCGTTGCTCTCGATGTCGCGCTCGAGGGCCGGTTCACCGAATCGGTCGAGGTGGCCGCCTACTATGTGGTCGCCGAGGCGCTCACCAATGCCGCCAAGCACGCCCGCGCCTCCGAGGTGGCCGTGTCCCTGCGGGCGGAGGACGGCACTCTGCACCTGGTGATCGGGGACGACGGCGTCGGCGGCGCCTCGTCCGGTGCGGGCTCCGGGCTCATCGGACTGCACGACCGTGTCGAGGCACTCGGCGGCCACATGCGGATCACGAGTCCACCAGGTCACGGGACCACGCTGGACATCACCATCCCGGTGGTCGGCGAGTGACCGAGGAGATCTTCCTGTTAGCGGGAATGCGTACCGGTGAGTACCGGGTCGACCATGGAACTCATGGTGTTGCAACTCGGTCGTCTACGGTGCCTGATCGTCGACGACAGCCCACGTTTCTCGGATACTGCCCGGCGACTGCTCGAGCAGCAGGACATCACGGTCGTCGGCACGGCGTCGAACACCGCCGACGCGGTCCGGGCGGCTGCGGAGTTACACCCCGACGTCATTCTGGTCGACGTCGAACTCGGCGCGGAGAGCGGATTCGACCTCGCCCAGCGGCTCGACGACCGGGCGCACCCGTCAGCGGTGATCCTGATTTCCACCCACGCCGAGCAGGACCTGGCGGAGTTGATCTCCGGGAGCCCCGCGGTGGGCTTCGTGTCGAAGTCCGATCTGTCGTCTGACGCGATCCGGGACGTGCTCCGCGCCGGTGACGGAACCGAAGGGGAGCGGGTGGCCCCGGTCAGCGGGCCTCGAGGAAGGTGACGACCGCGAGTACTCGTCGGTGATCGTCGCCGGTCTCCGGGAGGTTCAGTTTGGTGAGGATGCTGCGTACGTGTTTCTCGACGGTGCCTTCGGTGACCCACAGCCGGCGAGCGATGCCGGCATTGGAACGTCCTTCCGCCATGAGGGCCAGTACCTCCCGCTCCCGCGCACTGAGTGCGGCGAGCGGGTCGTTGCGCCTGCGGGCGGAAACCAACTCCTGCACCAGCGCAGGGTCGACGACGGAGGCCCCCGCGGCGATGCGCTGGAGAGTATCGATGAAATCGTCCACGTCGGTGATGCGGCTCTTGAGCAGGTAGCCGATTCCCCGGCCGCTGGCCAGTAGCTCCATCGCGTGTTCGACGTCGGCGTGCGCCGACAGGACCAGGATGCCGACTTCGGGGAACTCGTCGCGGATCGCCCGGGCTGCGTCGAGGCCTTCGGTGGTGTGGGTCGGGGGCATTCGGATATCGACCATCACCAGGTCGGGCGCTCGCTCCCGGACCAGGTCGAGGAGTGTGGTTGCGTCGCCTGCCTGTTCCAGGACGTCGAAGCCGGAGCGGGTGAGCAGGCTCGCCACACCCTCGCGGAGCAGGACGTCGTCTTCGGCCAGGATCACGCGCAGCCGTGTCGTCACCGGACCGCTCTCCGGACTTCCGCCTGGAATTCGGCCATCGTCGACCCCGAGTGTCCCCGTTTGTGAGAAAAACGCCCGATCACCGTCGGAGTGACCGACTTCGAGAATACTTCATCGGCTCCCGGCCCGACACGCCATGACGCCGGCTTGCACACACCGAACAGTCATGGAATTGCAGCTACCTGGAATACCGAGATTGCAGCTGGTTGCACCCGCAAGCTCCTGCTGGCAGTGGCGACGACGGGCACCGTTTCCGCGACGATTTACATCAATGGTCGTTCGATCATCAACCCATCACCTGCTCCCCGCAAGTCGGTGCAGCACAGAAAGAAAATGAAGGTGAGAACAATGAACAAGTTCGCAATCCGCGCGTCGGTAGCCGTCGCTGCAATCGCACCGCTGATCGCCCTCGGTGCCGGAACCGCTACCGCCGCAACAGTACCCAATGGAGTGGCTACACCTGCTGCTCGCGTCGTGCCGGATGCAGGTCCCGTGACGGACGTTCCGAATTCGGGCTTCCCGTGGGGCTGGCCGGGAGCGACAGGTCCTTTCGGACCCGGACGGGGGGATGTGGGGCCTTTCCACGGAGGGTTCGGCGAATTCGGGGGCTTCGGTCACTTCGGTCACGGTGGGTTCTAGCGGAGGTGTATCCCGGAGCACCGCACAGGGTCTACGGCGACAATCACGAGGAACTCGACCAGGGTATTCGCGACATCGCCGTTGAACAGACTCTGCGCCAACGACTTCGGGGCGTACTGGTTGGTGTGGACCGCCGGTCACCAGCCGAAGGGATCACGGTCCGCGCCGGGCACCCACGTATTGCCGGTGTCGGTCCACTGACGCTGTTTGATCATCTTGCGGGCTGCCCGGTGATTGCGTCCGATGAGCCGGTCGAGGTAGAGGTGCCCCGCGAGATGATCGGTTTCGTGCTGCAGGCAGCGGGCCAGATAGCCGGTGCCCTCGACGGAGATCGGTTTGTTGTCGACGTCCACGCCGACCACTCGCGCCCAGTCGGCTCGGCCCGTCGGGTAACGCTCGCCCGGAACGGAAAGGCATCCCTCGAGGTCGTCCGGGTCGGGCATGGTCTCGGGCCGAGGCGAAGTCTCGAGTACCGGATTGATGACGTGCCCTCGATGCCGTCGGGCGTCGTCGATCAGGTCGTACACGAAGATCGCTCTCGGGTCTCCGACTTGGTTGGCGGCCAGTCCGGCCCCGTGAGCGGCGGTGTTGGTCTCGTGCAGGTCGTCGACGAAGGCGGCGAGTTCGCTGTCGAACGCGGTGACCGTCACCGCTGGTGTGGTCAGTCTGGTGTCTCCGGCAATGAGGATCGGTCGAATAGCCATGCGAAAGAGGGTACTCAAATATGAGTACTCCAGTAGAACTGATGGCATGAATCCCACGCGGCTGTTCGTCCTCGGCGCTCTCGCCAAGCGGGGACCCATGCACGGTCACCAACTGCGTCGAGACGCGCGTCTGGATCGAGCCGAACTGTGGTCACAGGTGAAGCCCGGGTCGCTCTACGGTGCGTTGCATCGGCTCGCGGACGAGGGTCTGATCCGGCCGTTGCGGACAGAGCAGGACGGTGCGCTGCCCGCGAGAACCGTGTACGAGATCACGGCGGAAGGCGCCAGGGAACTACGAGCGCTTCGCGACGAGGCGTTCACCGAGTTCGAACTCAAACCGGACCCCGTCGACCTCGCACTGGCTGTGAGCGAAGATCTCGACCGAGGGGTGCTTCGCGGCTACGTCGAGGACCGCATCGCGGTCCTCGCGGCACGCGAGCTGCAGTTCGATCACCAGCTCGATCGCCGATGGCCCGACCAGAGTGCGGCGGACGATCTCATCGTCGCCCACGCCAAGATGCGCATCCAGACCGAGATCGCCTGGCACAAGAAAGTGCTCGCCGACATCGACAAGCTGGAGGCACGCTGATCCGCGGAGAGGAGCAAGCGGTCAACGGCGCCCGCCGGAACGGAGTCGTCGGGCGTGCCGCCTACGGTCGGCTTCGGTCATCCCGCCCCAGATTCCGTACGGTTCGTCGGCTGCCAGGGCATGGTCGCGGCACTGGGTGAGCACAGGGCAGTCCTGGCAGATCTGCTGGGCGTTCGCTTCGCGACGGGCGCGGGCATGACCGCGCTCGCCGTCGGGGGAGAAGAACACCGACGATGCGACTCCGCGGCATGAGGCCAGCTCGCGCCAGTCCTCGGCATCGGGTGCGGCCTCGGGGGCCGGTGTTCGTGACGTTTCTGCCAACAGCAACTGCGTTCCTTCCGTTCCCGGCTCGTGGAACAGGGCCACGTGTCGGGAAACAGATATCGATGTTCTTCGTGTGAGCGTCGGTATCGGTTACGGGCGTTTCCAGTAACAAACCGGACGGCCTGTTTCAAAGGTATACCGGACGACCACTCGCCTGCGCCACCGGGTCGGATGTCCAGCAGTGCGGGGTGCGGGAGCCGGTGGAAGCCGGTTTCCGCGATGCAGGTCATGGACGGGCCGCGACGACGAGCGACGCCATCGCCCTCAGTCCTTCGTGGGTGGGGTGCAGGGGCATGGTGAACGATCGGGGTACGAGGCCTTCGAACCACCGTCGGTCGGATCCGGCGCACGCATCGTGTCCCACCGCGGCGGCGGCCACGTCGACGAAGTACGCGCCATTGCGCCGCGCCGCGTCGGCGAGAACGTCGTTCATTTTCACGAAGAACTGCACGACGAAGGCGGCGTCGGCGTCGCTCGTGGGGATGTAGGGCCAGCAACCGCGGTCGCCGAAGATGCCCCCGTGCCCCACCACGAGCACCGTTGCGGCGGGGGACTTCCCGGTGATCGCAGCCAGGGTGGCGGACACCTTCGGGCCGAGCACAGTGAGGGCGTCGTTCATGCGCCGGGCAGTGGTGGCGTCGGAGCGACAGTTCGCGTCGAGTCCCGGGACGAATGTGTAGCAGGGTTCCACCAAGGACGACCACGCGATGTCGTTTCCCCCGATGCTGACGGTGACGAGCGTCGTGTCCGGCTGGAGTGCCCCGATCTGCGGTGGCTGCGCTCCGGTGATGGTGAATTGTGGTGTATTCGTGATGTTTTCGGTCTTCGCCCCGGCGCACGCCCGGCTGACGTAGGATGCCGCGCCCAGAGTGTCGGCGACGATCTGCGGGTACGCGTCCGATGTGCGGAAGCACCCGTCTCGAATCGACAGCGGGTCGTGAGGCGACCCCGTGGCCCGCGAATCACCCAACGCGACGTACCGGATGGCGGAGTCCGGCGCGGCGTCGGCAATGGCGACATGCGACCACGGGAGTGCGAGCGCCACCACGCACCCGGCGAGGGCCGCCGACAGCGCCGACCTCACGGGAACGCTTCGAGGACGACCGGATGGTGGGGGACCGGCGGGTTTTTCGTCATTACTCATCATATTGCGGTGCACCGGATATCGACCTGACTTCGACGGACTCGGCTCCATGCGAGTCTGCGAAAGTCGCGGACTTCGCGTCACGCTGAGTCCAATCGGTGACATCCGTCGCCGCGTTGTTGAAGGCTGAACTAAGACTTCCGACCGATCAAGGAGCCACACCATGTCTCGTGAACTACACCTCGCCGGCTTCCTCATCGCCTCGCACGTCACCCACTCCCACGCCGCCTGGCGGCACCCGGCGTCGGAGACCGACTACCTCGGACCCGATTACTACCGGCGCGTGGCGCAGACACTCGAACGCGGAAAGTTCGACTTCCTGTTCTTCGCCGATCTCCTCGCCACGCCCGTTCGATACGGCAACGACATCCGTGTCCCGCTGAGCAGTGGAACGCAGGCGTCGGCGACCATCGATCCCTCGCTGGTGGCGGCTGGCCTGGCCAACGTGACCGAGAAGATCGGTCTGGCGATCACCAAGTCCACCACCTACTTCCACCCGTACGAGGTGGCGCGGATCTTCGCCACCCTCGACCACCTGTCCCGGGGCCGGGCGGGCTGGAACGTCGTCACCTCGCTCAATCAGGCGGAGGCCCAGAACTTCGGCATCGAGAACCACCTCGGTCACGACGAGCGGTACGACCGCGCCCAGGAATTCCTCGAGGTCGCATTCAAGCTCTGGGGGAGCTGGGATCGTGACGCCCTGGTGCGGGACAAGGCGTCGGGTGTGTTCGCCGATCCCGACAAGGTGCGCACCGTCGACCACGAGGGCGAGTGGTTCAAGACGCGCGGACCGTTGACGGTGCCGCAATCACCGCAGAGCCGTCCCGTGATCATCCAGGCCGGGTCCTCCTCGGTCGGTAAAGACTTCGCTGCCCGCTGGGCGGAGGCGATCTTCGAGATCGACCCGACGAGTGAGGGCCGCAAGGCCTACTACGACGACGTGAAGTCGCGTGCATCGAACTTCGGGCGCAACCCCGAGGACATCAAGATCTTCCCGTCGTTCGTGCCGTTCGTCGGGGAGACCGAGTCGATCGCGCGGGAGAAGCAGGCGTTCCACAACGAACTCGCCGACCCCATCTCCGGCCTGATCACGATGTCGGTGCACACCGATCACGACTTCTCGCAGTACGACCTCGACGCCCCGATCGAGGATGTCGTCGTGCCGGGCACCCAGGGGTTGTTCGACGTCGCGCGCCGGCTCAGCGTCAAGGACAACCTCACGTTGCGCGACATCGGCAAGCTGTATGCCCAGGGTGTGCTGCTGCCGCAGTTCGTCGGGACGGCGTCGCAGATCGCCGATCAGATCGAGGAAGGATTCCTCGGCGGGGAGGCGGACGGGTACATCCTGTCGGCGGCCCAGGCGCCGGGAACGTTCGACGACTTCGTCGACCTCGTCGTTCCCGAGTTGCAGCGGCGTGGACTCTTCCGCACCGACTACACCGGAAGCACCTTGCGCGACCACCTCGGTCTGGGCGGCGCGAGTCTCACTCCCGCACCGCGCGGAGTGGCCGTCGGCGCCTGACGTCGGCAGGTCGAGCGAGATCTCCAGGAGGGATTCGGGCTACCGACGTAACTCAGATACTGCTAGTCTCCGAAATATGAACATCTTCGGCGGTCGGAACTATCCCCGGATCGACCTGGACGGCGCTGCCGTCGTCGTGACCGGGGGAGGGCGGGGCATCGGTCGCGCCACCGCCGAACTGTTCGCGGCCAGGGGCGCAACCGTGTGCATCGGTGACCTCGATCGCGCGGTCGCCGACGAGACCGCGGCGGAGATCGGTGCCCGCGCGTACACAGTCGATGTCACGTCCGCGGAGTCGTGGCGGCGGTTCGTCGATGCGGTGCTGGCGGACTGCGACCGCATCGACGTGCTGGTCAACAACGCCGGCGTCATGCCGCTCGGTGGCTTCCTCGAGGAATCCGACGCAACCAGCCGGATGACCATGAACGTCAACGTGTGGGGTCCGCTGCACGGGATGCGAATGGTGTTGCCCGGCATGGTCGAGCGCGGGCGTGGTCACATCGTCAACGTCGCATCCATGGCCGGCAAGCTGCCCGTGCCCGGGATGGCCGTCTACAACGCCAGCAAGTTCGGGGCGGTGGGACTCTCCGCCGCCGTCCGGGCCGAGTTCGCTCCCGCCGGAGTCAGTGTGAGCACCATCCTTCCCAGCGCGGTGCGCACCGGACTGTCTTCCGGTGTGCCGCTGGGCGGCGGGATGCCGACCGTCGACCCGGAGGATGTGGCGGAGGCCATCGTCCGAACGCTCGACCATCGTCGCGCCGAAACCGCTGTGCCCCGTTACCTCGCCGGGTGGGATCTGATCGACGCCGTGGTCCCGGAGCGTCTCCTCGATCTCGGCCGCCGTCTGATCGACGACCGGCGGGCGCTCACTGCCGTCGACCCCGTCGGGCGGGCCGACTACGACCGCCGGCTCGCCCGCCAGTCGCAGACGCCGTAGCGCTACGCCATCAGCGGGGCCAGTCGTTCCGCGTGCTCGCGCAGCGACGGGACGTGGCGCAGCATGAGGTGTTCGTGATCGACGTGTCCCGACAGGGCGAGACTGCCGACGAGTGCGCCCGTGCCGGACCGGAGGGGGACCGCGACGCAGGCCGACGCGTCCCGGAGCTCCGCGAGTTGGGTGGCGAAGCCCTCGCTTCGGATCAGGTCCAGATTCGCGAGCAGCTCGCTCCGCGCGACGATCGTGCGGGCCGTCAGCGCCCGTGGCTCCCACCGCGGAATCACGGATTCGAGTTCCGACTTCTCCGCGAGAAGGAGTTTGCCGACCGCGCACGCGTAGAGGTGCTGGTTGAGAAACGACTCGTCCTCCGGCGGCGGGTATTCGGGGTCGGCGTCGGCTGTGCGGACGGCCACGTTGGTGTAGTAGAACAGGTGGACTCCGAAGCGCACCGACAGTCGTAGTTCGGCGAGAACCTCACGCGCCGCCGCACACACGGTGGGCACGACGGCGGCGTCGACGAGGATCCCGATCTTCTGGCCCAGCGCGAACCCGGACAGGTCGGGGAGCCGCACCACATAGCCTTCGCCCACGAGAATGTTGAGCAGTCGATACGTGGTCGCCGACGGCATCGACAGGCGGGCCGCGATGTCTTTCGCGGTCACACCCGAGCCGGCCCGGGCCACCTCCTCGAGCACCCGCAGCGCGCTGGTGACGGCCTTCGGCTGCCGCCCCGACAGGGCTCTGTCGTCGGCGCTCACCGGCGGACCTCCCACGGGCGGTACCGGCCCAGCAGGTCTTCGGCCACGGCCTCGTCGTACACACCCATCCGTTCTCCGATTCCGGGGGATCTCCTGGCGCGGATCGCGAAGACCGCGGCGCCGACAAGCATCAGAAGCACGTAGACGGCGGTCGCCGCGCCCGCGACATACGTGCGCGAGAACGCCGCCCACCCGACCAGGGCGACCATCGCCGTCGCCGTCAGCACACCGATGATCAGGGGAAGCCGAGTGAGTTCGCCGATCCGCCGGAGGAACGCCGGCGTCGCGACGCACAGCAGCACGTACGCGAGGACGTAACCGTGGGCGGACACGGCGAGGAGTCCGATCAGGACTTCGCGGCTCGAACCGCTGACGAACAAGTAGAGGACGGGCACCGCGACGACGACCGGCATCGCCGCCGTCAATGCCACGTGCGGGGTGTGGAACCTGTGGTGCGTCCGGCCGAACACGCTCGGGACCACCCCTTCGCGTCCCATCGCGAACAGGGTCCGCGACAGCGCCGTCGTCGAACCGAGGACGCATGCGAACCAGGAGGCGGTGATGCCGAGTTCCATGACGATCGACAGCGCCGACGAACCGGCGCCCGACGGGTCGGGCAAGGTGAGGACGATCGGCAGCGAATCGACTCCCTGCCGCACCGGCTCCGGCAACTGCAGGGCGGCCGCGAACACGTAGAGAACGCCCAGGGCGATGGGGGTCCACCGGATGGCGCGCGGGACGGCGACGAACGGGTTGCGGGCTTCCCGCGCCACCGTGCCCGCACTCTCGAAACCGACGAACGACGTGATCGCGAGCAGCACGGCGAACCCGACCGCGGAACCCGATTTCGCGCCGCCCGCGGTCGGGGTCGCGCCTTCGCGAACCGATTGCACGAACGCGACCACCAGCGCGGCGGAGGCGGCCACGATCGCGAACACCTCGATGGCCAGCATGATCCGCGCCGACAGTGTCACGCCCCGGACCATCAGGAGAAGGGCGAGAAGCCCGACGATCGCGGCGAGGACCGCGATGAGAGGCGTCCCCGCCGGAAGCCCGACTCGCCCGAGCAGCGCGGCGAGGTAACTCGCGGCACCGAGCGTGCTCGCCATGGCCGCGGCCGCGTAGCCGACGAGCAGCGACCAGCCCCCGCCGAAACCGGGCACCGGCCCGAGTCCCTTCACGATGTAGCTGTAGAGACCGCTGACCGCCACCATGCGGGTGGCGAACTGTCCGATGCAGTAGCCGACCGCCGTCATCAGAATCGCCGCCGCGACGAACACCGCGATGGTGGCCCGGCCCGCGTCGGGTATGACGAGAGCAGGCAAAGTGACCATCACGGCCGACGGTGCGACCGCGGACACGGACTGTCCGAGCACCTGGACGAAACTCAGACGCGCCCGCTCGAGACCGGCGACCGGTGATCTAGTTCTGATTCTCGGTGTACCGGACACCACGCACCTGCTCTCCACACTTTCCGGCCGGTCCAGCGCGAGTGATCAACCCGGGGCTGCATGAGTTGCACGCTAGCGCAGGAGACGAGCGCGATGCGCCGATCGGAATTAATTTTCGATCACCTCGAATGAGAATGGCCGGGGAATTCGTTCCCGATTCCGGGGCCTGCGACGCCGCACACGGCGGATCAGCTGCACCGACCCGAAAAGCCGGAATGAGAATCGGCGGCGCGGCGGCCGGAAAAGTCGAATGAGAATGCCGCAGCCGCTGATTCCCATCCGGATTTAGTAGTGACCGGCGACACATCCGGGGTTTATCGTGGGTTCAGGCCGCAGCACGACGAGGTGAACTCATCCGCCAAAAGTGTTCTGCAGAAGCCGGATTCATTCACAGATTCATTCACTCCACCGAAGAGGACATGATGACTGCAGTCGTTCACACCCCAGCCGGACTCGACCCCCGGGTCGTCGACTTCGTTTCGTCGCCGAAGCGCATGTTCGTCGACGGCCGATGGGTGGACTCGGCGTCGGGCAGGACGTTCGAGACGGTCGATCCCGCCACCGGACAGGTGATCACGACAGTGCCGCACGCCGGAATCGAAGACGTGGACCGGGCGGTAGCGGCGGCCCGGCGGGCCTTCGAATCCGGGCCGTGGCGCTCGCTCACCCCCGCGGAACGTCAGCGGATCCTCTGGAAGATCGGCGAGGGGATCCTGGCCCGGGCCGATCAGTTCGCGCAGCTCGAGTCGATCGACAACGGCAAGTCCGTGGCGGTGGCGAAGGCCGTCGACGTGACGTGGGCAGCGGAGATCTTCTTCTACTACGCCGGCTGGGCCACCAAGATCGAGGGCCGCACCATCCCCGTGTCGGTGCCGTGGGCGCCCGGAGCACGTTTCCACGCCTTCACCACCCGTGAACCGGTCGGTGTGTGCGCACAGATCATCCCGTGGAACTTCCCGCTGGTGATGGCTGCGTTCAAGGTGGCGCCCGCGCTGACCTGCTCGAACACCATGATCCTCAAGCCTGCGGAGCAGACCCCGCTCACCGCGTTGCTCCTCGCCGAGGTGATCGCCGAGGCCGGCGTCCCCGACGGCGTGTTCAACGTGCTCACCGGTTTCGGCGACATCGGCGCGGCGCTGTCGAGTCACGACGACGTCGACAAGGTCGCGTTCACCGGTTCGACCGAGGTCGGAAAGAAGATCGTCAATGCCGCGTCGGGGAACCTGAAGAAGGTGTCCCTCGAACTCGGTGGCAAGAGCCCGCAGGTGATCTTCTCCGACGCCGACCTCGAGGCTGCGATCCCCGGCGTGGCCGGCGGGTTCCTGTTCAACCACGGCCAGGCCTGCACGGCCGGAACGCGCCTGCTCGTCGAAGACCGGATCTTCGACGAATTCACCTCCGGTGTAGCCGATTTCGCGAAGTCGCAGAAGATCGGGCCTGGGCTCGACCCCACCAACGACGTCGGCCCGCTGATCTCCCAGGAGCAGTTGGGCAAGGTCACCGGATACATCGACGCCGGACTCGCCGACGGTGCCCGCGCGCTCTCCGGTGGGCACCGGCACGGCGACACCGGCTTCTACGTCGAGCCCACCCTGCTGGTCGACGTGAACCGCGACTTCAGCGTGTACCAGGAGGAGATCTTCGGCCCGGTCGCGGTGGCGGTGCCGTTCAACCGGGAGGAAGGCGTCCGCGCGGCCGCCAACGACACCCCCTACGGCCTCGCCGCCAGCGTGTGGACCCGGGACGTGTCCCGCGCCCACGAGGTGGCCGCCGAGATCAAGGCGGGCACGGTGTGGGTGAACTGCCACAATGCGTTCGACACGGCGCTTCCGTTCGGCGGCTACAAGCAGTCCGGGTGGGGACGCGAACTCGGTGAAGGCGCCATCGCCGAATACACCCAGAGCAAGTCCGTCAACATCGCACTCTAGATTCCTCGACCGGACTCGAAATGAGAATCGTCCTGCGTGCGTTCTCATTTGCTGTCGACGGACTGTGACGCAGCGGCAACTGCGCCGACAACTCGCAGTCACATGCTCGTTCCAGAGCTCACCGCGGATCCTCCACGCAGACCCTCTCCTCGTGAAAGTCGAAGGAAGCCATGACAACCAACGCCCCCACGCACTCGAGTGCGGTCAGCGACGGCGCCACTCGCAGACTGGCAGGCACCCTCGGTCCGGGTGCCATCGTGTTCATGGTCGTCGCGGCGGCGGCCCCGTTGACCGTGATCGCCGGAACCGTCCCGCTGGGCATCGCAGCGGGCAACGGTGCCGCCTATCCCGCGTCGTACATCGTCTGCACGGTGGTGCTGCTGTTCTTCGCCGTCGGATTCACGGCGATGGCCAAGCACCTCCCCGGCGCCGGCGCGTTCTACACCTACATCACGCAGGGCCTGGGCCGGCATGCCGGTCTCGGCTCCGCATTCCTCGCGTTGCTGTCCTACACGGCAGTCCAGGGTGCGGTGTACGGATACATCGGAGCCGCCGTCAACGATTTCGTCACCGCTCACGGCGGCCCCGAACTTCCCTGGTACGTGTGGGCCCTGGCTGTGACGGCCGTGGTTGCGATCCTCGGATACCGGCACATCGACCTGTCCGGCAAGGTGCTCGGCGTACTGCTCGTCTGCGAGGTCGGAATCGTCCTCGTCATCGACGCCGCCGTCATCGTCCGGGGCGGCGGCGACGAAGGATTCTCGACGGCGGCGTTCCACCCCGCCGAGTTCTTCTCCGGAGCACCCGGCATCGCACTGATCTTCGCCATCGCCGGGTACATCGGATTCGAGGCCACCGCCGTCTTCCGTGACGAGGCCCGCGACCCGGGCCGCACCATCCCCCGGGCCACCTACCTGGCGTTGCTGGTCATCGGCGGTTTCTACGCACTGTCGAGCTGGGCGATGGTCAGTGCGTGGGGCGACGAGGGTGCCGTGGCCATCGCGACCGAGAATCCGGAAGGGATGATCACCGAGACCGCCACCCGCTATGTGGGCGCGATCGCCGGCGACCTGGTTCAGATCTTCCTGATCACGAGCCTGTTCGCGGCCCTGCTGTCCTTCCACAACGTGCTTTCCCGGTACATCTTCTCCCTCGGGAACAGTGCGGCCCTGCCCGCGGGATGCGGCCGCTCGCACGCCAAGCACGCGTCGCCGTACATCGCATCGGTCGTGCAGACGGCATCCGCTCTCGTCCTGATCGCCGCGTCCGCCGTCGCCGGACTCGACCCGGTGACCGAGGTGTTCGCCTGGTTCGCCGGCGTGTCCTCGGTCGGCATCGTCGCACTGATGACCCTGACCTCCGTGGCCGTCCTCGTCTACTTCGGCAGGACGCGGGTGGACCGGCGGGTGTGGAACACCGTCATCGCACCCCTGCTCGGCCTCGTCGGCCTGGCCGGGCTCCTGATCATGACCGTCGCCAACCTTCCCCTTCTCGTCGGCGGGTCGAGCACTCTCGCCGCCGTCATCGGGGTCCTGCTCGTCGGAACCTTCGCCGGCGGGGCAGCCGTCGCCGTACTCCGACCCCACGCCGCACGCCACGACACCGCTCTACCGCAGCACGACACGAACGACACCATCATCGACAAGGAGATCGCACGATGAGTACCGCCACCACCGAGACCCCGGCCACCGTCGGTTCCGCCGCCCCGGATCATCCGCTCACTCCGTTGTCTGCGGACGAGATCCGTTCGGCGAAGGCACTCCTCACCGACGAAGGGCTGATCGGCGAGAACGTGCGCTTCGTCTTCGTCGCGCTTGCCGAGCCGCACAAGTCGACGGTCCTCGCGTTCACCGCGGGCGACCCGATCGAGCGACGCGCCCGGATCCTGCTGCTCGACCGCTCCACCGGCATCGGCACCGACCTCGTCGTGTCGGTGACGGAGAACCGCGTGATCAGCTCGACTACTGTCGATTCCGCCACCGACGGCCACGTGCCGATCCTCGACGAGGAGTTCGAGGACATCGAGGCGTTCCTGCTCGGCAGCTCCGACTGGCTCGCGGCGATGTCCAAGCGCGGCATCGAACCGTCGAAGGTCCGGGCGGTTCCCCTGTCGGCGGGCGTGTTCGGTCACGAGGACGAGGTCGGGCACCGCATCGTCCGCGTCCTCGCCTTCCACCAGGAGGACAAGGCGGACCTGCCGTGGGCGCACCCCATCGACGGGGTCGTGGCCTACGTCGATCTCACCGCGCGTCGCGTCGTGAAGGTGGTCGACGAGATCGAGCTTCCCGTGCCCGCCGAGCGCGGCGAATGGAACGCCGAACCGCACGCGACAACCACCCGCACCGACCTCAAGCCGATCGAGATCACTCAACCCGAGGGCGCCAGCTTCTCCGTCGACGGCAACGAGATCACGTGGGCCGACTGGAAGTTCCGCTTCGGTTTCGATGTGCGCGAGGGCCTGACGCTGCACCAGCTCTCGTTCGACGACGGGGGAGTGGAACGTCCCGTGATCTATCGTGCCTCGATCGCCGAGATGGTGGTTCCCTACGCCGATCCGTCCCCGGTCCGGTACTGGCAGAACTACTTCGACCAGGGTGAGTACCTGTTCGGCCGGTACACCAACTCGCTCGAACTCGGCTGCGACTGCCTCGGCGAGATCCAGTACTTCGACGTCACGATCGCCGACGAGTCCGGTGACCCGCGCGTCATGAAGAACGCGATCTGCCTCCACGAGGAGGATTACGGTGTCCTGTGGAAGCACACGGACATGTTCAACGGCATGACCGAGACGCGCCGCTCGCGCCGCCTCGTCATCTCGTTCTTCCTCACCATCGGCAACTACGACTACGGGTTCTACTGGTACCTCTACCTCGACGGCACCATCGAACTCGAGGCGAAGGCCACCGGAATCGTCTTCACCTCCGCCTACCGCGGCGCCGAGGGATTCTCCACCCAGATGGCACCCGGGCTCGGCGCCCCGTTCCACCAGCACCTCTTCTCCGCCCGGCTCGACATGGCCGTCGACGGCAACGTGAACACCGTCGAGGAAGTGGATGCCGTGCCCGTCCCGATGGGTCCGGAGAACCCGTGGGGCAATGCCTTCCGCTGCCAGAAGACCAAGCTGACCACCGAATCAGAGGGGCAACGCACCGCCGACAACCTCAAGGCCCGGGTCTGGCACATCACCAATCCCACCAAGCAGAACCGGCTGGGGCAGGACGTCGGGTACGCGCTGCACCCCGAAGGTCAGCCGGTGCTCCTGGCGGACCCGTCCAGTTCGATCGCCTCCCGCGCCGCGTTCGCGACCAAGCACCTGTGGGTCACGCAATACGACGAGTCCGAGCGTTATCCCGCAGGCGACTTCGTCAACCAGCACCCGGGACAGGCGGGCCTGCCGACGTTCGTGGCGGGCAACCGGGACATCGAGGGCGAAGACCTGGTGCTGTGGCACACGTTCGGGCTGACGCACTTCCCCCGGCCCGAGGACTGGCCGGTCATGCCGGTCGACTATGCCGGGTTCACGCTGAAGCCGGTCGGATTCTTCGACCGCAACCCCGCGCTGGACGTGCCGGCGAGCACCGCGAAGCACTGCTGCGAAGGCTAGAAGTCGTGTCCGCCGTCTTTTCTCCGATCGCCCGCCGCACCAGTCATTGG